>NZ_CP020538.1:2251611-2585722 GCF_002080435.1 Sphingobium herbicidovorans | reverse complement strand
CCCGAAGCCCGCGCCGTCAAGATCGCTGGCGAGGACATCTCCATGTCCACCCGCCGCTCGGTGGTGGACGCGCTCGGCTTCTTCTCCACCCTCCCCGCCCAGCTCACCGACCAACAGAACCAGATCGCCAAGGCCATCCTCAAGGAAATTGTCGAGCGCCTCGGCTTCCTCAACAATGTCGGCCTTGACTATCTGAACCTCGACCGCACCAGCGGCACCCTGTCAGGCGGCGAGTCCCAGCGCATCCGCCTCGCGTCGCAGATCGGCAGCGGCCTGTCGGGCGTCCTCTACGTCCTCGACGAACCCAGCATCGGCCTGCACCAGCGCGACAATGACCGCCTGCTCGTCACCTTGAAGCGCCTGCGCGACCTCGGCAACACCGTCATCGTCGTGGAGCATGACGAGGACGCGATCCGCATGGCCGACTATATCGTGGACATGGGACCGGGCGCAGGCGTCCACGGCGGCACCATCGTCGCGCAGGGCACCCTCAACGAACTGCTCGCCCACCGCGACAGCCTGACCGCGGACTATTTGAACGGCACCCGCCGCATCGAAGTCCCCACAAAGCGCCGCAAGGGCAATGGCAAGAAGCTCACCGTCCACAACGCCCGCGCCAACAATCTGCAGAACGTCACCGCCAGCATCCCGCTCGGCACCTTCACCTGCATCACCGGCGTATCGGGATCGGGCAAGTCCAGCTTCACCATCGACACCCTCTACGCCGCGTCCGCCCGCACCCTGAACGGCGCGCGCATCGTCGCCGGGCCGCATGACAAGATCACCGGCCTCGAACATTGCGACAAGGTGATCGACATCGACCAGTCGCCCATCGGCCGCACCCCCCGCTCCAACCCGGCCACCTACACGGGAGCCTTCACCAACATCCGCGACTGGTTCGCAGGCCTCCCCGAAGCGCAGGCGCGCGGCTACAAGCCCGGCCGCTTCAGCTTCAACGTCAAGGGCGGCCGCTGCGAAGCCTGCACCGGCGACGGCCTGCTCAAGATCGAAATGCACTTCCTCCCCGACGTCTATGTCACCTGCGACGTCTGCCACGGCGCGCGCTACAATCGCGAAACGCTGGAGGTGAAGTTCAAGGGCCACAGCATCGCCGACGTGCTCGACATGACCGTCGAGGACGCGGTGGAATTCTTCAAGGCCGTCCCCCCCATCCGCGACAAGATGGCGATGCTCGCCGAAGTCGGCCTCGGCTATATCAAGGTCGGCCAGCAGGCCACCACCCTGTCCGGCGGCGAAGCCCAGCGCGTCAAGCTCGCCAAGGAACTCTCCCGCCGCGCCACCGGCCAGACCCTCTACATATTGGACGAGCCCACCACCGGCCTCCACTTCGAAGACGTCCGCAAACTCCTCGAAGTCCTCCACGCCCTGGTCGAACAGGGCAACAGCGTCGTCGTGATCGAACACAATCTCGACGTCATCAAGACCGCCGACTGGATCATCGACATGGGGCCGGAAGGCGGGGTCAAAGGCGGCGAAGTCGTCGCCGAAGGCACGCCGGAGAAGGTAGCGAAGAACGCCCGGAGCTTTACCGGGCGCTATTTGGCGCCGTTGTTGGGGATGGAGGCGGTTGCGGCGGAGTGATCCGCAGCGAAGCCTCCTTCTTATATCATTGCAGCCCTAACGTCCTCAACAACCCTCTATGCACAACGATCGGCTCGTTATTGTTCAGGGTGAGATATTCCCTTTGAAACTTATAAACCGGCCTGTTTCCTGAGGATCTGGGAGCATTACCAATTATGCTGAAATGAAATAGAATTTTTGCGATGTATAATGGACCCAAATTCTTGGTGTAATTATCACAGTCGTTACTTTTAGCGTAGTTCTCTATTAGTTCTATAAACTTATCGGGTGAGAATCTCTGATTGTGAGTAGCGCCTATTACTGACAAAATGTTATTTATGTCAGGAATAACTCCACTCACCTCGTTAATCAATTCTTGACGCAAATGATTGGAGTATTCGCTGTCAATGCCCCTCACGGTGTCACTGGTTATAAGCTTGTGACCCTGTTCGATCGATGACTTCGCACAATCTCGCAGAAATCTGACAAAATCTCTCGGCCGCGAGTGAGTTAATTCATAAATGAAGTCAAATACATTAACGATCCTATTGCTGTTTAAATTAACGGTTTTATGTTGTAAAATTCTAGGAAACATAATGTCAAAATTGAAATAGTCAGAATGCTCATCAAATGACCTTGATATTCTAAACCCAAGCATATGCTTAATTTTCTCCCTTTTCCAATTAAGAGAGATTTTTTGGTCTTCCCACTTATTTTTATCAGGATCAGATAAAAGCTCGTAGATATCATCTCGCAGAAAAACTATTGGGTGGATACCAATATTCCGCTCTGAAAAAACTCTTTTTACGTTAGAAACTGCCTTAAATAGGCTTGTTACCAATGATATATATTTGCTTCTAGAATCTTCCTCCCAGTAATTTCGGTAGTCCTCATCTAGCTCATCAAATACGACGTAGTATTTCGAACCATCAACATGATCTGTTATTATTTTTTCCATTGCAGGAATAAGTTCCTGCCAGATATCTTCGAGCTTTTGAATTTGTCGATCTGTAGCTGATTGACCAGACACGCCCAAAATCGCCAGTCCCATAGATTTTTTTGTCCATTTCTGGATCACAGAAGACATATAGTCAAAGGAGTCAGTAGGATAGATAGCTGACAGGCGCCCTCGAGTAGAGCTATCAACGGCAGCATTCGTGGCCATCATTTTCAGAATTGAATTATATATGAAATATTTCCAGAGAGAAATATATTGGCTGGGACGAGTATAATCCTTGTCCTCCAATCCATATAGCAGGTTGAAGGGAAATTCCTTAAATGACAGCTTTATACAAAACCTATTATAGTCCTCTGTAGTTTCAAAGTATTTACATATTGCGGTTTTGCCAGTTCCTTTTCGTCCTATTACATAAGATTTGCTACCATTCTCAAGATCACGAACCTCGCCAATGTGGTAGAAATATCGCTTTGAATCCTCGTCTGCGGCCTCCAGCTTCCATGCAGCGACTTCATCCAAAATGGCCATTTTTCCCCCTTCGCCGCGACGGCGTCTTCCATGAAACGTACAGCACTAAGTCCAGCAATTGCGAGGCACTACGCTATTTGTCCAACGCTCAGCGCCCTCTCATATCTGGACTCTATCGACAAGGCACTGCATCTGGCAAACAGTCCCAAACCTTAATCAACTTGGTTTGATGGGGCGTGATTGATATATTCTCTCGATGACCAAACTCACCCCCATCGAGTCCGAGTTCGCGACGACCGAGGAAGCCGAGGCTTATGACGCCTGGTTTCGCGCACAGGTGGAGGCGTCCTTGGCCGATCCCCGGCCCGGCATCCCGCACGATCAGGTCATGGCGGAACTGCGCGCGATCATTGAGGCGAAGAAAGCCAAGCACGTCTGATGCCGCACGTTATTTGGCGCCCGATCGCGCGCGAGGATGCGCGGCGCATCATCGACTATATCTCTGATCGCAATCCCGCCGCTGCCGCTCGCCTTGCAGAACTGCTGGAATATACCGCCACTCGCTTGGCCGATCATCCCTACATGTATCGCGCCGGTCGTGTCCCCGAGACGCGGGAAGCCCTCGTCACCCCCAATTACATGCTCGTCTACCGCGTCGGAGCCGACGTCATAGAAATATTGACCGTCAAACACACCCGGCAACAATATCCCTGACGCCACCGCCGTTCCCATTTTGTTCTGTCCTACAACCCCTCACCTGTTATACCCTCCCGGGCAAACCCTCCCATAAAAAGGAGCTTTGCCATGTCCTACCACTTCTCCTCCCTCCCCACGGCCGCCGATCAAGTCCGCGCCGACGGCTGGAGCCCCGCGCGGCAGCGGCACTTCCTTGAAACCCTCGCCGCCACCGGCATCATCCGCTCCGCCTGCGACGCCGCGCAGATCAGCACCCGCGCCGCCTATGCCCTGCGCATCCGCCGCGACGGCGCGGCCTTTCGCCTTGGCTGGGACGCGGCCATCCTCATCGCCCGCGCGCGCCTCGCCGACGAACTGCTCGCCCGCGCCCTAACCGGCCATGAGGAAGTGATCCACAAGGACGAAGACACCATCACCCGCCGCCGCCACGACAACCGCCTCGCCATGTCGATGCTCTCCCGCCTCGACCGTATGGCCGACAACCCACCGGAAGGCTCCGACGCCGCGCTCGCCCGCGTCGTCGCGCAGGATTTCGCCGCCTTTCTCGACCTCATCTGCCCGGAAGACCGGATAGCGGATCAGGCGGACCAGCCCGGCCCCGCCCCCGCGCACCCCGACGCACCCGATATGGACGAAGCCGCCCTGGCCGATCTCGCCGCGCTCGATCCCGCCCTCCCCGACCGCATCGAAGCCACCGCCACCGCCCTCTCTCCCGGAGCCTCCGCCGCCCTCTTCATCGCCGCGCGCATGGCGTTGCAGGACAGCAAAAGGGCCGATCCCCACCCCTCCCATGAACGGTGTGAACTTCGCCCTCCAATCGTCGATCGCGCCACCCTTCCGCCCGATGAAGCCGCCGCCCGCCTGCGCGGCGCATGGTGGGATGAGGAGCGCGAAGCCTGGCGCACCGACTATCCCGCCCCACCCGGCTTCGACGGTGAAGAGAGCGGCGACATCTACGACATTGACGCCTATGAGCGCGACCTCACTCCACAGGAAAGCGAAGCTCTCAGCCTGCTGGAGGAAGCGCAGCGCCGCCCCTATGAAGCCGCCGCCGCCCGCGCCCGCGACGCCTTTTTCGGCTTCGCGGCGCTGACGGAGGTGGGCTGACAGGCTCGCGCACGCGATCCCCTTTCCCGTCCGATTTGCTATTGCGCGCCCCTTGCCCTATACAGCCCCTGCTACAGTCGCAAATCGACGGTCTTTCGGCGCTTTGCGGCACCAAACTTCCTTCTTTCCCTGCCCCTCTAGCGCAAGGCCCGTCCACACGGGACGCGCCGCACGAAGAAGGAAATACCCATGAGCATCGTCGGAACCGTCAAATTTTTCAACGCCGACAAGGGCTATGGCTTCATCGCTCCCGATGACGGCAGCCCGGACGCATTCGTCCACATCACCGCCGTTGAGCGCGCTGGCCTGGCCACGCTGCGCGAAAAGGACCGCGTCTCCTATGATCTGGAGCAGGACGGTCGCGGCAAGATGGCTGCCGTGAATATCGCGCACGCGCAATAATTCGATCGGGCCGGACGCTGCATGATGCGGCGCCCGGCCTGCCTCCCGGCGGCATCCGTTTTTCAGCAAGGGAGCAAAGCCCATGTCCCATCCCGACTATCACGGCCTCGCCGCCCAGGCCCGTCGCGACGCCGACGCCGCGACCCTGGACAATGTCCGCTATCGCTGCCTGCGGTCGGAAGCAGCCTTCCTCGCCATGGCCCAGCGTCAGGATATCGCCGACACCAATCGCGCCCGCCGCGAAGCCGCCACGGCAAAGGCCGCAGAGCAGGTCTGACCGCGCGGACGCGACTTCCCATCGCCTCCTGTCCTCGCCCTGTCGATTACCCGAATGGGTCCGGAACCCAACGCCGCTCTGCCGGTTATCCTTGCAAATCCTGGCAAGTCCAATCGCAAGGAGCGAGACAAAATGATCCGTACTCTGATTTTCGGCGCCATCGCCGGCTATGTCGGCAAGAAGCTGTATGACGAAGGCAAGCTGACCGAGTTCAAGGAAGACCTTGTCTCCCGCTATAATCAGGCGCGCGATGACCTGTCCCATCGGACGGGCAACGCCAGCACGCTTGGCAGCAGCGACCTTTCACCTTCGGTCACGCCCAGCGCGCCGCGTCACACCCCCTCGGCATCGACGTCGCCACTCGCCAGCTGACCGGCCGATCGTTTAAAAATTCCAGTTCCGGCGGCTAATCCCTCTGGCCGCTGGCAACGCCCGCCCGGCTCCGCGTTTCCCCCCCTTTCGCGGCGTTGTGGCGGGCGGACTATTTTCCACCATTCTCCCGCCTCTCCGCTAACCGTTCCGGTCACGCAACTTCCTGCCCTGTCAGGGGTTGTCGCCAGAGCGGGATAAAATGAGGAGAGAGATGAATGCGCACCCCCCTTATCGCTGCCGCGCTGCTGGCGCTGCCGCTCGCCGCCTGTACGTCGGACCGCTATGGCGACCGCTACGGCTATGATCGTCCGTCCGGCCCCGGCCCCTATTATTCAGGCCGCCCGATTGGCGAAAATGATTATATCTATCGCGACGCCGACGGCCGCTATTATTGCAAGCGCGACGATGGCACCACCGGCACGATTGTCGGCGCGATCGCGGGCGGCGTCCTGGGCAACATCATCGCACCGGGCGGCTCGAAAACGCTCGGCACCATTTTGGGCGCAGGCGGCGGCGCGCTGGCGGGCCGCGCCATCGATCGCAATGACATACGCTGCGAATGACAATGAAAAGGGCGCGACCAACGGCCGCGCCCTCTTTCTGCAAACTATGTATTCCCACGCCGTTCGCCCCAGCCTTACCCATGGCCCATGCGGCCATCGACCAGCCCGGCTCGAACGGAGCTAAAATCCCTTACAGCTTGCTCGTCAATTCCGGCACGACCTTGAACAGGTCGCCCACCAGGCCGATGTCCGCGACCTGGAAAATCGGCGCATCCTCATCCTTGTTGATGGCGACGATGGTCTTGCTGTCCTTCATCCCCGCCAGATGCTGGATCGCGCCGGAAATGCCGACCGCGATATAGACTTCCGGCGCAACGATCTTGCCCGTCTGGCCGACCTGATAGTCATTGGGCACGTAACCCGCGTCAACGGCAGCGCGCGACGCGCCAACCGCCGCGCCCAGCTTGTCGGCCAGCGGGAAGATCACCTGCTCGAACGTCTCGCCATCCTTCAGCGCACGGCCGCCCGACACGATCACCTTCGCAGAGGTCAGTTCCGGACGCTCCTGCTTGGCGATCTCAGCGCCGACGAAGCTCGACAGACCCTTGTCGCCGGTCGACGACACGGCTTCCACCGCGCCCGAACCGCCCTCACGCTCCGCCTTTTCAAAAGCGGTGCCGCGTACGGTGATGACCTTCTTCGCGTCCTTCGACTTGACGGTCGCGATGGCGTTGCCCGCATAGATGGGACGCGTGAAGGTGTCTTCGCTCTCCACCGACAATATGTCACTGATCTGCATCACGTCCAGCAGAGCCGCGACGCGCGGCGCGATATTCTTGCCGTTGCTGGTGGCAGGCGCGACGAAGGCGTCATGGCTACCCATCAGATCGGCGATCAGCGGCGCGACATTTTCAGCGAGCGCATGGCCAAAGGCCGCGTCGTCGGCGACATGGACCTTGCCCACGCCAGCGATCTTGGCAGCAGCTTCACCAACGCCGCCGACGCCAGCGCCAGCGACCAGCAGATGCACTTCACCCAGCTTCGCAGCAGCGGTGACGGCGGAAAGGGTCGCGTCCTTGACGGCGCCGCCCTCATGTTCAACCCATACCAGAGTCTTCATATTCTCGATCCTCTATCCCCGTTCGCCCTGAGCGTGTCGAAGGGCTTCGACCGGCTCAGCCCGAACAGGCTTGGAATGATGGTCAGGCAGCGACGCCCAGAGCTTTCAGCTTCGCGACCAGTTCATCGACATCGGCCACCTTGACGCCAGCCGAACGCGCGGCCGGTTCGGTAACCTTCAGCGTCTCCAGACGCGGCGCGATGTCCACGCCATAATCGGCGGGCGTCTTGGTGCTAAGCGGCTTGCTCTTCGCCTTCATGATGTTGGGCAGCGAAGCATAGCGCGGCTCGTTCAAGCGCAGGTCGGTGGTGACGATAGCCGGGACGTTCAGCTTCACCGTCTCCAGGCCGCCATCGACCTCGCGGGTCACGCTGACCTTGTCGCCCTCGACCTCGACCTTCGACGCAAAGGTGCCCTGCGGCAGGTTCAGCAGAGCCGCCAGCATCTGGCCGGTCTGGTTGCTGTCGTCGTCGATCGCCTGCTTGCCCAGGATGATCAGGCCAGCGCCTTCCTCTTCCTGCACCTTGGCGAGCAGCTTGGCGACGCCCAGCGGTTCGACTTCATCGTCGGTCTGGATCAGGATCGCGCGGTCCGCGCCCATGGCCAGCGCCGTGCGCAGCGTTTCCTGCGCCTTGGCAACGCCAATCGACACCGCAACCACCTCGGTCGCCACGCCCTTCTCCTTCAGGCGGATGGCTTCCTCGACCGCGATCTCGTCGAACGGGTTCATGCTCATCTTGACGTTCGCCAGATCAACGCCCGTCCCGTCCGCCTTCACCCGAGGCTTCACATTATAGTCAATGACCCGCTTCACGGGCACAAGGATCTTCATCGCAACATCCTTTCGGTTTCACGCCATCGCCCGCATATGCGGACAAGGACGCAGGCGGCCCTCAAAAAGACCGCCTGCGCCCATGGTGTCTGATTAAATGGCCGGAAAGTGCCTCAGGCTGCCTTCCTCACTTCCGCCACGATCTTCTTGGCCGCATCACCCAGGTCGTCCGCGGGGACGATCGCCAGGCCCGACGATGCCAGAATGTCCTTGCCCTGCTGGACGTTCGTGCCTTCCAGGCGAACGACCAGAGGAACCGACAGGTCAACTTCCTTGGCGGCGGCGACGATGCCATCGGCAATGATGTCGCACTTCATGATGCCACCGAAGATGTTGACGAGAATGCCCTTCACCGCCGGGTCCTTCAGAATGATCTTGAAGGCCGCGGTCACCTTCTCCTTGGAAGCGCCGCCACCGACGTCCAGGAAGTTGGCGGGGAATTCGCCGTTCAGCTTGATGATGTCCATGGTCGCCATGGCCAGGCCCGCGCCGTTCACCATGCAGCCGATGTTACCGTCCAGCTTGATGTATGCCAGGTCATATTCGCTGGCTTCGACTTCCGCCGGATCTTCCTCGGTCAGGTCGCGCAGTTCGGCGATGTCCTTGTGGCGGAACATCGCGTTGCCGTCGAAACCGACCTTGGCGTCGAGCACCAGCAGGTTGCCCTGCTCGGTCAGCGCCAGCGGGTTGACTTCGATCTGCTCGGCGTCGGTATCAAGGAACGCGGCGTAGAGCGAGGAGGCGACCTTCGCGGCCTGCTTCGCCTGATCACCGGTCAGGCCCAGCGCAGCGGCGACCGAACGGCCGTGGTGCGGCTGGAAACCTGCTGCGGGATCGACGGTGAAGGTGTGGATCTTTTCAGGCGTCGAATGGGCGACCTCTTCAATGTCCATGCCACCTTCGGTCGATACGACGAACGCGATGCGGCTGCTGCCACGGTCGACCAGCAGGGCCAGATAGAATTCCTTGGCGATGTCGGCGCCGTCGGTCACATACAGGCGGTTGACCTGCTTGCCCGCTTCGCCGGTCTGGATGGTGACCAGCGTATTGCCCAGCATGTCGGTGGCGTGGGCCTTCACCTCGTCCAGGTTGAAGGCCAGACGGACGCCGCCCTTCGCGTCGGGACCAAGTTCCTTGAACTTGCCCTTGCCGCGACCGCCAGCGTGGATCTGCGACTTTACGACATAGAGCGGTCCGGGGAGCTTCTTGGCGGCCTCAACGGCTTCATCGACCGAGAAAGCGGCGTAGCCGGCGGCGATCGGCGCGCCATATTTCGCCAGCAGTTCCTTCGCCTGATATTCGTGAATGTTCATGGGCCCGGCCCGTCCTTTCGCCTGAAAAGCTGATGGCGGCGCTAAAGCACAGCCGGCCGGGGGACGCCAGACCGATTTCGCAAATCAACTTTGCAAAATTGCAAAATCGATTCCGGAAATCCCGTTCAATTCACCATTTCCTTCACGAAATAGCACACATAATCGCCGCCTTGCTGGTGACCATGAATATCTCAGGATCCTCCAGCGCCCGCACCTTGTAGAGGAACCGATCGACCGTCATATCCTCCATGCGTGATTTGCGGATCGACGCCAGCGACTGCACCCGCCGCAACTGGATCAGGCTCAGCCGATCCATCATCCGCTCGGCCATGCATCGCGCCATTCGCGGCGAAAGCCCTGCCTCGACCAAGCCAGTTCGCAATCGCGATTCGGGCGACACGGTAGCACAGGAAGACAAAAGCAACGCTCCGGCGGGCAGAGCAACGGTGAGGGCGCGAAGAGATAGGTTGACCATCCACGCGTCATGGCGGCCAAACCCTGAACAGGGGATAAATGAGCACGGCCTCATATCGGGGTTCCGTACCCGAAGCGCAGCCATCAATGGGGGATGTTCACCATCCGCGCATTTTCCTCACGATAGGCGTCTATCTGATCTGTATAACCGCGCGCCAGACCCTCATAGGCCGCGCGCCCTTTCTTCGACCGGCTCATCTGAGCGCGTATCAAGGAAACCTGCTGCCTGTGCAGGAGATAATTGACATCCATATCTCCGGTCATTCACGCCCTCCTACCTTATCGCTCCAAGAGACTGCTCAAGGTGCCACGATCTTATGTCGAGTCATCGTACCGGCAATTCGTGACCATAGCAGCGTCCCTGCTCACAGGCGATTCGGCCCAACGCGGCGAAGAACCGTTTGAACGGAAACTGCACCGCGCGCCGCGCCCTTCGCGAAAAAATTCGCGCGACAAGGCTATGAATTCCCAACAACTTTTGCCACTGGCCGCAACGGGCAAATGGGGGCGTGGGCAAATGGCGCAATCGCTGACGGCGGTATTGGCGATTATTCACCAGGAAATATTGCTGTTCGCGGTGGTCGGCCTGGCCATCGGCGGGGTCGATGATTTCCTTGTCGATATCATGTTTCTGGTTCGGCGGTGGTGGCGCAACCTGACTGTCTATTCGCGTCACACGCGCATGACGACAGCCACCTTGCCACCTTCTGAAACGCCAGGACGAATCGCCGTCTTCATCCCTGCATGGGGAGAGGCAGAGGTCATCGGCCCCATGCTTCGCAATGCACTTGGCCAATGGTCCGATGGCGATTACCGCATCTTCGTGGGCGGTTACCCGAATGATCCGGGGACGTTGGCGGCAGTAACGAAAGTCGCGGACGGGGACGATCGACTGATCCTGTGTGTCAATGAACGCCCCGGCCCGACAACCAAAGCCGACTGCCTAAACCTGCTGTGGCGAACAATGGTGACGCAGGAAGACCTTTCCGGCGCGCGGTTCAAGGCGGTAGTTCTCCATGATGCCGAGGATGTCGTGCATCCCGACGAAATCCGGCTGTTCGACCTCATGATCGATCGGTTCCAGCTAGTGCAACTTCCCGTTCTGCCGCTTCCCGGTGAAGGCGGCTGGTGGTCGCGTTCGATAGCCAACCATTACTGTGACGAATTTGCCGAAAGACACGGTGCATTAGCGTAATTCCCTAGCGACCGAGATTATTGCAGAATGACGACCTAGGCTGTAAAGGCCGCCACACGCAACGCCGGGGGGCGCGCCTTTGAAATGTGAAGACGGGCATAGTGAGTTCAGGAAGTTCACCGTCAAGTTTCATGGATCGTTTGCAGCGATCCTTGGCTTCGTGGCGCTTATGGCCGAATTCAGCAAGCCGTTCGATCAGGCCAAGCAATATGCATTGACGCATGACGGAGCGTTACCCATCTGCTATGGATGTTGGCTGATACTGTACGGGCTCAAATATGCCGTGAGCTGGAAACTGAGGTCTGACCTGGCGCAAGTCAGAGAGGAAAACCGAAGGAAACGAGGCAAGCGGTAATGCGTTCAGATTGTATCAACCCGATTGTGCGAGATAAGCTGGCATGACCTTTTTCGACATCATCGCAGGGATTTGGCCCATTTTGGCGATCATGGTCGGCTATGTCGCGATCTCGCTTCTCGCACAGGCTGCTGCCCATCGGTCGCGCAAGCGGATGCTGGTCCTTGCGGCTGAATTGCAGCACGACAAGCGCGCGAATCAAGCCGACATCGACCGCGTGGACTTCCTGCTAGATACCGCCATGTCTTGGAAGGTTGGCGTTCTTCTGCCGATCGCCATCATTGGCTTGCTAAGCGATGTTGCGCTGAAGCGCGACGTCAATGGCAGCAAGCACTGGATGAGCAAAGACCCGCGAGCGGGCGAATTGGCCTTCCATTTCTTCGTCTCTGTGGCGGCGGCGAACGTCCCCATGGCGTGCATAAATGCTATCCTGCTGGGAGTATCCCTCCCGCTAATAGTGGCAGCTCGTAAGGGAGTGCGTAGTTCCGTCACAGCTTCCACTTTCCGGGCGGCTTACGGCCTGCGGCATTCCCACTAGTCGTTTTGACAGCGGATAATTTTTGACCCCGCCCTCAACGGCGGGGTTTTTCGTGTCCCGGTTCACGGTGAAATCGTCGATTGCAGCGCGCCTATCGGCGCAGGCGCTCCGCCCCAGTCGCCATCGCAAGGATCTCATCCATCTGGCGCACGACTTCCACGATGACGCCGCGCTTCTTCTCCAAATTAGGATGCACTACGACGCGGGCAATCATTGCCCGCAAGCGGGGGACTGCCTCAAGCCTTGCTTCGGGTGCTGCTAGGGCCTGATCCAGCTCCTCAACTTGGCGTCTGTAAACTTCCTCCATGTGCGGGTGGAGCGTGAGGACCGTGGGCACGGCATCCATGTTCGCCAGTTCGCGCGTGAGCTGATCGACATCCTTGCGCGCATTGGCAAGCATTTCGCGGATTTCATCGAATTCGCTGCCGCCATCTGCGAAGGCCTTCAGCATGCGGCCCTTGCGTCGCTGCGCTTCCTCCAGCTTACGTTCGATCTTTGCTCGATCACGGCCGAGGTCGGCGGCGGCTCGTGCGAAGTCGCGGTGGTATTCGCGGACATAGGCGCTGACCAAGTCGGGCGCGAGCATGCCCGCCTTTAGGTCTGCCAGCACCCGCCGCTCGAAATCGTCGGTCCTGATCAGCCGATTGTTGGTGCACGCGCCGCCATAGCGCTTGACGCTGCATCCCCAATGATTGCTCGTTGTGCGGACGAAATCGGCACCGCATACGCCGCAGAATGATAGCTTGGATAGGATATGCTTTGGTCGCCGCGCACGACTAGGCTGTAGGGTGCTGTTGGCTTCCAGATGTTCCTGCACCTTGTGCCACAGCTCATCATCGATGATGCGCATGTCGGGCACTGGCACGCGCATGACTTCCTCTTCGCTGTTGTAACGCATGAGGCGCCGACGGGTCTGTGGATTCACAACCTGACGGCTGCGGCCGTAGGTCAAAATGCCGATGTAGATTTCATTGCGGAGAATACCGCGCTTGTGGTTCTTCTCACCGTGTAGCGCGGTGCTGTGCCACAGCTTGCCTCGAGGGCCGGGCACCCCTTCCCCATTCAGATCGCGCACGATGGCGAAAGGGCTTTTGCCACTTGCATATTCCGTGAAGATGCGGCGAACGATCTCTGCTTTTTCCGGGTCGATCTCGCGCAGGCCGCGAATGACGCCGCCCTTGTCATCCAGCTTGTTCGCTTGGACATAGCCATATGGAATGCCGCCACTGGCCCTGCCCTGCTTCACCGTGCCGATCTGGCCACGCCGCACGCGCTTTGCGAGATCCGTGCGGAACTGCGCATCCATGAAGCCCTTCACCAGGCCGATCATGGGGGTAACGGTGCCGTCGAACAGTGTGAAAAGGCGCGCGCCAGCAAACTCGATGCGTTCGCGCAAATTGTGGGCATCTGCGACATGGCGCGATATGCGGTCGGTTGACTCGGCAAGCACCTGGTCGACGCCGCCGGCCTCGACCATGCGCATCATCGAATTCAGACCGGGCCGCTGATCTTCGCCAATCCCGGCGGCTCCGGAGATGGCCGCATCTTCGAACGTGCCGACAATCGTCCAGCCTTCCTGCTCAGCGCGCTGGCGACAGAGGGCTATCTGATCGGCCGTGGACCGAGGGTTTTGATTTTCATTGCTGAACCGGGCGTAGATGACCGTCCGCATCGCTATCTCCATTCAGGCCGCCTCCTCGCGCGGCGCGAAGGGCGGCAATGTCTCTTGCAACCTGCGCCCGCGCAAGTGCCTCTACAAATGCGATCAATGCCGGATCGCGGGCCTTGTTGATGCGAGCCGGGGCGTTCATGCGGCAGCCCTCATCTGGCGCGCGGTCTGGATATGCCGCTCAACAAAATGAGCGATGCCATAGCGGTCGCTGCCGGGTAGATCGCGGCGATACCATGTGAACAGATCCGCGAAGCGCCAGTAGCGGTCCCACTCGGTCAGGAATGGGGCAGCGGCCTCGCCGTATCGGTCGGCGATGAGCGCGATCGGCATTTCCCGCTGCCATGCGGTGCGCACGCTGCTGTCCGCCGCCGCAAAAGCCTTGCGCAGCGCGCGTTCCGCACGGCGGCAGCTCTCCTCCAGCGCAGCGACCTTCTCCTCCAGCGTTGCTGGTTCTGCGTCTCGCCGCTCCAGCGACACGACCCAGTGCCAATCCGAAGCAATGGACCGCCAGACGCGAATTTCCTGCGCGGCCTGTTCGCCCGATATTTTTCCGGCGACGATCAGTTCCGGAAATTGCGCCTCGCGCCGTTTCACCGCCGCGGCAGCCTCATCAGCGAGCGGGACATAGCTTGTGAGGCCGTTCATGCTGCCGCCGCTTCAATCCGACTGACCTCCGCCGGGAACTGAGCGCGCACCAGCGCTTCCGCGATCGGCGGGCAGACGCTGTTGCCGCACTTGGCGACCTGGGCAGTTTTGGTGATGGGCAGGCCGTGGGCGTCGTGCTCGATGATGTAATCGGGCGGGAAACCCTGCGCGTTGAACAGCTCGCGCGGCGTCAGCATCCTCATGCCGATGTCGACGATCACATATTCCTCGCCCTCGACCATGACGGTGACCAGGCCGAAGCGGTCGTTCACCGTAACCGTACCGAGTGGGCTGGATAGGCCCGACCCGTCCGGCTCGTTGCCGTAATATTTGATGAGGAAGGCGCGGACCTCCGCCATGTGGGTGCCGCCGGCGCTGATCGTGTGCAGCGGTTCGTCCGTGGGCTGGCCGTCCCGGCAGGTGCCGCGCAGCTTCAGCAGGTTGGAAGTGACGACGCGCTGCTGCGAGCCGCTGGTGGCGACGGTCGACAGCGGATCATTGGCCGCGCGACCGGCGAGGTTCTCATTGTTGGGGCCGCCGTTGGCCTGCTCGATATGGGCGCAGATGACGGCGTGGCGCGGTGCGCCTGCCATGACGGTGTGCAGCGGGTCGCCTGGGTCGGAGCCTTTGCCGTTCTGCGCGAACTTCTGCATGAAGGCCATCACGGCATGATGCTTTGTGCCGCCGGCGACGACCGTGCCCAGCGGCTTTTCCCCGTCCATGGCGCGCGGCGCCTGCCCAGCGCGCTCGCCGTTCCCGACATGAACCAGATGGGCTGCGGCGATGCAGTTCTGATCCTTATTCGACGCCGTGACGGTGTGCATCGGCTCATCGGCGGGCCGGTTGGCGCCGCCCTGCTGGGCATAGGTGGCAAAGGGCGACAGGGCCGCCTCGACCAAGCCCAGCGGTGCGGAGCCGCCGGGGCGCTTCACGAAGCTGTTAGCCGTGACCGTGTGCATCGGTTCATCGACACCGTGGCCGACTGCGCCAGAGCGGAACTTGGTGATGTGGGGCGACACCAGCGCCATTTCGCCCCGGTTCGCGCCTGTCACTGTGGGCAGCGGATCGGACAGGCCATAGGACCGCCCAGAGCTACCGTGGTGGGTCAGCGGCACGATGAAGGGCGTCGGGTTGTTGACGACGAACTTCATGATGCCGTGGGCAATCCGGCGCAGGGTCTTTTCGGCCAGCGGCTTCTTGCGGTCGAAGATCGACGGGCAGGGAATCGTCCAGTCGATGATTTCGGCGGCGGTGCGCCATGGCAGCAGCTTGCCGCTCTCGACATCGGGCGATCCCGGTTTGCCATGCGTCGGCGCGGGCCAGACGATAGGCTTGCCGTCGGCGCGGGCGATCATGAAGAAGCGCTTGCGGATGGTGGGCGCGCCGTAGTCGCAAGCGCGCAGCTCCTTCCACTGGATCTTGTAACCGGCCTTGCGCAGTTCGCGCTGCCATTTGTCGAACGTCTCGCCCGCCCGTTCCTTGATCGGCTTACCCTCATCGCAGAGCGGCCCCCAGGTGCGGAACTCCTCGACATTCTCCAGCAGGATGACATCGGGCTTCACCCGCTGCGCCCACAGCACCACGACCCATGCGAGGTCGCGGATCGACTTCTCGCGCGGCTTGCCGCCCTTCGCCTTGCTGAAATGCTTGCAGTCGGGGCTGAACCACGCCAGCTCGACATGCTGCCCAGCTGTCACCTCGCGCGGGTCGATCTGCCAGATATTATTGCGGATGTGGCGGGTGCCGGGGTGGTTGACCTCGTGCATCTGAATGGCCTGCTCATCGTGATTGATGGCGAGGTCGACGGCGCGGCCCAGCGCGGCCTCAATGCCGGTGGATGCGCCACCGCCGCCTGCGAAGTTGTCGACGATCATAGCGACAGCCTCCGCTCGATCAGATCGGCCGGCAGGCCCGTGACGCGCTCCAGTTCGGCGCGGAACGCGTCGCGCGCGATCGACTGGTTTTCGAGTTCCTCGGAATATTGGCCGATCAGCCCCGTGTTCTGCGATGCACGTGCCGCAAGGCTGGCGACATGGCCCGACACCATTTCGAGGTGCAGCCCGGCCATGCCGAGCGACGAAAGGTGTGCGCCGCTCATGCCCAGATTGCCCATGCAACGAGCGCGACGGCCAGCAACAGCGCTGTAAGCGATACGATCATGTAGGCGAGTGCGTTGGCCTCAGCCTGCTGCGCGTCGAGCAGCGCTCGGTCCGTGTTCAGTTCGATGTGGGACATAGATGCCTCCCGGTTGGTGACGGGAGGCCTTAAACACCATATCGGTGTTACATGTCAACACCGATATGGTGTCAGTCGTCGGGGTAGATCTCGTCTGGCCACCAGTCGGCATCTTCCGATCCCGGCGGAGGCCAGTCGAAAGCGCGGGAATCGTTCGGTTCCGGCAACACCGGCTCGGTGCCATCCAAGTGCGCTCGGACGATCGCGCCCCACTGTGCCTTTTCTTGGAATATTGCGCTCACGCCGCCGCGACTCAGTGCGCTGCCGATCAGCTGGGCGCGTTCCGCTCGGATATAGCCGATCTGAATATGGCGGTCCGAATAGACCGCTACCGCTTGTGGGTCGACGGGGTTCTTCGGCTCGGGCACGAGATGGACAGGCTCGCCGGGCAGGCAAAGCGCGATCTCAAACCGGCGGGTTGGCCCCTTTTTGTTAGGGTGATCAGCGCCAACAACGGCGAGGGATAGACGCTTCAAAGCTCGCGCCACGTCCCAATTGCGCGGCCATGAATGCGCAACTCGTCGGCATCGACCTCGAAGTCTGGGCCGCCGGCAACCTTGTTGTCCGAAGAGATGACAATTCGGCCCTGCCCTGCCGCGCGGAGACGCTTCAAGCCATGCGCCCCGAAGTGATCAATCCAGTAAATGCCGTGCATACGGGTTAAAGTTCGTTCCGAAGTATCGATCAGTATCCGATCCGCCGTGCGGAGCGTGGGTTCCATGCTGTCGCCGACACCTCGCACTTGCCGAATGTGCTGAAATGGCGTGCGCGTGAGTGACCGCAGAAGGCCGATGTCCCACCTTACCGTTTCCTCCTCGATCATCTCCTCGATCAGAGTGCCCGGCCCCATCGAAAGGGCAAGGTTAAGTGAGATGATTTCTGCCGTTCCATCATCAGCAGAAGCGTTTCGCGTCGGCAGTATGTCAGGCGCCGGATGATAATCTTCGCCGCTAGCAGCTGCTGTCCCGGCTGCACCAGGCGTGATGATATCCCCGACTGGCACGCCTAAAGCGCGGGCCGCTTTCTCAATCCAATCCGTCGTTAAGCCGCGCTGGCCCTTTTCCAAGCGTTCGACCTGTTGTGGCGTCGTATCCATGCGCTTCGCCAGCTCGGGTCGCGCCCAGCCTTTGGCTTCGCGGAAAGCGGCAATGTTGTTGGCAATGGTCATACCGCCTCTTGCACCAATTTGGTGCGCAGCGCCCATACGCCAATTTGGTGTTGACAGATTGGTGCGATCGACACCATATCGGTGTCATACGGAGGTATGACATGCTGCTTCAGGATTGGTTGGCCCGCGAAGGGCTGACTTTCGGTCAGTTCGGTGGCGCGATCGCGCGCAGTGCCGAAGCGGTGCGCCGCTACGCTAATGGGGAACGCATTCCCGACCGCGAAACTATGACGGCGATAGTCCGGGAGACTGGCGGTCATGTCACGCCGAACGATTTCTATGGGCTTACTGCTCATGGTGATGATGTTTCGCCTGTAGATGCTGAGCCGTCTCCCGGCAAAATGCGGAACTTTGCCGCCCCCGAGAGTGAGGCGGCGTGATGCAGCGGTTCAAGCCCATCGCATGGCTGCCGGGCGCAGCCGCCCAAGCCAACGAACCGAACGCTTTCCCGTCGCCGAAGGCGCAGCGGGTCGAGCTTCAGCGCATCGAAGCGGCCTGCGCCATGATCGGGAATGCGGCGGCCGATGAGGCCGATCTACGTGCGGCCTTCCTGACGATCGGCTCCGCCCTCTGCACCGAAAAGCAGCGAACCGCCGCGCTCTATCAGCAAGTGCAGGCAATGGAGAGCGAGATCGCCCGCCTCAAGAGCGAGGTTCCCGCATGATCCCCTTCAGCCAATCCATTCCTTCGGCCAGCGCCTCGCCGCTCGCCGTGTCGACATCGTTTTCCGCCTTAAGCAGATCATCGATGCGCGCGGTCGCTCGCCGTAGCACCGTCGGGCTGAAGTCGGGGCCTAGCCGGTCATCCAGTTCGCGCAGGATCTCCGCGACGACGAAAAAGGCGGTGACGGCTTCCGACGCGGTATCGTTCAATTTTCTGTCCCTTCGTGCTGGGTGTGACAGCCGCACGATAGCCGAAGGGGGCGCGGCTCACAGCCTGGTTGTGAATATTTGTCGCCGTGCCCCCGGAGGGCTGGCCGCATGAGCCGGTCCCTCGCCCTCACGCCGGAACAGCAGTCTGGCAAAGCATCATTCAAAGCCTTGGTGAAGAGCTTCGGCGGTCAGGATGCGGCCGCAGAGGAGACCGGCGTCCGGCGGCAGAAGATTAGTGACATGGGTCTCGCCAATGTCGCCGAATCGCCCACGCTCGACCTGATCGACGCCCTGGAAGCTCGCACCGTCGGAATGCCCGGCTGGCCGCATGTCACCAGCTGGCTCTGCCGGCGGCGCGGCGGCGTGTTCGTGCCGCTGCCGCAGGGCGACGACGATGCGGACGGCATGATGCTGACGGTCGCGGAGCTGGCTGGCGAGCTGGGCGATGTTTCCCGCGCCGTGTCCGAAGCAGTCGCCTCGACTGGCGATGGCGGCCGCGATGTCACCGAACAGGAGGCCCTCGCCGCTCTGCGCGAGCTGGATGGGCTGGACCGCACCTCGGCGCAGCTGCGCCTGAAACTCACCGCAAAACTGAAGGGAGCGAACGCATGACGGATGTCGCAAACTATCGTCATTTCTCGATCGAGGCCGTCGTGCCTGCCGGATGGGGCGCTCTGGGTGGCGGCCGCGACCTGATCGGCACCTGCGCCGTCAAGCATCGCGGCTACTGGGACGATCGCCTGTGCAGCGTCGGCTCGCTCGCCCTGGCCGATTGGATCATGGAGCATCAGGAGCTTGTGGCGAAGCCCAAGCTGGGCACTCATCCCCTGAACAGCGGCACAATGATTGAGCGGGTTCTCATCGGCGACGTCCTGCCCAGCGATGAATTCGCCCTCGCCCTCGCCAACATGACCGAGGGCGTCGTTCTTCCCGAAATGTTCGGCCAGATCGAGGCCGACACGACATCATCCGCGTCGCAGGCCCTTGGCGCGGATGAGAAGGCACCGGCGGCCGCACCTGTATCCCCCTGTCAGGATGCGGCCCCGGTGCCTTCAGATGATCGCACCGCCGAATTGCCGCCGCTTGGCGCACTGGGCGGGCCGCTGCCTTCCGGGAGGCTATTCCACCCGATCGCTGATAGCCGGTTCCCCCAAGGCTTCGTGCTGACCGGCTGCGGCATGTCGCTGTGTCTGGACGAAAGCACCGCCAAGGCGATGCAGGCTGCGCTAGCCGATGGCATCGCGCATATTCAGCATGTCCGCCGCGCGGGTCTGGCGGTGGCGGCATGATCATCGCGGAATCCATGCTCGATAAGTGGCTGCGGGAAGCCAAGGCGGGGGAGACCATCGTCTATGCCCGCGCCACTTTTCTGACGCCCAACAAGGTCACTCGGCGGCTGTATGAGCTGGCGCAGACCGGCCATGTGGAGCTGAAGCGAAGCCGCCGTCAACATGGGCCTGGCGATGAAAATCTCCATTACATCGCCAAGCGCCTTGGCAAGCCGCTGCCCGGATCTTCGCCCGCGAAAGGTGGTACGCGGATCGTAAAGGGAATTCTGCCCCTGCCTGCCAAACCGCAGGACCGTCGCTACACTTCTCATGCGTCCGTGGTGCGCGAGATTGAACCGCAGGTGCGTGAGCTGCTTGCCGAAGGGCATGCCCGCAGCGCGGCGCGGCTTGCGCGCACGCTCGGGCTTTACAGCCACAATCCCGTTGTTCGGGTGCTGGAAAGGCTGGCGGCGTAAACATGACTGACCGCGTAACCGGGCAGAACCGCTCCACCGCCGTCATGCAGCGCCGCCGCGTCGCGCCTGACAGCCTTGACTATTTCCCAACGCCGCCATTCGCCACGCGCGCCCTGTGCGAGTTTCTGGAGAATGTCGTGGAGGAGCCGATCGAGCTGCAGCGCGCCTGGGAGCCAGCATGTGGCGAGTTGCATATGGTGCGGCCGCTGCGCGAATATTTCGCCGATGTCCGCGCCAGCGATGTTCACGCCTATGGCGACAATGAGCTGATCGACTTCCCTTTCACTGGCGGCATGGAGCCGCAGACGGACTGGGTCATCACCAACCCACCGTTCAAATTAGCCGAGGCCTTCATCCAGACAGGCCTACGGGTCGCGGGACGTGGCGTGGCGATGCTGCTGCGGGGAGCATTCCTCGAAGGGCAGGATCGCTACGCCACGCTCTTCGACAAAACACCGCCGGACTATGTGCTGCAATTTGTCGAGCGCGTAGCGATGCTGGAAGGTCGCTTGATCCGATACGGCGACCTAGATCCCTTCGCTGAAAAGGCTGGCACCCGCGTGTCCACGGCCACGAGCTACTGCTGGTTCGTCTGGCTGGGCAGTGGATTTGAGCAGCGCGACACGCGCCTGCGCTGGATCGCGCCCTGCCGCCGCCGGCTGGAGCGGCCCGGCGACTATCCCGACTATTCGCACATGCTCGCGGCTGACGCCAATGGCGGCGGCCTGTTCGCGGAGCGCGCGGCATGACGGTCAAGCTCAACCGCTGCCGCTGCGGCCGGATGCCCGGCGTGCGGACCTGTCGCGTCGCCGAGGATGCGATTGAGACATGGGTGGAGTGCGCGGGTTGCCGCGCCCGCAGTCCCAAAATCGAAGACGCCTATGCCGATCCGGAGTCGGCAGCGGCGCAATGGAACTCTGGCAAGGGAACGAAGTGGTGACTGCAAATCTGAACAAGGCCCAGCTGATCGGCTTCCTCGGCGAAGATCCAAAGAGCGCCGACATGCAGCGTGGCGGATCGGTCGTCACGCTGAGCGTAGGCACCACCGAATATTGGAAGGAGCAGGGGAGCGGCGAGCGGAAGAGCGCGACCGAGTGGCATCGTGTCGTGATCTTCAATGAAGCCCTCGGCAAAACTGCCATGTCCTATCTTCGCAAGGGCAGCGCCGTCTATGTGGAGGGCACTATCCGCTCACGCCGCTATACCGACCGGCAGCAGGTGGAACGCAAGGTGACCGAGATCATCGTGCCGAAGTTTGGCGGCGCGCTCGGCCTGATGGACCGTCGCCGTGATGATGCGGGCGGCCGTGCCGACGCCGATCGCGGCCGCCCCGGCAATGATCAGCAGCCCGACCTGGACGACGAAGTGCCCTTCTAACCGCAGGCGCTCGCCAAGCCTGCGGCGACGCCATGATATGCACGATCAACTGACCGGGAGCGGGTGCGCTTTGCCGGGGGGAATTTTTTGACTGTGAACCGCTCTGCACCACTATTGTCACCGCTCGGCCAAGCTGCGCTGAGCTACGCCCGCCGGGGCTGGCCGGTGTTTCCATGCCGGGAGAAAAGCGAAACCGTCGAGACTTTCGGCGGAAAGAAGCGCGAGCTGAAAGCCAAGTCGCCTTACGGCGGCAGCGGCGTGAAGGATGCGACCACCGACGAACAGGTCATCACCGGATGGTGGAAGAAATGGCCCAACGCCATGATCGGCGTCGCCATGGGGCGCAACGGGCTGTTCGCCCTGGACTTCGACCCGCGCATTGATGAGACGACGGGCGAGGTTTTCACGCTCGACACGCTTAAGGCGGCGCTGATCGAGCAGATGGGTTGCGATCTGCCCAAGAGCCTGACGGCGATGACCCAGAGCGGCGGGGTCCATGTCTACCTGCTGCAACCGAACGACGGCGGGGAGCCGATCCGCAACCGGGGCAACCTACCCAAGCATGTCGATGTGCGCGGGCTTGGCGGCTATGTCGTTGCCCCTCCCAGCATCCTCTATCATGAGGATGGCAGCGAGGGCCGCTATGAGTGGCTATCGAACCGGCATGATGACCCCGTGGACGCGCCAGCCTCGCTTGTGGAGATCCTGCGATCGAAGGGCAGGAAAACTGCCCCTGCCAACGAGCGGCCGCAGCCCGTGCCGCAAACGTCCACCTCGGCCGAAGCGCCCCGTGCCGCCGACCTGACCCAGGCGGAGCAGGATGCTATCCGCAAATACGGGCTGTCGGCGTTGGAGGAAGAGTGCCGCCTGATCCGGTCCGCCGCGTCCGGTGCGCGCAATGCTCAGCTGAACGAAAGCGCGTTCAACATCGGCACGCTGGTCAAATCCACGCCCTTCCCGGCGGTCGATGCGCGGTTCGCCCGCTCCGCGATCGAGGCGGCCGCCCGCGACAATCCCGGTGATGATGATGAGCAGCAACTCCACGCCACCATCAACAGCGGCTGGACCGCCGGGGAGGCAACTCCCCGTGATCTAACCAACGTCGCGTCGCGCGCGCGCCAGCGCGCGGCGCGGCCGCATCGATCATCCCGGCCCTCTGCCTCTGCCTCCGCACCTCCCCCTTCGACTGATAATGGCGAACCACGCTCCCAAGCGGGAGGGGATAGGGCCATAGGCGAGCGAAAGGGGCTGGGGGACGATATAGACCCTGAGCTGACGCTGAAATGCGCGCGGTACCCTATGACCGACCTAGGCAACCTCGAACGGTTCCTTGCGCGCTACGGGCAGGATTTCTTCTGCGTCGCCGCGTGGGCGGAAAGCTCCTCGTCGCCCGGCTACATCGCATGGGACCGGACCCGCTGGAACCGGAGCATGGCGGACGCCCTATTCGGCCGCGCGGCGCAGGAGACGATGCGCCTGATACAGGATGAAGCGGCCTTCATTCGCGCCAGCGGTGTGCCGTTTCCGCCAGAGGAAGGCGATCTGCCCGACCCGGACGCCGACTCGGTCGAAGAGGAGGCGGAGCCTGATGACACTGAAGAGCGCGAGCCGGGCTGGGCTGAAAAGCAGTTTCTGAAGGCGGAGGAAAAGCGCCACGCTCGCCGTAGCGCCATGTGGTATTTGCAGCGGAGCCTTGCCCGAAAGACGCGCCACGACGGGCCGCGCCACGACTTCATCTTTCAAGTGAAGAGCAACGGCGACATCGTGCTGTTTTCCGACAAGCTGGCGGCGTGGGGCCGCACTTCGGAGAGCAGCGGCCATATTGAGTGTCTGCGCAAGCTCGCGCCGCCTCGCCTTTCCGCGCGGCCGGAGGAGTTCGACGCCGAGCCGCTGGCGCTGAACGTCCAGAACGGCACGCTGATCTTCCATCGCCCTGACGGAGATACGCCGGCGCGCGTCGAGTTGCGTGAGCATAGGCGTGAGGACAAGATTACGAAGATTGCCAAGGCGAGTTATGATCCGGCGGCCGACTGTCCCCAGTTCAATGCCTTTCTCGCCCAGGTGCAGCCGCCCGACGATATGCGCGAATGGCTGATGCGCTGGTCGGGCTACAATGCCCTCGGCATTGCTGACGCCCAGGTCATGGCGCTGTTCTACGGGGAGGGGTCGAACGGCAAGGGCGTGTGGGTTCAGACTCATGCGCACATCCTTGGTGACTATGCCTGGGCGACCGGCATTGAGACGTTCATGGATTCCGGCTTCAAGCGGAATGGCGGCGGTCCATCGCCGCATCTGGCCGCGCTTGCCGGTCGCCGCATGGTCTATGCCAATGAGCCGGAGGACAATTCAAAATTCTCCGACGGCCTTGTGAAGTCGCTCACCTCCGACGAACCGATCGGCGGCGTGCGCGAGCTGTATGGCCCCGCCTTTGAGCTGCTGATCACCTTCACCAACACCGTGATGGCGAACAATCTGCCGCGCATCGGCACCGACTTCGGCATCCGTCGGCGCATGCAGGTTGTGCCCTGGACCATCATCATTCCGAAGGATCAGCAAGATCCTCTGCTCAAGGCAAAGCTGCGGGCTGAAATGTCGGGCATCCTCAATCAGATGATCCGGGGCGCGCTGGCCTATCTCTCCGAAGGCCTGACGATGCCGGAGGCGATGATCGAAGCCACCCAAGCCTATCATGAAGACAACGACCTGTTGGGCCAGTTCCTGACGATGTGCGTCGCCCGCGACCCCGGCAACACCGTCGGATCGACGGCGCTGCATGAGGTGTTTGCGGCGTGGCAGACATGGTCTGAGAACCTTCCCCAGACGGGGAAGCCGTGGTCTTCCAAGAAGCTCAGGCAGGAAATGGAGCGCAAGAGCTTCAAGATCAACAAGTCGAACACGATGAAGTGGCAGGACATTGCCCTGCGCTTCGATCCGATCGACTTCGTCTGCGATGGGAAACCGGTGGAGAGCGATTTGCCCGCACCTCGCTATCCCGACAAGCCTTCTGCGGGTCTGCCGGCGGGTGCGCCGCCTCCAGATGGCGGAAGGCCCCCCGTGCCCCCCTCGGCACTCCCTCCGGTGAGTTTCGATGATGACGATCTGCCGCCTTGATCCTCCCACGCTCCCTGTTTCGGGAGGTTTGCTTTCCATCGTTTTTCGCAGTTTTCCGCCACTTCGGGAGCATGTGGGAGCATGGGAGGCAATCCGACGAAACTTAACGAGGGGAAATAAGGGCGTGTGCTTTTGCCCCTCTGCCCTCGCCCCTGACGCGACCTGATGCGAGCATCCACCATGATCAGCCAACCGCCTTGACCCTCCCTCTCTCCCAACTGCGGGAGGATTGCGTATCCTCATTTTCCGCAGATTTCCGCGAGTTTGGGAGCTTGCGGGAGCTTGGGAGGGAGTTCGACTAAATCCCACGGGCGCGCACGCACACGCGCGTTACACATGCGCGCACCCGCGCGCTGAATTATCAGGATATTCCTCCCATGCTCCCACACGACGAACAAACTACTGATATTATTACGTATCTTCCTCCCATATCTCCCTCCCAAGAGAGGGAGGAAGGGAGGTTGTATAGCTTTGCCGATGTGGAAGAGCGCCTGGTGGAAGCCATGCTGGTCATGAAGCGGCTGTCCGACCGGGAAGCGGGCTGGCTGCGGGTGAAGGCCAGCTGGCCGGACATCATCCGCGAGCGGGAGCTGGGCGACTATGATGCCCGTGGCTATCTCGGCAACAGCTCCGACATTCCCTTGAAGCCGCTGCCTGCCACGCGGAAGGACATTGGCATGATGGAGGAGGCGTTCGCCTGGGTGCTGGCTGCGAAGCCCGATGACCGGCGGCTGATCGCGCTGGCCATTGGCGCGCTTGCGCGGGGCGAGAAGCGCGTGCCATGGATGAAGCTGTTGCGCCCAATGGGGCTGACGCTAGGCGCGCACGGCCTGCGCAAGCGATATGAGCGGTCCATGCGTGCTGTCGTGAAGACCGCGAACGCCCGATTGGCCGGGGCTGTTGCATGTCAAACGGTATAAGTTGCGGCCCGATAATTAAGTTTGTCCACTTCTCGGCCTGTTTCTGCCTATAGCTATCTACGCTTGGGGACGGCCTATGGCTGTTCAAGGCATCCTCTCCTAAACTCGACAACGCCCAGCCTGGCCCCCCGCCTCGCTGGGCGTTGTCATTTGCAGGCGCGATCATGGGAAAGCTGAAGGCTCTCGGTTCCCGCCTCGGCGGGATGCCTGCGAAGGTGAAGGCCGCGCCCAAGGTGGCGGAAGGGTTCTACTCCTCGCCAGAGTGGCGCGGGCTGGTTGCGGACATCAAGCGCGAGCGCGGCAACCGCTGCGAGCGGGCAGGCTGTCCGACCCCGACGCATCGGATCATCGCTGATCACATCGTCGAGCGGAAGGATGGCGGCGCGGACCTCGACGCGAGCAACGTCGAGCTGCTCTGCTTCACCCATCACCAGCAGAAGACGGCGGCGGCGCGGGCGGCGCGGGCGCAGGGTCGGACATGGGGGGTGGGTCGAAAGTCTAGGGGTCCGGCGGCCCTATTACCGCCGCCCCTCTCATTCAGGGATTTTTTTCTTGGGCGACGTATTTTTGAGCGGAGTGGTCGACCTGTTCGGTGACCCGATCCCGGCGTCGCGCGGGAAGAAGGGGCGGCCGCCTCATGTGCCAACCGCAGAAAACCGCCGTTTTGTGCAGCTTTCGCTTGCCTGTGGTCATGATGAAGAGGCTATCGCCGCCGCGTTGCAGATCACCGTGCGGACACTGAACCGCCATTATTTTCATGAGCTTGGCGGCAAGGCATCGGCCCGCCTCAAGCTCGAAATGAAGAACATGGCGGCCATGGTCGCCCAGGTGGAGGCGGGCAGCGTGGCTGCCATGTCGCTGCTCGACAAGAAGATGGAGCGCCTGCGCCTCCAGAGCCTGTCGGACAAGTTCACCGATCGTCCCGCCAAGGCTGCCTCGCAAAAGCCGATCGGGATCAAGGCTGCCGCGAAGGAAGCCGCTGGCAAGGTCACCGGCAAATTTGCCCCGCCGGCGGCGCCGCGCCTGAACTGAGGCTGCTGTGCAGCCGGTTTGGTCGACCGCGTGCCCGGATTGGCGCGAGAGGATTGTTGAGCGGCGCTCGTTGGTGCCGTTCGATCCACTCTTTCCTGACGAGGCGGAGGCGGCGCTTACTGTCTTCAAGTCGTTGCAGATCACCGATCTGCCCTATGATGCCGAGCTGGGGCGTTATCCGACCTTCGGGGAGGTAAGCGAGCCATTCGTTTTCGAGTTCGTGGGCGCGATCTTCGGCGCCTATAATCCGGATACGGCGCGGCGTCTTATCAACGAATTCCTGCTGCTGATCAGCAAGAAGAACTCGAAATCGACCATTGCGGCGGGGATCGCCGTGACCGCGATCGTGCGCAACTGGCGCCACTCGGCCGAGCTGCTGGTGCTGGCACCAACCAAGGAGGTAGCGAACAACGTCTTCACCCCGGCAATGGGGATGGTCCGCGAAGATCCTGAGCTGAACCTGCTGCTCCACATCGTGGAGAACCAGCGGACTATCAAACATCGGGTTACCCGCGCCGAGTTGAAGGTAGTCGCCGCTGACACGGACATCGTGTCGGGCAAGAAGGCGGCGTTCATCATCGTCGAAGAGCTATGGCTGTTCGGCAAGATGCCTCGCGCCGATGCCATGCTGATGGAGGCCACGGGCGGCCTGGTGTCGAGGCCAGAAGGCTTTGTGGTTTACCTGTCGACACATAGCGATGAGGCCCCGGCGGGCGTCTTCGCCTCCAAGCTGTCGCTGTTCCGCGAGATCCGCGACGGGACAGTGACGGACCTGCGGAAATTCGGGATGCTCTATGAGTTTCCGGAGGCGATGATCGAGGCCGAGGCTTATCTCGACCCTGAAAATTTCTATGTGACGAACCCGAATATCGGCCGCTCGGTCGACGCCGAATGGCTGATGGGCAAGCTCATAGAGGCCCAGCGCGAAGGCTCTGGCGCGCTTCAGATCTTCCTGGCGAAGCACCTGAACGTGGAAATCGGCCTTCGGCTGAGCCGTCACCGCTGGCGCGGGGCGGATTCGTGGGAGGCAGCGGGCGACAAGACGCTGACGCTGGAAGAGCTGCTGCGCCGGTGTGAGGTCGTGGTGATCGGCATCGACGGCGGCGGCTTGGACGATCTCTTTGGCCTGTGCGTCGCAGGGCGAGAGCGCGGCACCCGCAGGTGGCTTTTCTGGTTCCGCGCCTGGGCATGGCCGGAGGTGTTCACGCGCCGCCAGTCGGAAGAGAGCGTCCTACAGAATTTTGTGGATGACGGATCGCTGATCAAAGTCGGCCACAATGGCGGTCCGGCGCTCGAAGAATGGGGCGACCTCGATTTCGAGGATGGTTCATCCTCCGAAGAGGACGTGTCGGAAATCGTCGCAGTCATCGAGCAGGTCAAGGCGAGCGGACTGTTGCCGGACAAGGGGGCCATTGGCCTCGATCCGCAGGGCGTCGGCGCGCTGGTCGACGCGCTCGCGGAGATAGGTTTGGTCCACCCGCAGGTTGTCGCGGTGAGCCAGGGCTTTCGCCTGTCGTCGGCCGTCTGGTCGATGGAGCGGAAGCTCAAGCTGAAAATGGTCGTGCATGACGGCTCGCGCATGATGGCGTGGTGCGTCGGCAATGCGAAGGCAGAGCAGAAAGGGAATGCCGTGCTGATTACCAAGGAATCGGCCGGCAAGGCCAAGATCGACCCGCTGATCGCCGGTTTTAACGCTGCGAAGCTGCTGGAGGCCAACCCGGCGGCGCAGGGCGGCAACCTGGATGACTTCATCGCCCAGATGAAGCCGAAAGCCGCCTGATGGCAAATTGGCAGTGGATGGGAAGCGCGCTGCGCTGGTTCGGCACCGGGGACAGCGGCAAGCTCAGCGGTGCGCCCGAAGATGAACCGAGCCGCCGCGCAATTCGGCGCGGCTACGCCTCCGACTCTGCCGGGCAGGTTGTAAACCAGCGCACCACGCTCGGTCTGCCGACAGCATGGGCTTGCGTCCGCCTCAAATCCGATGTTGTCGGTTCGATGGGTATGGGCGTTCACGAAAAGGCCAGTGATGGTGGCCGCGTCGATCGCACCGACCATTGGCTCTACGACCTGGTGCATGAGGAGCCGAACCGGGATCAGACCGCGTCTGAATTCTGGTCGAGCATGGTTGCCTGCGTCGATCTCTGGGGCAACGGCTATGCCGAAAAGGAGATGCTGGGGCAGCGGGTGACCGCGCTGACGCCCATGGCGCCCCATCTGGTGAAGGTCTGCCGGAACAACAATAACGAGCGGGTTTATCACTTTACCGACCGGGGGAAGGTCGAAGAGCTGCCTGCTGATAAGGTGTTCCACCTGCGCGGCGTCACGCTGGGCGGCGATCAGGGCCTCTCCGCGATTGAGCTGGGCCGCCGGACCTTCGGCAGTGCGATTGCCGCGAACAAGACGGCAGCGGACACGTTCCACGGCGGCCTGCAGCTATCCGGCTTCATGGAAACCGGGGCGCAGTCGCTCAAGCCTGAGCAGCGCGCCGACCTGATCGAGATTTTCGACGCCTTCCGAGGTGACGCAATGCGCGGCCGCATCGTGCCGCTGGAGAAGGATTTCAAATTTTCGCCTCTGCGCATGAACCCGTCGGAGGTTCAGCTGCTGGAGTCGCGGTCATGGGACGTGGAGGAAATCTGTCGCTGGTTCGGCATGTTCCCGATCCTCATCGGCCACGCGGCCAAGGGGCAGACCATGTGGGGATCGGGCGTGGAGCAGATCCTGCTCGGTTGGCAGACCCTGCTGCTCAACCCGCTTCTGCGCCGCATCGAGCAGGCTGTGAAGCAGCAGCTTCTGCCGCGTGGCGAGCGCAAGCGGGTCTATGCCGAGATCAACCGCGAAGCGCTGATGGCGGCCGACAGCGCAGCCCGCGCCGCGCTCTACTCGGCCTTCGGGCAGAACGGCGTGATGACGCGGGGCGAAATGCGTCGGCGCGAAAATCTGCCCGCTATGCCCGGCGACGATTTCCTGACCGTGCAGTCGAACCTGGTGCCGCTCGATCAGCTCGGATCGTTGACGCCCGAACAAGGCGCGCGGTCCGCCCTGCTGAACCTGCTGTTCGGCGGTGACGTGGATGGAATGATCGACGCGCGCGTGAAGGCGGCGATGCTTGGCCACAACGGTGGCCCCAAACTGGAGGACTGACGATGCGGTTGCATCCCCAATTCGGTCGCAAGCACAGCGGCGCCCTCAAGGTCCGCGACTTCGACTTTGACATCAAGGCCGTCGAGGAGGACGGCAGTTTCAACGGCTATGGCTCCGTCTTCGGGGTGGTCGACAGTTATCAGGAAGTGGTCGCCAAGGGCGCGTTCGCGGATAGTCTTGCCGAGCTGGCGCGCAAAGGCCGCCCGGTCCCGGTGCTGTGGCAGCATCGGTCGAGCGAGCCGATCGGCGCGTGGAGCGACCTCCGCGAGGACGATCATGGCTTGTTCGGCAAGGGAAGCATCCTGCTCGATGCTGGCGACATGGAGCGGCGCGCCTATGCGCACATGAAGGCGCGCACGGTGACTGGCCTGTCGATCGGCTATTGGGTCCGCGAGTCGAGCTATGACGAAAAGACCGGCATCCGCACCCTGACCAAACTGGACCTTGTGGAGATCAGCCTCGTCACCTTCCCCGCCAATGACGACGCGCGAGTGGAGGCGGTGAAATTCAAGCTCGCTCACGGCGAGCTGCCCACGGATCGAGAATACGAGAAGTTCCTGCGGGAGGCAGGCTTCTCGAAGACGCGCGCCGCCGGCCTCGTCGGCCACGGCCTCGCGGAAATGCGTCGGAGGGAGTCCGACCGCGAAGAGACGATGACCCCGGCCCTCAAGGGCCTTTCGGACACCCTGGCCGGCTTCTCGCTGAAGTCCGCCTAAGAAGGAAATCCAGATGCGACACTATATTTTCGCGGCGCTTGCCGTGACGCTGGCGCTTGTCGGCATTTCTGACGCGGCAATGGCCGCCACCACCGTTGCCCATGCAGCATCAGGCGGCGGCCACAGCCTGTTCGGCGCCGTCGCCATGGCGATGACGGCGCTTCCGATGGCACGCGAGTTCGGCCGCAAGGAAGCCGGCGGCGACGACAAAACCCTCGAAACCCTCCAGAAGCAGCTCGGTGACACGCTTGGCGAGGTGAAGGAGTTCGCCAAGGAATTCAAAGCCAAGAGCGAGGCGGGCGAAAAGGTCTCGACCGAGACCAAGGAAAAGGCCGACAAGGCTCTTTATGAGCTGGAGGGGCTGCGCGGCGAAATCACCGAGCTGTCGCAGAAGCTCGCCCAGTCGCGTCGCGGCGGTGGCGACGAAGATCAGCAGCTGAAGAGCCTCGGCCGCGAGGTCGCCAACCACGCCGATGTGAAGTCATACGTCGAGGGCGGTTGCAAGGGCACGATCGGCTTCAGCGTGAAGGCGGTCACCACGGCATCCGGTTCCGCTGGCGGCCTGATCCGTCCCGATCGCCAGACCGACATTGTCGGCCTGCCTCGCATGGGCCTGCGCGTCCGCGACCTGCTCACGCCGGGTCGCACCGACGGCAACTCGATCGAGTTCGCCAAGCAGGTGACCCGGACCAACAATGCGGCGGCCGTGGCGGAAGGCGCGCAGAAGCCCGAGTCCGTCTATGAGTGGGATGTCGATGACGCGCCGGTGCGCACGGTCGCCCACTGGATTCCGGTGTCGCGTCAGGCGATGGACGATGTGCCGCAGCTGGAAAGCCTGATCGACGGCGAACTGCGCTGGGGCCTGGATGATGTCGAAGACGCCGAGCTGCTGCTGGGCGACGGCACCGGCCAGCATCTGAACGGCCTTTACACGCAGGCAACCGCCTATTCGCAGCCGGCGGGCGTCACCATCACCGGCGAAACGAAGATCGACCGCCTCCGCCTCGCCATCTTGCAGGTCGAACTGGCCGATTTCGCTCCCGACGGCATCGTCATCCATCCGACCCAGTGGGCGAACATCGAACTGACGAAGGACGCTGCCGGCGGCTATATCTTCGCCAACCCGCAGGGCATCGCAGGTCCGGTCCTCTGGGGTCGCCCGGTCGTGCCGAGCAAGCGCATCGGCACCAGCAACTTTCTGACCGGCAATTTCAAGCTGGCTGGGCAGATCTTCGACCGGATGGACACCGAGGTCCGCATTTCCGACCAGGACCGCGATAACTTCATCAAGAATATGCTGACGGTCCGTGCGGAAAAGCGCCTCGCGCTTGTCGTGCGCCGCCCTGCTGCGCTGGTGAAGGGTTCGCTGACCATCGCCTGACCTATGAGGGCGCCGGCTATGGTCGGCGCCCCTTTTCCGATCATCGGCGCACGCTGCGCTGATGATCCGAGAAGGAGGACGACATGAGCAAAAACGCATTGGTCCTGGACGATCATTACGGCGACAACGGTTCCGTCACCGCCGGCATGATCCTCCGGAACATCACCTCGACCCGCTTCAACGAGCTGGTCAAGAAAGGCCTGGTCCGTGAGGCCACGCCCGACGAGGTGAAGGCAGGCGACCAGCACGCCTTCGAGAAGGACGAGTCCGAGCAGCTGCGCGAGGATGGCCCGACAGTCGAGGAGTATGTGGCGGCGGGCTACAAGGCGGCTAACTATCCCCCGCAAGGCTATGCATCGCGCAGCACCGAGGCGGAGATCTCCGCCGCGATCGCTGCGCAGGAGAAGGCGGGGGCGAAGCCCGAGGACAAGCAGGCGCCCGATTCCAGCAACAAGAAGGCTCCCGAAGCCAAGAACAAGGAGGCCTGACCAATGTCCCGTTCCGCTCGCCGCTCGCGCGGCTTCATGTGCGCGCCCGCTTTCACGGTCGCGCCGTCGATCACCGGCACCGCCCAGGTTGGGCAGACGCTGACGGGGGCGAGCGGGACGGTCCGCAATGGCAGCGTCTCCGCGCGGCGCTGGCTGCGCGGCGGCGTGGCAATCGCCGGAGCGACCGCCGCGACCTATGTCGTGCAGGCTGGCGATGTCGGCGCGAAGATCACCTACGAGGTGACGGCCGCCAATTCGCTGAACAGCGCTAACACCGTCAAGGCGGTGTCGGCCGAGACGGCGACGGTCATCGCCTGATGCGCGTCGTGATGATGACCGATCCGGCTCCTGCCGTCACATGGGAGGAGGCCGATCAGCATCTGCGGTTGGAGGGCGATGAAGAGCAGAAGTCCTATGTCGAAGCTCTAATCGCCGCCGCGACCGCCCATATAGACGGTCCCGATGGTTGGCTGGGGCGCTCACTTGGCACCCGTGAGCTGGAGGCGCATTTTTCCCTTCTGACAGTAGGGTCCAGCCTTCGCCTGCCCTTTGGACCTGTGCTGTCGCTGGTCAGCGCATATTATCTCGATCGCAACGGCGACGAGCATCAGGCGGACCTCGCCAATTTCGCTTTCTCAGGCGACCGCATCGTTCCAGCTCAAGGGGGTTGGCCTTGGGAAGGCGGTTCGCTGCTGCCGGAGGGGGGGCGGCTCCGCTACCGTGCCGGGTATCAGTCGGTCCCTGCTCCTATCAAGGCCGCGATCCTGCTCATTGTGGGCGATCTTTTTCACAGCCGCGCGACCGTGGCCACGGGTTCTACTATGGCGTCGGTGCCCCTGACGGTTGGGGTTGAGGCGCTGTTGCAGCCATATCGGGTCTATCGCTGATGTCGCTTGATGCAGGCCGACGCAATAAGCGCATTATCATCGAGCGCGCGACGGAAACCCGCAACTCGCTGAACGAGCCGGAGAAGGCTTGGGTAGAGCATACGCGGCTTTGGGCATCTGTCTATTTTGGAAGTGGCGACGAACAGCGGCAGGCTGCCCAGGCTGGGGGAGCGCAGGCCGCGACCTTCGAGGTTTTAGCGAACAGCAAGTCACGGAGCTTGTTGCTGACGGATCGCGTCGCCTTCGACGGCGGGATCTGGGACATTCGAGCAATAGCCCCAATGGGTCTGAACGAAGGCGTAAAGATCAACGCTGTCAGGGCGGTATCGTGATGTCCGAAACATTCAAGCTAACCGGCATGAAGGAACTGGAGCAGGCGCTGGCTCAGATCGGCGAGGTTGGGAAGCGGCGCCGTGTCGGCCTTAAGGCCCTGCGGGCTGGCGGCGAACCCATCGCTCGAGCGGCCCGAGCGATTGTTCCAGTGGATCGTGGTCATCTGCGCGAAAGCATCGATGTCTCGACTTCGCTTGCACCGTCGCAGCGTGGCGACCGTGGCGCGGTGGCTTCGCTCGAAATCCATGTTGGACCGGGCCAGCATCCGCAGGCGATCACTCAGGAGTTCGGCACCTACAAGGAACCGGCGCAGCCCTTCATGCGCCCTGCCTGGGAGGCGGAACGCATGACAGCATTGGACCTGATCGGCGCAACTCTGGGCATCGAGGTCGCCAAGCAGGCGGCAAAAGCTCCGAAAGTCAGGTAGATGGAAGCGGACCTTATCGCCCGCCTGCTGGCAGACGCTGGACTGGCGGCACTGATCGGCAATCGAGTGACGCCCGTCTCACGCGTCCAAGGGGAGGCTTTGCCAGCCCTTACGCTCACGAAGGTGGCGCCGGGCCGCGCCTATACCTTCTCAGGGGCTGACGGCACTCACGGCACGCTGATGCAGTTCGATGCCTGGGCGCTTAGCGCGGCCGCCGCCAAGGCGGTGGCAACTGCGCTTACAGCCATTCTGGAAACTCCGGCCACATCGGGCGGAACGATATTCGGCATGTCCTTTCTCCAGTCGGAGCGGGATGGCCATGAAGATGTGCCGGGTGTCGGCACTGTTTTCCGCGTCAGCGCGGATTTTCTCATCTGGTGGCAACCTCTCTGAAAGGTAGAATGCAATGGCCAACGTGAAGATCGGCTACGGTGCCGGGCTTTGGATCGCCAACGATTCCGACGTCCTGACCGAAATCGCCGAAGTGATTTCGATCTCGCTGCCGAACCCGCAGCAGAACGATGTGGTGGCGACGCACTTCAAGTCACCCGGGCGCGCCAACGAGTATGTTCCGGGCTTGATCGACAATGGCGAAGTGTCGTTCGGCATCAACTATATCGCCGGCAGTGCCAGCGACACGCTGATCAACGATGCCCTCGAAGCCGGCGAGGCTCGGGAAGTGGTTGTTTCTATCCCCGCCGGCGCGTCGTTCCAGTATTTCGAATTCTCGGCCATCATCAAGGGGTATGAAAAGGAGATCCCCATCGATGACCGCCAGACCGCGACGATCACAATGCGGGTGAATGGCGCGGTCACTCAGTCCGCCGTTGATCCGACCGCCCCATGACCAATCCATTGAGAGGGGAAGCCTCCTTCGAGGCTGATGGCCAGAGCTACGTCATCACCATGAACGCCGATGCGTTGATGATGGCGGAGACAATTACCGCCATGCCGATCAGCTCGATCCTCGGGCTGTTCGACAGCGGCGCGCATCTCGGCATGACGGCAGCTCTGGCCTGGGCTGGAACCTATCGGCAGTATGGGATGCCCTATGACGGTTTCCCTGACCGGGTTCTCGCCTGGGGCGTTCCGACGGTGCGGGATGCGGTCTCGAAGGCCATGCAGCAGGCGTGGCCTGAGAAGGAGGATGCCGAGGGCGATGCAAACCCTCAGAAGCGGGGTCGAGCGAAAGCAAAGGCTTGAACTGGCTGAAGCTCTTTTCGCTGTGGTGCGAAGCGGGCTTCGACCCCGCACAATTTTGGGTGCAAACGCCCCGTCTTCTGAAGGCGGCGCTGGATGGATATAGCCAGCGTATCCGCTGGGAACACCGGGAACGGATGAACGCGGCGTGGCATGGAGCTGTCATCGGCCGCATCAGCAAGGTGCCGCCGCTTGATCGGCTGCTCGGTGAAAGAAGCGGTCAGGAGGCCCAAACCCCCGAACAGATGATCGCGGCGATGCAAATCCTTGCCGCGACCAAACGCTGAAGGTCCAGCTACGGCTGAGAGTCGGACCAATTCTTATATGCGGCATGCGTAACACCGCTGGAATTAGTGTCTTCCTGTATCTTGGGGGGCGGTCACGCTCAAGAAGAGCGTCGCGGAACAGAACGCCATGCAGGCAGTAAGGGGCTGCGACGAAGAATATCGCGAAGGCTGCCGCCGCCGCCTGCCGAGGCGCGCTGGTGTCACCAAGCGCTCCGAGAATGAAGAGGCCGCCAACAAGCGCCCCCACGAAAGTACAGATTTTCCAGAACGACATAGGCTCTCCTAACGGCAGCCGAATGTAAGTTTTTTCCTCACGGAGTCAAAAGCATGGCACGCAGCGTCATCGGCGCATTGAGGGTAACGCTGGGCCTCGACTCTGCGGAGTTCGAAACGGGTATCAAGCGGGCCTCAAAATCGACGCAGCAGTTTTCGCGCTCGGCGAAGGAGGTAGCGAGCGCATCCACGCTGATTTCCACTGCGCTGCAAGGGATCGGTGCGGCGCTCGGCATCGGCTCCGTCACGGCCGCTGGCGCTGCATATCTGCGACTCGCTGACCAGTCGAAGCAGCTAGCGGCGCAGTTGAAGCTGGCGACGGCTCAGTTCGGCAGCTTTGGACAAGCACAGGAAGATGTGAACCGCATCGCCAGCACCACGCGGAACGGGCTGGCTGAAACTGGCTCTCTCTATGCCAACTTCATCCGGGCGACGAAGGAGTTGGGAGGGCAACAGTGGGAAGCAGCGCGCGCGACCGAGACATTTTCGAAGACGTTGAAAATCAGCGGCGCGGGCCAGGCGGAGGCGGCTTCCGCTACCTTGCAATTCGGCCAGGCACTCGCGTCTGGTGTTCTCCGAGGCGACGAATTCAACTCGATCATGGAATCTTCCCCCCGGCTCGCCCGCCTGCTGGCCGATAGCCTTGGCGTCCCCATTGGGAGCCTGCGTAAGATGGCGGAAGAGGGGGAGTTGACTGCCGACCGCCTGTTTCGTGCGCTCACCGACCGCAAGTTCACAGACGGGATTGACGCCGAATTCCGGCAGATGCCCGTCACCTTCGACGAGGCCATGGGGCAGGTGCGCAACGCGGCCATTACCGCTTTCGGCGATTTCGACCGCGGCGGCCAGTTCTCCACGGCCATATCCAACTTTGTGACAGATGGCGCGCAGGGTTTCGATGACATGGGCTCGGCGGCTGAGCGCTGGGGCATTGCTCTCCGTCAGGAGCTGAACACGGTCCAGCAGGCTGCAATGCCAGTGCTCGATACGCTCAAGGAAATCCGTCAATGGATGGTTTGGGCGCAGAACTTGAACCCCGAAAGAGCCAAGATCAGCCCGGAGGGCATGGCGTCCGGCCTCGACTTCGCCACCGGACTGTGGAGGCGCCCCCAGGCATTCGGGCGAGGTATCTACTCGGCGGCCACTGGCGGAACTTTCCGCCAAGGCTTCGATGATTTCATGAACAGCACCAGTGCCGCTGCATTGGTCCGCCAAACACAGGGAAACATCAGCAACGCCAACGCGAAGGCGACGCTGGACCGTATCTTGCAGGGCAATCCGCTGCGAGATGCGAAGAAAACCCCGTCCGTTCTTAAGCCTGCTGCCGTTGCGGCGGACGACAAGGCTAGCAAGAAGGCGGCGCGGGAAGCTGAAGCTGCTCGCAAGCGGGCGCAGCATGAAGCTGAACGCGCTGCCGATGCCCTGCGCCGCTTCACGGACGATTTCGCGCGGGAGCAGTCAGACCTCACCACCACCCTTGCCGATTTGACCGGAACAATTGAGGCGAGACGCGACGCTGATCTTCAGCAGATCGAGACCGACCGGCAAGTACGGGAGCGGTCGATCAACGCCGATGACCAGATCGACGCGGCCAAGAAGCAGCAGCTGATCGAGATCAACAATCAAAATGCAGACGCTCGCAAGCGTCTCGCCCGCCAGCGTGCCCAGGATGAAATCGACCAGCGGACCATCCGCCGTGAGCAAGACCGGGCTGACCTTGCTGTCGAGCTGATGCAACTGTCTGCGGACGCCGCACGCACCGCACAGGAGCGGCGGGCAGTTGAGCTTCGCATTCTTGAAACGCAGTTCGATGTTGAGCGGCGCATGCTGGAGATTGAGGCGGCGTCTTCCGATCTGGAAACTGCAACTCGCGCCCGTGCTCGGCTGATGGCTCTGCCTGCCTTGCAGTCTGGTGCGCGAGATCAGGTTACCCGGCAGACACAGGGGCCGCTGGAAGCCTATCTCGACCGCCTGCCACGCTCCGCTGATGAAGCGCGGGAGGCTCTTGAGCGCGTGCAGGTGGATGGCATTGAGGGTGTGGTAAACGGGCTGGCTGATGCCGCGACGGGCGCGCGCTCGCTCGGCGATGTGTTCAAGCAGGTGACCAACCAGATCATCGCAGACCTGATCCGCATCCAACTTCAAAAGGCGATCGTCGGAGGCATTTCAAGTGTTCTGGGTGGTGTGCTGGGCGGCGGAAATCCCCTCGCCGGTTCGCTCGATACCGCCTCCGCCAATATCGCCGGGCTGGCGGCGAATGTTGGAAAAACTCCCTTCACGGATCTGCCCGCCTTCAACACCGGGGGGAGCTTCCGTGTGGGCGGCATGCCGGGGATCGACAAGAATGTGGTGGCGTTCAAGGCATCGCGGGGCGAAATGGTCGATATCCGCCGACCGGGCAATGACAATGGCGGGCGGGCACATGTGGAGGTGATCCCATCGCCCTACTTCGAGGTTGTGGTAGATCAGCGCGCCGCAGGTGTCGCCGCCCCCATGGCTGTCGCGTCCGGGGTGCAGGCGCGTAAGGCCGCCGGCTCGGATGTTGCTCGCGTCGGCCGCCGCCGCATACCGGGGCGTGGCTGATGGCTGTCATTAGCCTTCCAGATTGGGCCGTGCCCAGCGGAGCGGAGCCGTTCCTGCGCGACTTCGGCACGGTCCTGACCCCATTCCTTGGCGGGCCGGAGCAGCGCATCAACCGCCTCGGCACCCGTTTCGGGCTGCGCGTTACGCTGCCGCCCATGTCGACGCGGGACAAGGCTCTGATCGTCCAGTCGCGCCTGCTGCGCGCCCGAGAGGACCGGCTGCTGATGGAATGGCCACAGCCAGACTTCGACACTGGCAATCCCGGCGCGCCGCTGGTGTCGGCCGTGGTGGCATCCGGCACGACCCTGCCGCTGAAGGGTATGACGCCGGGCTACGTCATCAAGGAAGGCCAGATGGTCTCCATCATCCACGGCGGGCGCCGATACATGGAGATGGCATCTGCTGATGCGACGGTCGGCGCGGGTGGCACCGTTAGCGCCACGATCTGGCCGCTGCTGCGGTCGAGTCTTTCGGTCAATGACGTGGTGGAAATTGCCGCACCGAAGATCGAGGGGTTGGTATCGCCTGGCGACGAACTCTCATGGCAGATTTCGGTCGACAGACTTGCCAGCTTCAGTTTCACCATTTCAGAGGGCGCATGATGGAAGAAAATCGTTTCAAGGTCACAGAGCTGCGGCGGGCATCGGCTCAAGCCGAGTTCATGGAAAGGGTCCGCACTCAGACTGTGTTGGCGGAAAAGCTGCTGGCCGCGCTCCTGCTCGTGAACGGTGGCGCGATGGTGGGCTTGTTCACCTTCATCGGCAACATGCAGAAGCGCGGCATTTCGCTGCGCCTCGACACCGCCATGCTGTGGTGGAGCTTCTGGGGCTTCGTCGTCGGCCTGGTCGCCACGCTTGCCGCTTTCGCCATGGCCTTTCTGTCGCAGCATCATTTCTCGCTGTCCTGCCAATATGAAATTATGCGGTACGACCGGGAGGTGCTGAACGGGGCCAGCAAAGATAATGCCGCCGAACGGGCTGAGGTTGTCGCGGGCGGCAAGTTCTACGCAGCCGGTATCATCCTGACGTTCGGCTCGATCATCGCCTTCCTGCTGGGCTGCGGCCTCGCCCTCGCGGGTGTCCTGCCCGCCTGATCTCATAGTCACCGTCGCAATCTGACAGGGTCGCCCTTCTCCGGCGGCCCTTTTCTTTTGGGGGCATCCCTTGGACCCAACGCTCAAGTCCGCGCTGGCGCAGCCCAGCGTGCTGCTGTTCGGCGCGCTCAGGATCGCGCTGCCGACGTACACCATCCGGCTGCTCGATGGATCGGGCACGCTCCAAATCGGCGGGGAGACCTATGTCGGCTGTGATGATGTGTTCGGCACGATCGCCGAACTGTCGGAGCTGAGCGAGGAGGTTGGCGATCAGGCTCCCGAAATCACGATCAAGCTGTTCCCGCCCAATCTCAGCGCAGCCGCGACCCTTGCCAGCCCCGACATGCAGGGCTGTTCCGTGCAGTTGCTCGTCGGCGCGGTGAACATGGCGAATGGGGCGGTCATGGGCGTGCCAGAGGTCGTCTTCCTGGGCGAGATCGACGTGCCGACCGTCGAGATCGACGCGCGGGGCGAGCGCAGCGTGACCTTTACGGTGGTCAGTGTGTTCGAGCGGCTGTTCGAGGTGGAGGAAGGGCAGCGGGCCTCCAATGGATGGCATCAGTCCATCTGGCCCGGCGAGCTGGGCCTTGAGCATATGACGGGAACGGACGTGAACCTCTATTGGGGCGCGAAGCCGCCGCAGGGCAACAACCACAAAAGCGGGCTGGCTGGCTGGTTCGCCAACGCTCCAGCGGTGAAAGCGAGCATGCCGCGATGACCCCGCTCGAACGTCGGCACGCCGCGATCGAGGCGACCATGGCGCGGTATCGCGACCGGCCCTTTGAGTGGGGCAAGGTCGATTGCGCGAAGGTCGCCGCGTTTCACCTGAAGAAGCTGGGGCACAAGATCCTGATCAGCAAGGCCGGCAGCTACAGTTCACCGCTCGGAGCGGGCCGCGCGCTTCGGCGGCTCGGCTATTCCACGCTGGCTGAGATGGCAGAGGGTATCGGCCTCACGCCCATTCCTCATGCCCGCATGCTGCTCGGCGACATCGCTCAGATCGAGGGTGACAGCCCGGTGGGCGCGATCGGCCTCTATGCCGGCAATGGCAACCTCTTCTGTTTCCATGAGGATCACCCCGGCTTGGTGACGTTCGCCCCCGACCGCATCCTGCGCGCCTGGAGTGTCCTGTAATGGCGAAGGCTCTGCGCACGGTGGGGATGGTCGTTGCGGCGGTTGCGCTCGTGGCAACGGGCGTCGGCATCGCGGCAGGCGGCGCTGCTGCTGCGGCGGCGGGTTCGACCACGGCGGCAACCGCCATGTCGATCGGCACCTATGCCAGCCTCGGCGCGGGCGTGCTGTCCATGGCCGCCGCGTTCACGGCGCCCAAGATGGGTGTGGAGGGTTCGGCAACGACGTTCACCACGAACCCGCAGAGCGGCTTACCCTATGCCATCGGCCGCACCCGCATGTCCGGCCTTCGCGCCTATGCCCGCACCTATGACGGCTTCAAGCAGCAGTCGAAGCACGATATTCTCGCCTTCGTCGCGCTGCTGTCCATCGCCGGGCCGATCCATAGCATCGAGCAGTTCACGGCCGACAATGAGGTCGTAACCTTCTCGACCAACAGCGACGGCGACGCCAATGGTCGCTTTTACCGCTACATGGCGCAGAAGCTGTCGCTGGGGGCGTCGAGCGGCTCGGCGTTGGCGATGACCTTCGGCGGCAAGCCGTTCCCTGACTGGACCGCTAATCACAAGTTGAGCGGCATCGCGCATGCGCAGTGGGCGCTCCGCTTCGACACTGACGGCGATCTGTTCGGCGCAGGCGCGCCGGAGCCAGCGTGGATCGGCAAGTGGGTGAAGGTCTATGACCCGCGCAAGGACAGCACCTATCCCGGCGGATCCGGCTCACATCGCGCACTCAATGAGGTGACCTACGAATGGTCGGACAATCCCGGCCTGCACGCGCTCACCTGGGCGCTCGGTCGCTGGCAGAATGGCAAGCGGGTGTGCGGCATCGGCGCGCCGATTTCGACCATTCGCGTCGCCGATTTTGTCGAGTGCGCCAATGTCTGCGAGGCCAATGACTGGAAGGTCGGCGGCGTCGAGTGGACGACGGACAGCAAGTGGGACACGCTGAAGCGAATGCTGCAGGCTGGCGGCGCGATACCCACCCAGACCGGGGCGATGATCGGCTGCCTCACCTCGACGCCTCGCACCGCGATCGCGACAATCGAGAGCCGCCACCTGCTGGATGGCCTATCGATCTCCGCGACCAAGAGCCGCCGCGACCGCTTCAACAGCGTCATTCCCCGCTACGTCGATGAGGATAGCGATTGGGCGGTCATTAGCGGCACAGCAGTTACCGTCGCCGACTATGTGACGGCGGACGGTGGGCAGCGCACGAAGGAAGTCGATTTCCCGCTCGTGCAGGTGTTCAGCGGCAACACCGCGAGCCAGCCCGGCCAGCTTGCAGCCTATGCCGTCGTCAACAGCCGCGAGGCTGGGCCGTTCACTTGGACGACCGGCCCGGAATGGATCGGGCTGAAGACAGGCGACGTCGTCTATCTCAACGTGCCCGAAGAGGGGCTGGTCAATCAGCCGGTACTCATCACCCGCCGTGCGCCAGACCCCGCTACGGGCAAGGTGTCGTTCGCGGGCGAGACGGAGACCTATTCCAAGCATGCCTATGCGCTGGGGCAGACGACAACGCCGCCCAAGCCGTTCCGGCTCTCGGCGCCGGACCTGAAGCCGCCCGCACCGCTTGCTGAGAACTGGACCGTCACGGGCGTGACGTCCGGCGAAGGTTTCCCGGCCCTGCAGGTGGTCGGCGCGAGCGAAATGCCCTCGGCCGACGCGATCGTCATCGACTATCGCAAAACGGGCGACGAGCCGTGGACCGGCTCTGCCATCCTGTCGGCCGTCGAGCCGGTCGAGCATGTCATTGCGCCGCTCGAGAGCGAAACGGCCTATGATGTGCGGATCGCCTATCGTGTCGGCACAGCGCTGGGCAACATGACGATGTTCGTCAATGTCGTCACGGGGTTGGGCAAGATCACGATCATCGAAGGGCAGTTGAGCCAGATCGATGTGCAGATGACCCAGCTGGAGGAGGACGCTGCGGCGGCCCAGACAGCCATCGACGCCGCCGTGGCGGACATCGCGGCGCAAGGCAGCGCCATCGAAACCATCGAACAGAACGTAGCCACAAACAGTGGCGATATCGAACTGCTCGTCCAACAGATCGAAGCGCTCAGCCCGCAGGGGATCGTGGAGCTTTCGAACAAGCTGGGCGTGATGGCGACGGCGAATGATGCGCTTGCGGGCGCGCTGCTGGCCGCAACGATCAAGACGAGCGAGAATAGCGCCGCCTTCTCAAGTGAGCGGACCATCCGCGCGAATGCTCAGGAGGTCATTGCGCGCGCCGTCGAAAAGATCGGCGTTCGTATGGGCACGGCGGAAGCGGGCATCACGAACGAACAGACGATCAGAGCCGCCGCGGACAGTGCATTGGCGGACCAAGTCAACTCCGTTTCGGCAACGGTAGACGGCCACACCGCGACGATCACGAGCCAGTCGAGTGCGATCGCCGCCGTCGAAGACGATCTGACATCGCTGTTTGCCCAATGGGTTCTGTCGGTCGATGTCAACGGCGTCATCGGCGGCATGAAGTTCCTCAACAATGGCCAGGTCGTTGACCTGACCATCCAGTCCAACCGGCTGCGGATGATCCCGCCCGGGGGGAACGGGTCGGACGGGAAATATATCACGGTCGACAGTCAGGGGCGCACGACGGAATATATCCTCAGTAACGGCGTTCGCGTGCTTGAAGAAGGCTGGCTGACATAATGGGTTGGGGCACGCGCGTTCGGGACGCTTCAGGCAATCTGCAGGTCGAGGAAGGCGCGCGCTATGGACGCGTCTCCGGCTTCTTCGACATCACGGCCGCAAACTCCAACGTGTCTGGGGGCATTTGGACCGGGTCGTTCAATGACCCGATCTTCCTCACCGGCACGCCATGGTGGGCAATCCGTTATGATTATGCGTCGATCCCCCGACGACCGGTTGTCGGGGTCACCATCTCGGTGTCGGGGCAGACGCTTAACTGGTCGATAGACCTCAATGTTTCTCCAGCTCCCAACGTCACCAAGGTTCAGCTTCTCTACGGGGTGTATTGATGCCGCACGGCTATAGGATATTGGGAAGCTCCGGCGCGGTGCAGATCGACCAATTCTACCGCAACCTGATGCTTCGCGCCGTGGAGACCGCGTCCACGGGTTCTCCTGACAAGGGCAGCTATCAGACCTTCACCGAATATCCGAAAGACGGATACAGTTATATAGACGCGCCCTCGCCAGGCTCGCCCGAGACGCCGCTCGTTTTCTTCTCAGCCGATGCTTACACCGGCCTGAGCGACAGCGGATTCCTGGTGACGAACAAGGCGCGTGGTAGCACGTCTAAGCTCGCCGTGTTTGACGTTCCCCTGCCGCCGCCCACACCCATCAACAAATGGGGTCGTATCATCAGGACAGCCGCGGGCGTCATTACCTATTATTCCGGCTATCGTTACCTGCGGGTGCATCAGGTGCTGACCGGCAGCGACTATGTCGCAAACCCGATCAACCTGTCGCTGCCGACCAATCGCAAGTGGGGCTTCTGCTGCTTCAAATGGGCTGGCCGTACGCGCATGGATGATGACCGCGCCTATGACGGGATCGGCTCCAATCTGCGCTTCTACCGCATCCGGCGCGAGATCATGGGCCTGAGACTGTCTGGCGGTGTGCTGACGTCGATCGACATGTCCTACATGGATGATGACGACTACGCCTTCCCGGACATGGCTTACGACCATCAGGATTCCGTCGATCGCTCCTACGCGGTCATCATCGCCGACATGACGCACGTTCCGGAGTGGTGAGGCCTTAGCCTCGATCCAGTCCGACCACCTGACCTGACGACCTTCATCATCTGCGCGTGGATGCGCGCGGACATGCACGCCCATGGGAGATGACTATTGCCTTGGTATAATACGGGGACGGTCGCCGTCACCAACAACAGCCCCACGGTCACCGGCTCCGGCACGGGCTGGGTCGGCAATGTCGATGCCGGGCAAGCCTTCGTCGGCCCGAACGGCATTCCCTATGAGATATTGTCGGTCAACTCGGCGACATCGATCACGCTGCGGACCAACTATGTCGGCACGACGGCATCGGGTCAGGCCTATCGCATCATGCCGGTGCAGGGCTATCTGCGCGACCTGGCCACGCAAGCGGCCGCCCTGGTGCTGTCCTTTGCTACGGTCAGGGATGGCGTGGGACAAGGCATCTTCCCCGGGGGCAGCGTCGGCACGCCCGCATTTCGCTTCAGTGGCGATGAGGATACCGGCATCTATCGCGCTGGCACAGATGCCATGGCGCTGGTTACGGGCGGCGTGGAGCGCATCAAGCTGCATGCTGACGGGTCCGTGACGATCGGCGTTGTCAGTTCGTCGTCCGCCCGGCTGGACGTTGTCGGTGCCGCTTCCAGCAATAACGCCATGTGCATTTTCTCGGCCGATGGAAACGCGGGCGGGTTCATCTCCACGACGAATGAGGTCGGCGCCGCGAACGGTCTGATTATCAATGCCAATCGTGGCGGCGGAAAACTGTCATTCTGGGTGAACGGCTCAGAGCGGTGGCGGATATCGTCGTCCGGTCATTTCTATCCCATTGCGGATAATGCCTATTCTGTCGGCGGTGCATCAAACAGGCCATCCGTGATTTACGCTGCGACAGGTTCGATCAACACCTCGGACGAGCGCGAGAAGTCGTGGATCGGAATCCATGCGGATGATCGCGCGAAGTATCTGCGGATTGCCTGCGCAATCCTTGACGAGCTGGGCTGGTTTCAGTTTCTGGAGTCAATCGAGGAGAAGGGCGCGGACGGCGCGCGCTGGCACTTCGGTGTCCGCGCGCAGGCCGTATGGGCCATCGTCGCCGGTGAGGGCCTGTGCGCTCCGCTCATTGGCACCGGGGCTGAGCAGCGGCCTGATCCCGATTGGGAGGGACCGCCGCCGCCAGCCTGGCTCTGCTTCGACCAGTGGGACGAAGCGGTGCGGCAGGAGCCCATCTTTTCCGAAGTGCTGCTCGACGCTGACGGCAAGCCGCTGCAGACGGGCACACGTGAGACCATCGAACGCGAAGCAGGGAACCGCTTCGGCCTGCGGACTGACCAACTGGATTTGCTGCTCAGCTGGGGCCTGCGTGAACTCGACAAGGAAAAGGACGCGCTGATCGCGGACCTTACTGCCCGTGTCGAAGCGTTGGAGGCCGCATGATCTTCCTGCAGCACATCATCATGGCGCTGGTCGCCCAAACCGTCGTCGGCCTGCTCACCGGCAACTGGTGGACGGGCGCGGCGCTGGGTTCCGCTTACTTCATCGGTCGTGAAGTCGCCCAGGCTGAATATCGTTGGATCGAGCGGTTCGGGGGTGGGCTGCGCGTCAACATGCCCTGGTGGGGCCGTCTGGATCCTCGCGTCTGGCCGAAGCTGGACCAGTGGCTCGACTGGATCGGGCCGGTTGTCGCGACATGCGCCGCGGCTGCGGCGCTGGGTTGAGTTGCGTTTCATGAACTATCAGGGAGGGAATCCGGCGATGACGCCATGGGTTGAGGCTGCCATCGCCAAATATGGATGGATCGCGGTGGGGCTGACGTTCGGGCTGGCTGCGAAATATGCGCTGTTGATCAAGCGCGGGGTGAAGGTGAAAGCGTGGCTGGTAGTGGCGGACATTCTGTTGCTGCCCATGGTCGCGCTGATTGCCTTTTGGCTCGTGAAGCAGGCCGGAGTTGATGGCGAAGGGGCCGCGCTGCTGACAGCCGGGGCCACTGTGGGCGCTGACCGTATCGTCAAGCTCTATACCGATCGCTTCCTGCGGCAGGCGGACGCCATGATGATGGAAACAGTTGTCCAGCGAAAGGCTGCGCTCCGAGAGGAGGTGCAGACTGAGCTGAGCGCCGAGCGCACGCTGAATGACATCGCAACAGGCAAGCGGCCGATCGACGTCTGAGGCAGGCGAAAATCAGGATCAGGCAGGGCGCTTTCGGGCGCCCTTTTTCATGGGAGAATGACATGGACCACGCCACGCTACAGCGGCGGCTGGCTTCGCTCGGCTACTATTCAGGCGCGATCGATGGGAAGTTCGGACCTTTGAGCCGCGCAGCCACGCTGAAATGCCTGACCGATGGCCCGGATCATCCGATCACGCTCGGCGACGTTGCAGCCGCAGCCCAAGACCTGTCTGTAGACCCAGCGACCATCTGGGCCGTCTATGATGTAGAGGCGGCGGGCGACGCCTTCATCGACGGCCGGCCTACCATCCTGTTTGAGCCGCACCGCTTCAGCCGCTCGACCAAGCATCGATACGACGCGGCCTATCCAGCGATTTCATCGAGAACGTGGAACAAGAAGCTCTACCCTGCATCACAGCAGCGGCGGTGGGAGCAACTGCTGGCCGCTGTGGCGCTGGACGTCGATGCGGGGTTCATGTCGGCAAGCTATGGCGCGTTCCAGATCCTGGGCGAGAATTATGCCGTCTGCGACGCCGCCGACGCTTGGTCGTTCGCCTGGCGCCAGTCGCGCACGGAAGGTGATCAGCTGGAAGCGTTTGTCCGCTTCGTGGTCGGGCGTGGCCTGAAGTCGGCTCTCCAGCGCCGCGACTGGGCCGCCTTCGCTAAGGGCTACAACGGCACCGCCTACCGCGAGAACCGATATGATGAGCGGCTGGCGGCCGCCTACGGCAAGCGGAGCAAGGCGGCATGATCGAACTATCCACGCTGCGCCGGTTCTGGTGGGCTATTCCCATGGCGGCTCTCACCATCGGGTTGATGGTCGTCCTTCTCGTTCTGGAGGCGCGAACGGACGACCGGGATAGATGGCGGACGCAGGCGGGCGACGAGAAGCGCGCACATGAACAAACGGTCGCGAATTACCGCGCCGCCAGCGCCGAGGCGCAGCGCCAAGCCGCCGCCAATGTCGAGCGCGTGAAAGCGGAACAGACCAAAATCACAGAAAGAACCGTGAATGACTATCAGGCTCGCCTTGCCGATGTTGATGCTCGCTATGAGCGCGTGCGGCGACAAATCGCCGCCCAAGCCTATTCCAGCAGTACCGACCTCGCTCCAGTGTCCGTCACCAGCGCAGCCACCTGCCGCGCTTATGGAGGCACCGACTGTGACACGCTTCTTGCCCGACTGAAGGCGGCGGAGCGGCAGGCGGAGCAGCTGATCGGCTTGCAGGATTGGGTGAGGCAGCAGGCGGCGGTGCAGATGGACCGGGTTACCGATCCCAATTGACCTTCATCCGTGCCAGCGCATCGGCCTGAAACGGATAGCCCTCATCGACAAGCTGATCGATGACGTCCTGCACTTCCTGTGGGTGCATGGGGTCGCCGCGTTCTATTCGCTTCACCAGCGCATGATATTCCCTCATGGCTGCGTTGCTGTCTCGGCGGGCTATGTCGGTCGGGTCCATGCCACTTGTTCGCCTATTGTTCGCGATTCGGGCAAGGGGCTTGCATCTTCGCTTCGCGCCTTTCACTCTTGCTGGATGTGCAATCGGGCGGAACGCGGCGACACCCAGAAGGTGCTGAACCTGTTCGGCGCAAAGAGAAGCGCGCGATTCAATGAGGGGCCGATCCAGACTCACCCGGCGCAGCCAGGCACTGTTATTCGCCTGGAGGAAGGGCAGAGGGTGCTGGAGCAGATGATTTGGGGCTTCCCTGTCGCGCTACCCAGCAAGCGAGACCCGACGAAGAAGAACAAGCCCAAGCCCGTGAATAACGCCCGGTTCGACAAGCTGGGCACCTTCTGGAAGCGATGGGCGGTCAATCCGAAGAACCGCTGCCTCATCCCGACCGCGCGCTTTGCCGAGGCGATAGGCGAACCTGGGCGAATAACCGAAGCATGGATATCCGTGAAGGATCAGCCGATCTTCGCTTGGGCTGGCCTATGGAGCGAAAGCCACGAATGGGGCAGCGTCTATACGGGCGTGATGACCGAAGCCTGCATAGAACTGCAGGACGTCCATGACCGCTCGCCAGTCATTTTAGATCCCGAACATTGGGACACTTGGCTGCACGCCCCGCTGGAAGAATTGTATATGTTCGACCGGCCATATCCCGGCGATCGGCTACTTATTGATCGCACGGCCACGCCCTGGTTCCAAAGGAAGGGCGCGGCGATCGACCAACGGACGCCGCTCTAGCAGCCCGCCTGCCGCTCAGGGTTCAGGACTTCCGCGACGGCATCATAGCTTTCCTGAAGCTCCAAGTGTCGCCCATCTGCAAACACGACAAGGGTTCCGTCATCCGAGGGCTGGACATAATCAACCTGATCCATATTGATGGATACAGGATTGCCGTCGTTCAGGGTGAATTCCGCGATCATGAGATTGCCCTCCATGTGGCTGAAGCGCATGATATTCGGCGAATGTTCCTGCCGGTGCGGCCAGACAGTCCGGTGTCATTCCGGTGAAACCCGCCGCCTTTCACCTTCTGTCACAGTTTTAGGCGCGCGGACAAAACTGAAAGCGGCGCATTTCTGCCGGTTTGAGCTCTGTGGCGTGTGTTGACATCACAGAGCTTCCTCCTTCAACACGCTGCCCAACTGCCATTGATCTTGGGAATCATCGATGCCGAGCGGAATGAGGGCCTTCGACATAGAATTTAGTGATGCGGCGCTGCTGAAGAGACCGCAACACGCGGCCGCGCTGGGACGCATCTTCACCGGGTGGTCCCTGATTGAGGCCGCGGTAGCAGGCATTCTCGGCCACCTGATGCACGATAATCAGCGCGCGGCGATGGCCCTTCTCGGCCAGTTCAGCACGAACAACGCTAGGCTGGAAGCCGTGAAGAAAGTGGCGACCGAGTTGGTTGACGCCAGCGAGCTGCCTGCCTTCCTAGCGCTTATGGGTCGCGTCAAGGTGCATGCGAAAAAGAGGAATGACATCGCTCACGGTGTTTGGGGCGTCAAAGAGGGTGCCGGGCATCTCGTTTATCGACTGTCGCTGAAGGATTTTGCGAACGTCACCCTCGAATTCATACCAGAGATGAAGGCCGGAAATCATATCGGGCCATTTGCCGACCTGATGGAGAAGGCTGAGGAATTTACGTTGGAAGCGCTCGAAAAGACCGAAGCGGAAGGTTCTGCGCTGTTGGCGGAGCTCTATGGTGACCTCAACCAGCGGATTAAGGCTGCTGCAGAGGCGTAGAGCCACGCGTTTCCGTTCCCCCATGCCTCTGAGACCCGCGCAAAGCCGTGGCCGCCTGTGGCGATGATTTGGGGGAACAGCCTTTGAAAACAAAAAGGAAAATGCTTCCACGGCTAAAGCATCGAGTGGGTTAACGGCAATCTGCCGCCAGAAGTCCTCCGTTATCCCACTTGCCGACATACACAGCCTGTCCCCGCCTAAGCTGCTCGCAGGCCACATTCCTGCCGCGAACATAGACCTGCGCCAGTGTACGGCCATAGCGATCCTGACCAACGCGCTGGACGCTGATCTGACCGCTCATAATCGCCTCCAGACTGCGCTTGCTGGCCTGCCCGTCACTAGGAACGCACACCCTGCCCTGCCGGCATCCGTGGATCTCTGGCGCGTCGATCCCAAGCAGGCGGATGCGTTCGCCGTTGATCCGGAGGGTGTCACCATCGACGACGGTTATGGCAGCGGCGAGCAGGAGAGAGGAGATCATGATCGGAAGGGCTTCAGTTGATTGACGATTCGCGTCAGCCTTATCATCATTGCGATCATGTACCGAAAAAAGACTGTCTTCATCGCTGGGGCTGGATGCAGCAAGGAATTCGGCCTGCCTCTCGGCCCGGAGTTGCGGGATCAAATATATAGCGAATGCCAAGATCGCTCCTCAGCCGTTCGAAGCGCCTTCCGAAAGTCGCGTTTACCCGGCTCGGATCACGAGGTGGACACGAAGTTTTCGACCTTTGCGGCGGGACTGCACACGAAGCAGAGTATCGACCAATATCTCCATTTCCATCGTTCTGATCCCACGATGGTCGCGCTGGGTAAAATGGCGATCACCTACTGCATCTTAAGCAGCGAACGCTCTTCATTGTTGAGCCGGAAGCACGAAAACCTGAGTTTGCTTGGCCAGACTTGGCTGATGAAACTATTCCACGGCATGAATGCCGACACAGAGTTGGAAACGGTGGCGAACGTTTTTAACAATGTGAGCTTCATATGCTTCAATTACGATCGGTGCATCGAGGTCGGCTTCTTTCGCGCGATCCGTATGCTGACAAACGCGCCCTCAGAGCAAATCGGCGAAATCATCAGGAGCAATCTTCGGATCTGGCATCCTTATGGAACCGTGGGAGAGTTGAGCTATGATTTCATACCGAACCATAGCCATCTTCACGGATTTCCCAACGAGGCTGTCGATTATGAGGATGTCCTAGATGGATATCAGCGCCTGCGGACCTTCACAGAGGGAATGGATGATGAAGGGAAGCTGTCAGAGATGCACCGCGCGCTCCTAGAGGCTGAGCAGATCGTCTATCTCGGCTTCAGTTTTCTCGATCAGAATATGGAGCTGCTGACCACGCCGGAGCGAAAGGGTTCATGCCCCATCTATGCTACGCTGCTCGGCGTGTCTCCGCCCGACGTTGAGCAAGCAACAGTTGCGATGTGCTATGCCGCTCCTGTCCGCCAGATGCCCTTCACCTACCGACGAGAAAACGTCCGCCCGCTCGCTGCGAAAGCGGCTGAGTTTATGGATCATTTCGGCAACACACTTCGCAGATAATCGCGCATGCCGGTCTAATATCCACCGGTCAGCAGCGGCAGAGGGAATAATTGCGCCAGCGGCCAATGACTGGAGAGTCACGGAAAGTACCTGACCATCCGGGAAGCCATGGGCGCCTCGGTGCCCTCGGCCGGCGTCGCCTGCGCATTCGAACGGCTCACGCTAGATCGCTTGGTCAATCCAGCCAATGGCGGGCCGTTCGACCCCGAATCCCTTACCGAAGATTATGAAGTCGGTCTGCGGATCAAGAATATGGGAGGCCGTGGCGTGTTCGTACGCATGCGGGACAGAGCGGGCGACCTGGTCGCGACACGCGAATATTTCCCGGACAGCCTTGATGGCGCGGTCCGGCAAAAGGCGCGATGGATGGTCGGCATTTCCCTTGCTGGATGGGATCGCATGGGGTGGCAGGGTGGCTTTGCCGAATGGTGGATGCGTATCCGCGACCGCCGTGCCGCCATCGCGGCCTTCGTCCTCTTCGCCGCCTATGTCGCGTTCGTCCTGTGGGGCGTGCTTCTGGTCGCGAGCTGGTTTGGCCTCGACGCTCTCCATCAACCCTCACACTTGATCGAGATGCTGCTCTGGCTGAACTTCGCATTCATGGCGTGGCGCATCGCGATGCGCGCCGTCTTTGTGGGACAAAGCTATGGATGGTTATACGGGTTGGGCGCTATTCCCCGCGCTATTCTCGCCAACCTGATCGCCATGCTCGCCGCCCGTCGGGCAGTCTTCCTCTATCTTGATTCCCTGTTCGGCAAGCCGCTCGTCTGGGACAAGACGCAACATCGCTTTCCCCAGCTTTAGAGAACAGCATGAGCAGCACCATTAGCGGCCGCCCGGTGCGCTTCTTCGTCGTCCTCATGAGCGGCTGGGTCATCATCCGCGTCGCCAGTGTCGCTGGCGACATGCTCGGCTTCAAGGTCCCCGACGGACCGCTACCGACGCCCGTGCGAACAGCGGCAGCCCGCCCACTACCGGTTCACATAGCGACCGCCACTCGGTTCGAAAGCCGCTCACAAACAGTCTCGGGCAGCCCTGTTCGCGGCGCGACAAGCTCGGCTAACTCCGTCCGCCATTCTGCAAATGCTGCCGCCATCCTGATGGCTGCACCAGAACTCGCAACCGGTTCGGCCATCGCGGCTTTGCCTGCAAACCGTGCCACACCGTCCTCACCCGCTTTCCCCCCGGCTATTCCACTGGAATCTGCACAGGCTGCAAAGGCGGATCGCTGGCAAGGCAGCGCATGGCTGCTTTGGCGCGCGGGCAGCGCTGACCCCGCAGACATCATCACTGGAGGCCGATTGGGTGGATCACAGGCTGGCCTGCGGCTCGATTATGACCTGACGCCTGCCGCCACCGGCCGTGCCGCCGCCTATGGACGCGTAAGCAGCGCCTTCAACCATCCCGCCTCCCCCGAGGGCGCGCTCGGCATCGCCTGGCAACCGTCGCGCGCCATTCCCGTGTCAGTGGCCGCTGAAAGGCGCATCGCATTTGGGCAGGGCGCGCGGAACGCCAATGCCCTGCTCGTCGTGGGCGGCTTGGGGCCAAAGCCGGTCGTCGGTTCGCTGGAAGTGGAAAGCTATGCGCAGGCGGGCGTCGTCGGCTTTCGACGCGGCGACCTGTTCGTGGACGGGAAATTCTCGCTGCTCTCGCCCCTCGCCCGATCGCCGATCCGCATGGGGTTGAGCATTTCGGGCGGCGCGCAGCCCAAGGTGGAACGGGTAGATGTCGGCCCGGAAATTCAGTTGCGGCTGCCACTTCCTCAAGTTGCATCGCGCCTCAGCATTGAATGGCGGGAGCGTATTACGGGGCAAGCATCTCCATCATCTGGCCTGGCGGTCACGCTCGGCGCGGATTTTTGACGCAAGACGGACGGTCTCCACCTTTATCTTGCCGCTTATTGGGCTTAACCGGGATACGCAATGGATCTGTATCTCCCCATCGCCAACCTGTCGGTGAATGCGCTGGTGATCATCGCCCTGGGCGGCGTGGTCGGCCTGCTTTCCGGTATGTTCGGCGTGGGCGGGGGCTTTCTTACCACCCCATTGCTGATCTTTTACGGCATTCCGCCTACGGTTGCAGCCGCGTCAGCCGCGTCCCAGGTGACTGGAGCCAGCGTGTCTGGCGTCGTTACCCATATGGCGCGGGGAACGGTCGATTTCCGCATGGGCGGCGTTCTGATCGGCGGAGGCGTTATCGGAGCAGGCATTGGCGTTATCCTTTTCCGCCTGCTGCAATCGATCGGACAGATTGATACGGCCATCGGGATTATTTATGTCCTGATGCTGGGCGGCATCGGCCTGCTGATGGCCAGGGAATCCATCCAGGCGCTCATCGCGCTAAAGACCGGCACGCGCGCGCCGGCTCGCAAGCGCCGCCACCACCCCCTTGTCGCGGCGCTCCCGATGCGCTGGCGCTTCTATCGTTCCGGCCTGTACATCTCGCCCCTCGCACCGCTGCTGCTGGGCCTGGCCACCGGTATCCTCACGACCTTGCTGGGCGTTGGCGGCGGCTTCATTCTTGTGCCAGCCATGCTTTATCTGCTGGGCATGACGACGCAATCGGTGGTCGGTACATCCCTGTTCCAGATCCTGTTTGTCACCATGGCCACCACCATGATGCACGCCTTCACCACAAAGGCGGTCGATCTCGTCCTTGCGATGCTGCTCCTGATCGGCAGCGTCACCGGCGCGCAGGTCGGGACACGAATATCGATGACGGTTCGGCCCGAATATCTGCGTATCCTCCTGTCAGCCATCGTCCTCCTCGTGGCCGCGCGCATGGCGCTGGGCCTCGGATTCCGTCCCGACGAAATCTACACGGTGGAAGTCTGGTGAGCTTGCGCGCCCGTCTGACACTGCTGCCTGCCATATTGCTGCTAGGCGCGGCCGGAGAACCGATATTGGTCCCCGACGTTTCCCAGCGCGAGGTAAAGATCCAGTATAGCTTCACCGGCGCAGACCTTTTGCTGTTCGGCGCCATCGTCTATCCCGACGGCCGCCTGCCCAAGGAACCGGCTGAAATACTGGTCGTCCTGAAAGGCCCGGCCCAATCGATCATCATGCGTGAGAAGCAGAAGGTCGCCGGTATATGGATCAATGCGGACAGCGCCCGGTTCCGCTCCGCGCCCAGCTTCTACGCCGTTGCATCGTCGCGGCCCATTGCCGAGGTCGTGGATGACCGCACCGCCGCCATTTATGAGTTGGGCGTCAACAAGCTGCAGCTATCCCCCTCTTCGCTCAACGACAGTGCGGAACTTGAACGCTTCCAGGCGGGGCTCATCGATCTGCGCGAGCGAACAGGACTCTTCGCCGAGCGGCCTGGTTCGGTCGAGATTACGCAAGGGGTGCTGTACCGCGCCCGCCTACCGCTTCCGGCGCGCGTGATCGTCGGCGATTATACGGCTGAAACTTTCCTGGTCCAGAATGGCCGAGTGGTCGCTGCGGCGGTGCGCGACATCAAGATTCGCAAGTCAGGTTTTGAGCGGTTCATGGCCGTAGCAGCGGAGCAATGGCCGTTCCTTTATGGCCTGACCGCCATATTGCTCGCCGGGGGCATGGGCTGGGCCGCCGGCGCGCTCGCACGCCGCTTCTGATCCGGGTCAAGGCTTTAGATCCACCCGCTCATCGTCTGGAAAGAGATATTCGAGCAGCAGCGAGCGATGACAGCCATCCGCCTCCCGCTCGAAGCAAAGCAGGGCCGTGGGCCGTTCATGCGCCATTTCGCGCAATTGCTCCGCCTGGACAACGGCTTCGGGCAGATCAAGCTGCCCGGAGTAAATCTCGTGGAGCCTCGCAAGGTTGCCCTTGCGTGCGGCTTCGCGGCCCTCCGCAGGCGTACCCAGCGCCTTCAGCCCAACATAGTCGATGCCAGCCTCCCTTAATCCGGCAGCCAAAATGTTCTTCGAAAATCCGGGGCGGCGGGATAGCGGCACGGCCCGGACGTCGGCCAGCAGCGTCACGCCCGCCTCTTGCAGTGCTGCGATCAGCTCGGCCTGGGTAGTCCCCTCATATCCTATCGTATAAATGCGCATGTCGCCGAGATAGGAAGCGGCAGTGAAGTTCCAAGTTTCGCGCCTTGCCCTCTTTTCTACGCTCGCTTAAAGGGTCCGTTCATGCCCGATCCTACCGCTCACTCCACCGCGCCCGACCTCACTGGCCGGGCGCTGTTTCCGCATCGGCATCTCCTCTCCATCGCAGACCTGAAACCATGGGAAATCCGCTTCCTGCTTGATGAGGCGGAGCATTGGGCAAGGGCCAATCGGGGCAACGCTCGCAAGCATGACGATCGGCTGACAGGCATGACGCAGATCAACGCCTTTTTCGAAAACAGCACGCGCACGCTGCTGTCGTTCGAAATTGCGGGCAAGCGACTGGGCGCCGACGTCGTCAACATGCATGCCGCTCAATCCAGCGTGAAGAAGGGTGAAACGCTGATCGACACGGCAATGACCCTGAATGCCATGGCCGCTGACGTAATTGTCATCCGCCACGCCAGCTCGGGCGCGGTCGCGCTGATCGCCGACAAGGTGGATTGCCCGGTTCTCAACGCCGGAGACGGCTGGCATCAGCATCCAACCCAGGCGCTGCTCGACGCGCTCACCATCCGCCGCCGCAAGGGCAGTTTCGAAGGGCTGATCGTCGCGATCTGCGGCGACGTGCTGCACAGCCGGGTCGCACGGTCGAACATGCTTTGCCTCGCCGCTTTGGGCGCGCAGGTGCGGGCGGTCGCACCGCCCACCCTGATGCCGCCGGAAGTGGAGGCGCTGGGCGCGACGCCTTTTCACCGGATGGACGAAGGGCTGGAGGGCGCGGATGTGGTCATGATGCTGCGTCTGCAGAATGAGCGGATGGACGGCGCTTTCATCCCGTCCCCGCGCGAATATCACATGCTCTACGGCCTGACGCCCGAAAGGCTGGGGATCGCCAAGTCGGACGCCCTCGTCATGCACCCTGGCCCAATGAACCGGGGGGTCGAAATTTCCAGCGTCGTCGCCGATGATCCCAATCGCTCCGCCATCACCGAACAGGTCGAAATGGGGGTCGCCATCCGCATGGCCTGCCTGGATGTGCTGACGCGCGGCGCTCGCGGTGTGGAGGGATGGCAATGACCAGGCTCGCCATCGTGAACGGAAAGCTGGCTGACCCGGCGCAACCCGAATTGACCAGCGGCGTCATCCTGATCGAAGAGGGCCGGATCATCGCTGCGGGCGATGTTCCAGTGCCTCAGGATGCCGACCAAGTGGACGCGGCAGGACTGGTGGTGGCGCCGGGTCTCATCGATCTGGGTGTCTTTGCGACGGATAAGCCCGCCTTCCACTTCGGCGGCATAACTCGTGCGGCGTTGATGCCGGACCAGTCGTCGCCGCTCGATGATGCCGGGCTCATCCGCCAGGCGACCCGCGCGGGCAAGCCCGACTTCTGGGTCCACCCCATCGCCGCAGCCACCCGCGGTCTCAAGGGTGCCGAGTTGGCCGAAATCGGCATGATGCAGTTGGCCGGAGCCAAGGCTGTCGGGACCGGACGGCAGTGGATTGCGGACTCCGGGGTCATGATGCGGGTCCTTGCCTATGCATCCGGCCTTGGACTGACGGTCATCGTCCACGCCGAGGATAACGGGCTGGCTGGCAAAGCCGTCGCGACCAGTGGCGAAACGGCAACACGACTGGGCTTGCCCCATGCACCGGCCTGCGCCGAAGCCATGGCTATCGCGCGCGACATCATGCTGGCGCGCGAAACGGGCGCGGCGATCCACTTCCGCCTTGTAACCACCAAGGCTGGCTTCGACCTCATCCGCGCGGCGAAGGCCGAAGGGCTGAAGGTCACCTGCGGCATTAGCCCCGCCTATCTTTACCTCGCAGACAACGCCGTCACCGATTTCCGGACCTTCGCCCGCCTGTCGCCGCCCTTACGATCGGAAGATGACCGCCAGGCATCAATCGCGGCGGTGGCGGACGGGACAGTGGATGTCATCACCTCTGGCCATGATCCACGCGGCCCGGAGGATAAGCGGCTGCCATTTGCCGACGCCTCGCCGGGCATGGCTGGCGCAGAGACTCTGCTCGCCCTTTCGCTCAATCTGGTGCGCGAAGGGCATCTTTCGATGACCCGGCTGATGACCCTGCTCAGCGCCAATCCGGCACGGATACTGAATATTGATGCGGGCAGCTTTGCTCATGGCAGCGCGGCCGACCTCATCTTCATCGATCCCGATGCGCCATGGATCATCGATTCCACCCGAATGGCGGCTCAGGCCGGCAACACGCCCTTCGATCGCATGCCCGTTCAAGGCCGTGCCCGCCGGATCATGAAGGGCGGCGTTTTCCTCTGAAGTTTCCTGCTTGCCCTCCCCGGCAGGCCACGCTAAAGCGCCCTCCTTCGCCGGTACAGGAGTGTAGCTCAGCTGGTAGAGCGTCGGTCTCCAAAACCGAATGCCGGGGGTTCGAGTCCCTCCACTCCTGCCAAACATCTGTTCGCTGATCCTTGATTTTTCAAAGGTTCGCGGGTAGCTGCCCGAGCGAAGATGGGTCGCGAAGCCAGCGGCCGCACCCCGGGACGCCGACATGGCGGGGTCCGGAGGGCGGACTGTTGCTTCGCGCTTTGGTGTTTGTTCGAAGGTGTTTGAGGCAGCGATGGCGAAGGTTTCTCCGGGCGAATTCGTCAATCAGGTGAAGACCGAGGCGTCGAAGATCGTGTGGCCTACGGGTCGCGAAACGGTCATGACCGCAGTGATGGTAGGTATCATGACTTCGCTGCTGGGTATCTTCTTCTTCGGCATAGACACCTTTTTCGGCGCGGTGGTTCAGTGGCTGCTGAGCTTCGCGGCCGGACGGGCTTGATTGGGAGTTTGAAACGGTAACATGGCGCGCTGGTACATCATCCACGCCTATTCGGGCTTCGAAAACAAGGTCAAGGAATCGATCCTGTCCGAAGCCGAGCGCATGGGCCTCTCCCAGCTGGTCGAACAGGTGGAAGTTCCCACCGAGACCGTGACCGAGGTCAAGCGCGGCAAGAAGGTCCAGGTGGAACGCAAGTTCATGCCCGGCTACGTCCTCGCCAAGCTGGCGATGAACGACGATATTTATCACCTTGTGAAAAACACGCCGAAGGTGACGGGCTTCCTCGGATCGAGCGGCAAGCCGCAGGCGATCAGCGAGACGGAAGCCGCCCGCTATTTCGGCGCCCGCAAGGAAGCCGAGGCTGCGCCCAAGCACAAGGTCAGTGTCGATTACGAAATCGGCGACAGCGTCAAGGTGCTGGACGGCCCCTTTGCCAGCTTCAACGGCACCGTCGAGGAACTGGATTTCGAAAAGAACCGGGTCAAGGTGTCCGTGTCGATCTTCGGCCGCGCCACGCCGGTCGAACTGGACTTCGAACAGGTCGAACTGTCGAAGTAAAAATTGCGCTCGTCACCCCGGACTTGATCCGGGGTCCCGCTTTTCTTCAAAGAGCAGCGGGGTGCCGGATCTAGGCGGCATGATGATAAAAGAGATTACGTCATCCCATCGAAAGATGGGATCTCGTGCCTTCAGGCCGTCCCTTGCGGCCTGAGATCCCAGCCTCCGCTGGGATGACGACAAGGGAAGTGCGGGAGGCGGATTTTAGGTCCGCTGCTTGAACCGCTAAACTTGAACCGGAAGTTGGGCTTGCCCTTCTTCCAGCAACAGAGTGAGTGAAAATGGCCAAGAAGATTACGGGCTATATCAAGCTCCAGGTGCCCGCTGGAGCCGCCAACCCCTCGCCGCCGATCGGTCCGGCGCTGGGTCAGCGCGGTGTGAACATCATGGAATTCTGCAAGGCGTTCAACGCCTCGACGGAAAAGATGGACAAGGGCACGCCGCTGCCGACCATCATCACCGTCTATGCGGACCGTTCCTTCAGCTTCGTCACGAAGCAGCCGCCCGCCACCTACCTGATCAAGAAGGCCGTCAACCTGAAGTCGGGTTCGAAGGAGCCGGGCAAGGTCGTCGCTGGCAAGATCACCCGCGCCCAGCTCGCTGAAATCGCCCAGGCCAAGATGGTTGACCTGAACGCGAACGACATCGACGCTGCGACGAAGATCATCGAAGGCTCCGCTCGCGCGATGGGCCTCGAAGTGGTGGAGGGCTAAGACCATGGCAAAGCTGAGCAAGAAGGCGAAGGCGCTGGCCACCGCGGTTGACCGCGAAAAGCTGCACGGCGTTGACGAAGCGCTGGGCCTGATCAAGACCCACGCGACCGCCAAGTTCGACGAGAGCGTCGAAATCGCCATCAACCTGGGCGTCGATCCCCGTCACGCAGACCAGATGGTCCGTGGCGTCGTCACCCTGCCCGCCGGCACCGGCAAGGACGTCCGCGTCGCCGTGTTCGCCCGTGGCGACAAGGCGGAAGCCGCGACCGCCGCTGGCGCCGACATCGTGGGCGCTGAGGATCTGCTCGACAGCATCCAGGCTGGCAACATCGACTTCCAGCGCGTGATCGCCACCCCCGACATGATGGGTCTGGTTGGCCGTCTGGGTAAGGTTCTGGGTCCCAAGGGCCTGATGCCGAACCCGAAACTGGGCACCGTCACCCCGAACGTCGCCGAAGCGGTCAAGGCTGCCAAGGGCGGTCAGATCGAATTCCGCGTCGAAAAGGCTGGCATCATCCATGCTGGTCTGGGCAAGGCGAGCTTCTCGGCTGAAGACCTGCGCAAGAATTTCGACGCCTTTGTTGACGCTATCGTCAAGGCGAAGCCGTCGGGTTCGAAGGGCAAATATGTCCGCAAGATCGCCCTGTCGTCCTCGATGGGCCCGGGCGTGAAGGTCGATGTGGCGGAAGTCGCTTCGGTCTGATCCTCGCGCTTAATCAATAGAGAGGCCGCCTTCCCTCTTTGCGGGGAAAGGCGGCCTTCTTATTTGGAACATCTCCCTTCGCAAGAACGCTGCCCGAAAACCCCTGTTTTCGGTAGTTGCTTCTTCCGATTGACGGTGTGAACTTCGGGGTGTGTGACCTTGCACTCCGGGCTCCAGCAACGGCTGGAGAAGACCAGGTCATCATGTATCCGTCGGGACTGGCGGGTCGCCTTACCGATGGAAAACATAATGTCTTTTGAACATCTCCCTCCCCTGCTTTCTGACGCACTGACGCGAAAAGGCTATGAACAGCTGACCCCCGTGCAGGCGCAGGTCACCCAGCCTGAAGCCGAAGGTCGCGACCTTATCGTCTCCGCGCAGACCGGCTCCGGCAAAACGGTCGCCTTCGGCCTCGCCCTGGCTACCGAACTGCTGGGCGAACAGAGCCGCCTCCCGGTGGCCGGCAAGCCCCTCGCGCTCGCCATCGCACCGACCCGCGAACTGGCGCTACAGGTCAGCCGCGAGCTGGAATGGCTTTACGGCGAGGCCCGCGCCCGCATCGCCACCTGCGTCGGCGGCATGGACGCCGCCAAGGAACGTCGCGCACTCAGCCATGGCGCGCACATTGTCGTCGGCACGCCGGGACGTCTGCGCGACCATCTTGAGCGTGGTGCCCTCGACCTGTCAGGCCTCAAGACCGTGGTGCTCGATGAAGCGGACGAGATGCTCGACATGGGCTTCCGCGAAGATTTGGAAGAGATATTGGACGGTGCGCCCGACGGTCGCCGAACGCTTCTGTTTTCCGCCACCATGCCCAAGCCGATCGTGGCGTTGGCCAAGCGTTACCAGAAGGACGCTCTGCGCATCTCTACGGTCAGTGACGAGCGCGGTCATGGCGACATCAGCTATCAGGCAGTGACCGTCGCTCCGGCGGACATCGAAAACGCCGTGGTCAACCTGCTCCGCTATCATGAAGCCGAGACGGCGATCCTCTTCTGCGCGACCCGCGACAATGTGCGGCATCTGCACGCCAGCCTCACCGAGCGTGGCTTCGCGGCGGTGGCGCTCTCGGGTGAACATAGCCAGAATGAGCGCAACCATGCGCTTCAGGCGCTGCGGGACCGCCGGGCACGCGTCTGTGTGGCGACCGACGTCGCGGCGCGCGGCATCGACCTCCCCAATCTGAGCCTTGTCGTCCACGTCGAAATTCCCCGCGACGCAGAGACCATGCAGCACCGATCTGGCCGCACCGGGCGCGCGGGTAAGAAGGGCACGGCCGTGCTGGTCGTTCCCTATCCGCGCCGCCGCCGTGTCGAATCGATGCTGCGCGGCGCGAAGATTCCGGTGGAGTGGGGTGCGCCGCCCAGCAAGGAGGCCATTCAGGAGCAGGATAATGCGCGGCTGCGCGCAACCTTGATGGAAAAGGCCGAACTGGACGAACAGGATTGGGCGCTGGGCGCCGAACTGTTGGCAGAAAAGTCGGCCAAGGAAATCGCGGCGATGCTGGTGAAGAGCGCGCGCGCAGCTCTTCCCGCGCCCGAAGAACTGTTGGACGCCAGCGAAGCGCCCGCGCGCCGCGAAGGGCCGCGTCCCGGCTTTGAGGACACCATATGGTTCCGCATGGATATCGGCCGGAACCAGAATGCTGATCCGCGCTGGATCCTGCCGCTGATCTGCCGTCGCGGGCATGTCAGCCGGGGCGATATCGGCGCGATTCGCATTGCGGCCAACGAAACGATGTTCGAAATTCCTTCTGCCATCGCCGCGAAGTTCGTGGCCGCAGTTAAGCGCACAGGCCAAGCCAGTGACGAAGGCGCCGAGGTTGCCATCGATCAGATGGAGGGCAAACCGCGCGAAATGGCGCGCGAGAACAGGCGCGAAGGACCTCGCGGCAAAGGCCGTCCCAACAGCGATCGCGGCCCTCGTCCGCCCGCGCACAGCCCCCGCCCCTTCAAGGGCGGTCCGAAGCGGACCGGGCCTCGCAACCCCCGAGGATAAAAAACGGGCCGCTCTTTAACCAAGCGGCCCTTTATAACTATTGCCGGATGTGGGACTTGCCGGCGAGCGTCATCCTGCACCGCAAAGCGACAACATCTTTGCGGCCAATTCGCGCTCGCCCATGACGATATGCGGAACGCCCAAAGCTTCCATATGCTCGACCTCAGCATCTGAGTGGGCGCGAGCGATGACCTGAATTTCCGGATTGAGGTTCCGCGCATGTTGATGGATTGCGCCGCCTTCAAATCCCTCCGGAACCGCGATCAGAAGGCGGCGTGCCTCGCAAACGCCCGCAGCATGAAGATGGCGGTCCTCCAGCGCGCTGCCGCGCACGACCGAAAGGCCCGCCGCCTCCGCTTCCCTGGCACGTTCCAGATCGCCTTCGACGATTACCAGATGCGTGTTCCGTTCGACAAGGCGCGATGCGATCATCTTGCCCACCCGGCCATAGCCAACCAAAATAACATGGCCGGTCGGGCGCGTTGGCTGCGGCTCTTCAGCCTGTTTCTCTTCGTCTTCTGCCTGGTGCTTTCGAACGATCATCGTGAAAATCAGCGGATTTAGGAAAATGGACACGATTGCCCCAGCAAGGATCAGGTCGCGCGCCTCCGCTGGCAAAATGCCGAGGCCGGTGCCCAGTGAAGCCAGGATGAAAGAAAATTCGCCGATCTGAGCCAGGCTTGCCGCGATGGTGAGCGCAGTGTCACCAGCATAGCCGAAGGCGCGAACAATGGCGAATGCGGCGATGGATTTGCCGATGATGATAATCGCCACCGTTGCGAGCAAAGGCAGCGGCTGCTCGATCAATACGGCCGGGTTAAACAACATCCCCACTGAAACGAAGAACAGAACCGCAAACGCATCCCGCAGAGGCAGCGTTTCTTCCGTGGCGCGGCGGCTAAGGGGCGTTTCGCCCAGGATCATGCCCGCAAAAAATGCGCCCAGTGCGAAGGATACGTCAAACGCGACCGCGGCGCCGAATGCGACCCCCAGCGCAACGGCCAAGACAGCAAGGCGGAACAGCTCTCTAGAACCGCTATGAACGACCCAATGCAGCAGCCAAGGAATGACGCGACGGCCGACGACCAACATGAGGGCGACAAAACCTGCCACTTTCAGCAGCGTACCAAGAAGTGGCGCCAGCAGCGCGCCCATCCCGGCTGAGGTGTCAGCGTTATTCATGACCCCCGCGAGTGCAGGCAGCAGCACCAGCGCCAGCACCATCGCCAAATCCTCGACGATCAGCCAGCCTACCGCGATCCGCCCCCGCCGCGTTTCCACCAGGTCCGCGCCCTGCAATGCCCGCAGAAGCACCACCGTACTGGCGACCGACAAAGCGAGACCAAAGACGAGCCCCCCCAGCATTGGCCAGCCCATGAGATGCGAAAGACCCATCCCCAGCAATGTGGCCACGGCAATCTGACCGATCGCTCCGGGAACGGCGATATTCTTCACCGACAGCAGGTCGCGAAGGGAAAAGTGGAGACCGACACCAAACATCAACAGGATGACGCCAATCTCGGCAAGTTCATTGGCAAGCCCGGCATTGGCCACAAACCCCGGGGTGAAAGGGCCAACGATGATCCCCGCGAAGAGATAGCCTACAAGGGGCGATAGTTTCAGGCGATGGGCGATGGCGCCCATTATGAAAGCGACAACAAGGCCCGCAACGATCGTTCCGATCAGCGGTGTGTGATGGGGCATATAGGGTCTTTCCCTGTCCGCCAGGGCGCAACGTAACGCTGCGCCCGGCTCATTATCATTCTACGACTGCCAGCATCGCTACGGACAGCAGCGCACCGGCCACGGCAATTCCGGTGAGGACAGCCGGGACGAACCACCGCGGTGGACGGCTGCGGCTGCGGCGCAATTTCCTTCGACTCATTGAAGGCTCCTTCCAAGGCTTGGCCCATGTCGGGCTGGGGCAAGGATCGTCAGGAGGACGCGGGGGGAGCCCGGGCTCGGCAAGAAGAAAGATGTAAGGCAATGCCACCGTTATCGGCTGGTGCTGGCCAATGACGCGCAACGAGGAACAGTCCGGCCGCTAACAGCGACAATATGGCTGGGAGAAGCCAAGACTGACCGGAAGCCGCGCTATGGGTCAGGCCTTCCCGCTCCCTCCCCAAGAGGGGCTCGACCTTCATATTGTCGTGAGAGCGAGCCTTCAGCACAACCCCGACCGTAGCTGGATTGAAGGCCGAACCGGTCAATCTGCTCGACGGAGGTCCCAAAGGCGCCAGAGCGGACAATAGCGCAACCACAATAGCGACCCACAGGGCGGCCATGAAGGAAGCGCGTCCCTTCATGCTGCTGTCCCCGTGCGGTATCGACATCATTTGCTTTGTAGTTCCCTTCGCCCGACAGATACGCGCGAGCGAGCGGAAAAACCAGTACCGATCCGGGGCCATATCGGTTGACAGCCGCGAGTCATTCCACTACCGGGCCACATTCCCGCGCGGGTCAACAGGACTTCATGTCCTCGATGATCTGCGTAAAGCAGATTTGAACGAGAAGAGAAGAGCCATGTTCGCAGTCGTGCGCACGGGCGGCAAGCAATATCGCGTCGCCGCCGGAGACAAGATCGTCGTCGAAAAGCTGGCCGGTGAGGCTGGTGACAAGGTGACGCTGGATGACGTCCTGTTCGCCGGCGAAGGCGGCGACGTGAAGGACGTCAGCAAGCTGACCGTAGCCGCCGAGATCATCGCGCAAGCGAAGGGCGAAAAGGTCATCGTTTTCAAGAAGCGCCGCCGGCATAATTATCGCCGTCGCAATGGCCACCGCCAGAATCACACGATCCTCAAGATCGTGTCGATCGCCTGAGCCACAGTCCAGTTTCGAGGAGTTTGAGTCATGGCACATAAGAAAGCTGGCGGTTCATCGCGTAACGGTCGCGATTCGGAGTCGAAGCGTCTTGGCGTTAAGAAGTTCGGTGGTCAGGAAGTGATCGGCGGCAACATCATCATTCGCCAGCGCGGAACGCGCGTCTACCCGGGTCGCAACGTCGGCATGGGTAAAGACCACACGCTGTTCGCGCTTGGTGAAGGCCGCGTGGTATTCCACACTGGCAAGCTCGGCCGCAAATATGTGTCGGTCGATGCGATGGCCGAAGCAGCCGAATAACGGACGATCGATGACGGATCGTCCCTTACAATCGGGGCGATCCTTATGGCGGAAAGACTTTTAGCCCACATTTCCCAAGTAAGGCGCTGATTTCGCTGTCCTGACCATTATATTTCCTATATAAAACATGGTGTTGAAGGCTGCGAGGGGCGCGTTTCATGGATCACCCAGAGGGTGCGGGCTTGCAACGGGCAGATCGGGTGGATTTCGACCCTCGCGTGCGGCTGGAATTTCGCGGCACGCAGCTCAGTTCCGACGGCGGCCTTCTGGTGATGCGCGAGCTTGATGACGCGCTCGGGTTGTCCGATTTGGCGTCAGCGGCGCTGCGCGATACTCGCTCTGGCAAGAACACGGTCCATCGGCTCGACGGCCTGTTCCGGCAATCAGTCTTTGGGCGGCTGGCCGGATACGAGGATGTCAACGACGCCAACCGTCTCGCCTGCGATCCGGTCATGCGCCAAGTTGTCGGCGGCAGAGCGGTCGATGCACAAGCGGCCTCGGCATCGCAGATGGGACGGTTCGAGACCGAGACGCTGGCTCTGGCCGGGAACCGTGCCGCGCTGGCCGACCTGAACGGGCAATGGATCGACCGGTTCCATGACCGTAACGGGCTGAAGTACATCGTTCTGGACATGGACAGCTCGGTCAGCCCGACCCATGGCGACCAGGAAGGGTCCGCCTGGAATGGCCATTTCGACTGTAGCTGCTATCACCCCAACTTTCTGTTCAACCAGTTCGGGATGCTGGAACGCTGCGCCCTGCGCCATGGCAACGTCCACAGCGCCGATGGCTGGCGTGATGTTCTCGACCCCGTCATTGCGCGCTACGCGGAGCGCGACCTTGGTGGCAGGTTCTTCCGGGCCGATGCTGCCTACGCGATCCCGGCGATCTATGAGCGATTGGAAGAAGCGCGGTTCTTCTACGCCATCCGGCTGCCCGCAAACGCGGTCCTCAAGGACAAGATCGCGCATCGGCTAACGCGCCCTGTCGGGCGGCCGTCACTGACCAAGGTCAAGCGGTTCTTCGAGGAATTCGAGTATCAGGCGGCGTCCTGGGACAAGGAACGCCGGGTGATCGCCAAGATCGAATGGCATCCGGGCGAACTGTTCCCGCGTGTCGGCTTCATCGTCACCAACCTGCCGATGGAGCCGGACTGGGTGGTGCGGTTCTACAACCAGCGCGGCACCGCCGAGCAGCACATCAAAGAGGGCAAATACGCCTTTCGCTGGACGCGGCTGTCGTGCCGGAAGTTCCGCGACAATGAGGTGCGGCTGCAACTGCACGCCCTGGCGTACAACCTGGCCACCTTCTTGCGCTGCATCGAGCTGCCCGAGGCCATGGCCGACTGGTCGTTGACCAGCCTGCAACTGAAGCTGATCAAGATCGGGGCACGTGTGGTCCGTCACGCCCGCACCATCACCTTCCAGCTGGCCGAGGTCGCTGTCACCGGCACGATGGTACGCGCCATCCTCGCCGCTATCCGCCGATTGCGAGCGCCACCGCTATGCGCATGATCGCGATCCACGCTCAAACTGAACGAAAGCGGCTGGACAGATCTGTCCGCTGCGCTGAAAAACGCCGCCCCTGGGCAAGGAAACAGCGGCTTCGCGGTCTGATCCGTCCAGATCCAGCAGTCTGCGCGACCGCAGGTGCCGCTTGCGGCAGAAAATCCTTGTCTAGCGCTCGGATACAGGCGATCTTCACCTCAAACGACACGCCACTTGGGGAATGCAGGTTCTACACGCTCGACTATCGGTTTAACCTGCACCCGGTGGCTTGACACATGTACTTCGTTCTTCAGGCGATGGACCGCCCGGACGCGGGTGATATTCGCGCGCAAACGCGCGAGCGCCACGTGGCTTATATGTCGGGCGGCGAACTTCCGGTTCGGGTCATCCTTTCCGGGCCATTGATGGACGAGGCGGAGGAGAAGGAGGTCGGCTCGCTCATCGTGGTTGAAGCTACGAATCGGCACGATGTCGAGGAATTCTCCCGAAATGATCCCTACCGAAAGGCCGGGCTTGTCGGTGCGATCTTGATCTTGCCGTGGCGCTGGACCCGCGGCAACCCCGACCGGAGGAACTGATATGACCTTGCAGCTTTTTACCTGGCAGACGCCGAACGGGCGCAAGATTTCCATCATGCTCGAAGAGCTGGGGCTGGGTTATGAACTGCGGCCGATCAACATCCTAAAGGATGAGCAATTCTCGCCGGACTTTCTAGCGAAGAACCCCAACAACAAGATCCCTGTGATCGTCGATCCCGATGGCCCCGGAGGTGAGGAACTGGTGCTCTTTGAGTCCGGCGCCATTCTGGTTTATCTGGCACAGAAATACCGAAGCGAGCTACTGCCGTCCGATCCACGCGCGCAGGCAATAACCTTGCAATGGCTGATGTTCCAGATGGGCGGCGTGGGCCCGATGCTTGGGCAACTCCATCACTTTCGCAGATATGCTCAAGACCAGGAATATTCGCTCGGGCGCTACCAGAAAGAGGTGGAGCGAATCTACGGCGTGCTTAACAAGCGGCTGCAAGATTCAGCTTATATCGCGGGGGACGGGTATACTATCGCCGATATCGCCACCTATCCCTGGCTCGCGCGCAACCCGCTTCACAACATCGATCTTGAAAAGGTACCAAATCTCAAGCGCTGGTACGATCACGTTGGTGCACGCCCCGCCGTGCAACGCGGAATGAACATACCGGAAGCAGGTTGAGAGAGTCATGCTTCGAGTTTTAGGAAGGCGCAGCTCCTCCAATGTCCAGAAGGTCCTCTGGCTCCTGGACGAGTTGGATATACCGTTCAGCCAGGAAAATTTCGGCGGCGAATTTGGCGGGAACCGCGACCCGGAATATCTTGCCGTGAATCCCAATGGCGTCGTGCCGACGTTGATAGACGAAGGCAACGCGATCTGGGAATCCAACACCATTCTCCGCTATTTGTGCAATTCGCGCGGACCCACCTCGCTTTATCCCCAGGACCCGATCGACCGGGCAATGGTCGAGCGCTGGATGGACTGGCATCTTGCCGCCTTGAACAAGTTCATGTCACAGCTTTATATCGGCATCGTCAAAACTCCGGAAGCCGAGAGAGACCTGCAGGCTTTAGACCGGGCGCGCATGGAGTCGCAGCGCTGCTTTGCGCTACTAGACGATGCCCTTGCACAAAATTCCTACCTTGCTGGCGATGCATTTTCGCTCGCCGATATTCCCTGCGGAATCATGGTCTATCGCTGGATAGCTCTCGGGTTCGCCAGGGATTCGGAGCAGCCCAATCTTCGTAGGTGGGCCGACCGTCTCGCGGAACGGCACGCCTATCGCAAGAACGTCATGGTCGGCCTTGGCTGACCGGAATCAGAAATCAAACAAACGGAAGGGCTGCCAATGACGGTTGCTGACGAGAAAACCCTGGAAATCCTCTTCACAGAGGCACGTTCTCAGAATGGCTGGACCGACCAGGTGGTAACGGATGCGGAACTTCAGGAGGCATATGATATCGCCAAATGGGGACCGACCTCGATGAATATCCAGCCATTTCGGGTGGTATTCCTGCGCTCTCTTGAGGCAAAGGAGCGGCTCAAACCCGCGCTGAAGCCGGGCAATGTCGAAGAATATGTGTGTATGCACACGCATCCTGACGGCATGTGGACGGATCCTTGCGGGGTCCTTTCGCGGTGACGCAACCGCCTCCCTTCGCGGCTTTCGCGCCGCCGGTCCGCAAGCCATCACCGCTGCGCAAGGAGATCACGGCGGCCTATCGCCGACCCGAAGCAGAATGTGTCCAGCCCTTGCTGGATCTGGCCGCCTTGCCCCGCAAGCTCCGGTCGGACGCCCGCGACACCGCGTTCACGCTTGTCTCGGCGATCAGGGAAAAGCGGACCCGCAGCGGCGTCGAAACCCTGGTTCAGGAATTTGCCCTGTCCAGCCAGGAGGGCGTGGCGTTGATGTGCCTGGCCGAGGCCCTGTTGCGCATCCCGGATGACCAGACCCGCGACGCGTTGATCCGTGACAAGATCGCAAAGGGCGACTGGATGTCGCATGTGGGTAGCGGCAAGCCCCTGTTCGTCAATGCAGCGTCCTGGGGGCTGGTCGTCACCGGCAAGCTTCTCGACAGCGTGAATGACCGGGGGCTGGCCGCCGCACTTTCGCATTTGCTTGCGCGGGCGGGGGAACCTGTGATCCGGCGCGCCGTCGATATCGCGATGCGATTGATGGGGGAGCAGTTCGTTACCGGTGAAACGATCGGCCAGGCGCTGAAGCGCGCGCGCTCTCTGGAGGCAAAGGGTTTCACATATAGCTACGACATGCTGGGCGAGGCGGCGATGACAGCCGCGGACGCCGCCCGCTATTATCGGGATTATGAGCAGGCCATTCATGCGATAGGCAAGGCATCGGCCGGCCGCGGCATTTATGTCGGCCCCGGCGTCTCCATCAAGCTCTCCGCCCTTCACCCGCGATACAGCCGCGCCCAGGCCGGTCGCGTGACCGACGAACTTCTGCCCCGCGTCAAGGCGCTGGCCGCGCTGGCGAAACGCCATGATATCGGCCTCAATATCGATGCGGAGGAGGCGGACCGCCTCGAATTGTCGCTGGACCTGCTGGAAAGCCTCGCGCTCGATCCCGATCTGTCGGGCTGGGACGGCCTGGGCTTGGCGGTGCAGGCCTATGGCAAGCGATGCCCCTTTGTGATCGACTGGACCGTCGATCTTGCGCGCCGCGCGAACCGGCGGATCATGGTGCGGCTCGTAAAGGGCGCTTACTGGGATACCGAAATCAAGCGCGCGCAAGTCGATGGGCTGGCCGACTTTCCCGTCTATACGCGCAAGGTTCATACCGATGTCGCCTACATAGCCTGCGCCAAAAAGCTGCTGGCCGCGCCCGACGCCATATTCCCGCAATTCGCGACCCATAACGCCCAGACGCTGGCGACCATTTTTCACATCGCCGGCCCGGATTTCACGGTCGGCGACTATGAGTTTCAATGCCTGCACGGCATGGGCGAGCCGCTTTATGGCGAGGTGGTCGGAAAGGGGAAGCTCGACCGGCCGTGCCGCATATATGCGCCGGTCGGGACGCACGAAACGCTGCTGGCCTATCTTGTCCGCCGCCTGCTTGAAAACGGGGCCAATTCGTCATTCGTGAACCGGGTCGCTGATGCAAGCGTAGCGATCGACGAACTCGTCATGGATCCGGTCGAGCAGGTCCGCGCGATGGACTTGCCCGGACGCCCGCACGACCAGATCGCCTTGCCGTCCGCCCTCTACGCTGATCGCCGCAACTCTGCGGGCATCGACCTGAGCGATGAGGACGCGCTGGCGCATCTGTCGCGCGCCCTGGCAGAGAGTGCGACGAGGCAATGGCATGCCGCGCCCGCAATTTACGGGCGCCCGGTCGTGCGCAGCGAACGACCGGTGTGCAATCCTGCGGATGCGACCGATGTGGTGGGAACGGTGGCCTTCTGCGTCGAGCAGGACGCGCGCGACGCCTGCCGGATAGCCGCCCATGCCGCAGCAGCCTGGGCCGCTACGCCGGTTGCCGACCGCGCCGCCATGCTGAAGCGGGCAGCCGACGCCATGCAGGCGCACATGCCTCAGCTCATGGGGCTGGCCATCCGCGAGGCAGGCAAGTCAGCGGCAAATGCGATCGCCGAGGTTCGCGAGGCGATCGATTTCCTGCGCTACTATGCCGCGCAGGCTCGAACGACCTTGGGGCCAACGCAACAGCCGCTCGGCCCCATAGTCTGCATCAGCCCCTGGAATTTCCCGCTTGCGATATTCACGGGCCAGATCGCTGCAGCTTTGGTCGCGGGCAATCCGGTCCTTGCCAAACCGGCGGAAGAAACCCCGCTGATCGCCGCCGAGGCGGTGCGCATCCTTCATGCCGCAGGCGTCCCGGCCGATGTGCTCCAGCTGCTGCCGGGCGCGGGCGAGATCGGGGCCGCGCTGGTCGGGGCTGCGGAAATCGCGGGCGTGATCTTCACCGGCTCGACAGAGGTTGCGCGCCTGATCCAGAAACAGCTCGCCACGCGTCTGTCGCCCGGTGGCCGCCCGGTCCCGCTGATTGCGGAAACGGGCGGTCAAAATGCCATGATCGTGGATAGCAGCGCCCTTGCCGAACAGGTGGTGGCCGATGTGATCGCGTCGGCCTTTGACAGTGCTGGCCAGCGATGTTCGGCGCTTCGCCTGCTGTGCCTGCAGCACGAGATTGCCGATGGCGTCCTTTCAATGTTGAAGGGGGCTCTGAAGGAACTCAGCATCGGACGCCCTGATCGCCTGTCGGTCGATATTGGTCCGGTCATCACCATGGAGGCCAGGGCCAGCATCGAAAAGCATATCGATGCGATGCGCGCAAAGGGGCGGCGTATCGAGCAGCATGCAATGCCGACCGACATCGGGCGGGGCAGCTTCGTGCCACCGACGATCATCGAGATCGACAGCGTCGCCGATCTTGAGCGTGAGGTTTTCGGTCCGGTGCTTCATGTCATCCGCTATGACCGAGAACGGCTTGGGCATGTGATCGAAGCGATCAATGCGACAGGATATGGGCTGACCTTCGGTCTCCACACCCGCCTCGACGCGACCATGGATTATGTCACCGAGCGGGTGAAGGCGGGCAATCTCTATATCAATCGCAACATGATCGGCGCGGTCGTCGGCGTCCAGCCATTCGGGGGACGCGGGCTTTCCGGTACGGGCCCCAAGGCAGGCGGGCCTCTCTATCTCGCCCGTCTGGTCCGGGAACCGCCAGCGGCCAGCCGGGGCACGGCGACGCCTGTTGACGAGGCGCTGGCGGTATTCATCCAATGGCTGGCGCAGCGCGGCGAAACAGCGGTGCTCGCGTCGGCCCGGACCTGCGCGGCGCAATCCAGGCTCGGCCAGACGACAGAGCTGCCGGGGCCGGTCGGTGAGCGCAATCTCTACACGATCCGCCCACGCGGCCGCATATGGCTGCATGCGAAAACCGAACCCGGCCTGTTGACGCAAATCGCGGCGGTGCTCGCAACAGGCTGTGAAGGCGTTATCGATGCAGCGAAACTTCCTTCGGACTTGCCCGCCAGCGTCGCGGCGAGACTTTCGCATGACACCGACGGCGTCCTTGCGGGGGTTCTTGTCGAAGGCGACGATGCCGACATCATCAGCCTGTCGGAAGCGATGGCGAACCGGCCCGGACCCATTGTGCCGGTCCATGCCGCATCCTCTGCTCGCTGTATCGCTGGCCAGCCCTACCCGCTCGAATGGCTGCTCGAAGAGGTGTCGATTTCGATCAACACGACAGCAGCCGGGGGGAATGCGAGCCTGATGACGATAGGGTGACCGCAGGCGGTTTCAGTCAGCCTGTCGCCAACATCCCATTCGGTGCATGACCGCCATGCTGGCAGGGGACAAAATCATTCCCACTCGATCGTGCCGGGGGGCTTGGACGTGAAGTCGTAGCAGACCCGGTTGATGCCCTTGACCTCATTGATGATCCGCGTGGCCACCCGGCTGAGGAAGGATGCGTCGAAGGGGTATATGTCCGCCGTCATCCCGTCGGTCGATGTGACGGCCCGCAAGGCGCACACATTGTCATAGGTGCGGTGGTCGCCCATCACGCCTACGGTGCGCACCGGCAGCAGGACGGCGAAGGCTTGCCAGATCGCGTCGTATAGCCCTGCGTTGCGGATTTCCTCCAGATAGATCAGGTCCGCCTTGCGCAGTATGTCGCAGCGTTCCTTGTTCACTTCGCCCGGAATGCGGATGGCAAGGCCGGGACCGGGGAAGGGGTGGCGGCCCACGAACACGTCCGGCAGGCCCAGTTCGCGGCCCAGTTCGCGCACTTCGTCCTTGAACAGTTCGCGCAGCGGCTCGACCAGCTTCATGTTCATGCGCTCGGGCAGGCCGCCCACATTATGATGGCTCTTGATCGTCACCGAAGGCCCGCCGGTGAAGCTGACGCTCTCGATCACATCGGGATACAGCGTGCCCTGCGCCAGGAACGCCGCGCCACCGATCTTCTTCGCCTCATCCTCGAACACGTCGATGAAGGTCTTGCCGATGAACTTGCGCTTGGCTTCGGGGTCGGTGACGCCCTCCAGCCCCTTCATGAACAGCGTTTCGGCGTTCACATGCACCAGCGGAATATTGTAGCTGCCCCGGAACAGGCTCACCACCTGCTCCGCCTCGCCGCTGCGCATCAGGCCATGATCGACGAACACGCAGGTCAGCTGGTCGCCGATCGCCTCGTGGATCAGTACGGCGGCGACCGCGCTATCGACCCCGCCCGACAGGCCGCAGATCACCTTGCCGTCGCCCACCTGCTCACGGATTTCCGCGATCTTGGTCGCGCGGAACTCGGCCATGGTCCAGTCGCCCTTCAGGCCGCAGACATGCCGCGCGAAATTGGCGATCAGCTTGCCGCCGTCCGGCGTATGCACCTTTAGTCACCGCCAATATTCGAGGGAAACAAAGGGGCGCCCCAACCGGGAGCGCCCCTTTTTATATTTTCCAGGGCGTCTCCCCCTCATTTCCCTCAAGCCTTTGGAACCCTTCGCATTCTCGCGCGTCGTGCGCGCGGGGTTCAGCCAAAGGAATAGTCGTCAAGCCGTAACTTTTTGCGGCCATTGGCGCAGCGATAGGAGGAGAGTTTAAATGTTCGCCCGTACCCCCCGCCTGCTCCTTAGGCCCGGCTGGATGGAAGATGCACCCGCGCTGACCGAGGCAATCGGCGAGCCGGCGATCCTCCGCAACCTCACTCGCGCGCCCGCCCCATACAATGTGGACGACGCCCGAGCCTTCCTCGGGCTGCCGCACGATTCGCGCATGCCGCGCCTGCTGGTCTTTTCCCGCACCCGCGGCGCACCGCGGCTCGTCGGCGGCTGTGGGCTGCACCTTGCCGAAGATGACACACCGGAAATCGGATACTGGATCGCGCGCCCCTATTGGGGCCTGGGCTTTGCGACGGAGGCAGCTGGCGCGGCGCTCCGGATGGCGCGCGCGGCTGGCATCACCGGCATCCGGGCATCGCACTTCGCCGACAATCCGGCGTCGGGCAACGTCCTGCGCAAGCTTGGTTTCCGCTATACCGGGCGCGTTGAGCGGCGGTACAGTCCTGCGCGCGGCGCGGCGGCCGAATGCCTGGTTTTCGAAGAGGGCATTGCTGGACGAGCGAACATCGATCCAGCCATGGACCTTTATGATGATGCCATGCCAGCCATGGCGGCATGAATGACAGGTGGGGGCGGCATCGTCCGTCCCCATACTTCCATCATGTGTTTGGATGACACCGGTGACGGCGAGGTTTAATTCCGCAGCATAAGCGGCTATGGGCCAGCCATGCATTTTCTGGATCAGGCAAAGATATACATCAAATCCGGTTGGGGCGGCCCCGGCGCGGTCAGTTTCCGGCGGGAAAAATATGTCGAATATGGCGGCCCCGATGGCGGTAATGGTGGCAAGGGCGGCGATATCATCTTCGAAGCCGTTGCTGGACTGAACACGCTCATCGATTTTCGCTATACTCAACATTTCAAGGCGCAAAGAGGCATGCCCGGCGCGGGCAAGAATCGCTATGGCGCGGGGGGCAACGACCTTGTCATCAAGGTGCCTGTGGGAACCCAAATTCTGTCCGATCCTCAACCTGTCGATGGGACAGAGGATGAGGACGGCTATCCCGAATACGAAGAGCAGGAATTGCTGGCCGACTTCACGGAAGTCGGCCAGCGTCTGGTTCTGCTGCGCGGCGGCGATGGCGGACGGGGCAACCTTTCTTATAAGACCAGCACGAACCGCGCGCCGCGTCAGCACGGCACGGGCTGGCCGGGCCAGGAAATGTGGGTCTGGCTGCGACTGAAGCTCCTGGCGGACGTTGGGCTGGTCGGCATGCCCAATGCAGGCAAATCGACCTTTATCAACCAGGTGACCAATACCAAGGCGAAGGTCGGGGCATATGCTTTCACTACGACCAAGCCGCAGCTTGGCGTCGTCCTGCATCGTGATAGGGAATTCGTTCTTGCGGACATTCCCGGCCTCATCGCTGGAGCGGCCGAGGGCGCCGGGATCGGGGACAGGTTCCTCGGTCATATCGAGCGTTGCCGCGTCCTGCTGCATCTTGTCGATGCGACCGGCGACGATCCCGTCGAACAATTTCGGATCGTGCAGGATGAACTCGCCGCTTATGGCGAGGGACTGGAGGACAAGCCGCAGATCGTGGCCCTTAACAAGGGTGATTTGCTCGGACAGGAACTGATGGAGGACATCGCTGCCCAGCTTCGCGAGGAAGCAGGGGTCAAGGATCTCTTCATCGTCTCCGGCGCCACGGGCGAAGGCGTGCCCCGATTGTTGGATGCCGTTTTGCCCTTATTGGCGGAATCAAAGACAGAAGCAGAGGATAAGGCCGATGATGCAGGTGACGCACAATGGTCGCCAATCTGACCACTCACGGCAGCGCCCTTGAGTTGAACCAGAACCGGCAATCGAGTTTTAGGCATCTCTCGATCACGGTCCAGGCGGACGGAAATTAGATCTGTGACCTCTCCCCTTTCCGGTTTCCCCCCTTCCCAAATCCGTCGTCTCGTCGTCAAGATCGGGTCAGCCTTGCTTGTCGATCCGACTGGTGAGGTGCGGGAAGCATGGCTGCGCACGCTGATCGAAGACATCGCCGCTCGAAAGATCGCCGGGCAACAGATCATCATCGTGTCTTCCGGCGCAATCGCGCTGGGCGCTCGAAGGCTGAAGCTGCCAAAGGGCGGACGCGGCAGCCTGGAGGATGCGCAGGCAGCGGCCGCCACCGGGCAGATCGCATTGTCGCAATGCTGGGCACGCCTGCTGCAGGAAAAAGGTATAACGGCGGCGCAGATGCTGGTGACGCTGGACGATCTTGAACACCGGCGCCGTTACCTTAATGCTTCCGCGACCCTGGAGCGCCTGATGGCGTTGGACGTCGTGCCAGTGGTAAATGAGAATGACAGCGTGGCCACGGCTGAGATTCGCTTTGGCGATAATGACCGGCTGGCGGCGCGTATCGGACAGGCTGCACGGGCCGACGCGGTCGTACTCCTTTCGGACGTCGATGGGCTTTACACCGCGAACCCGCATGTCGATGCGAGCGCCATGTTGATAGAGACAATTGAGCGCATCGAAGCGCGGATCACGGCAATGGCCGACAGCGGCTCTGCGTCCGGCATGGGATCGGGCGGCATGACGTCCAAGATCGAGGCGGCGCGCATAGCGACCGGCGCGGGCGCGCATCTGGCGATCATTTCCGGGAAGGTGGACAGTCCCCTATCCCACTGGAGCAACGGCGGACGAGGATCGATCTTCCTGGCGGCGCCTGCAAAACGGGCACGCAAGGGGTGGCTCGCTGGTCGGCTGACGGTACGCGGACGGATCGTCGTCGATGCGGGCGCGGAACAAGCGCTGGGACGCGGCAACAGCCTGCTGCCTGCGGGGGTAGCCAGGATTGAAGGCACCTTTGCGCGTGGCGATGTCGTCGATATCGTCGGGCCCGAAGGGCAAGTTATCGCACGCGGTCTAAGCGAATATGACAGCGAGGAAGCCGCGCTGGTTGCAGGCAAGCGCAGCGAGGATATCGCCACATTGCTGGGTCATTTGCCCCGTTCCGTGCTGGTCCATCGCGATCATATGGCGATGGTCTGACATTCTATGAAACTCCGCATTGCAATGACCGGCGCGACGGGATTCGTCGGCGCTGAGACACTTAATCAGGCGTTGGAAGCAGGCCATCATGTGACCGCGATCACACGCAAGGCGCAACCGCCGCGTGGACGGTTGAAATGGGTGCCGGGCTCACTTGAGAATCGCGCGGCGTTGAATACGCTGGTGCGAGATGCCGACGTCGTGATCCACATCGCTGGGACCGTGAACGCAGCGGACCGCGATGGCTTCGAAGCAGGAAATGCTCGCGGCACGATGGCGGTGATCGACGCCATGCGGCAGCGCGGCGTGCGAAGGCTCATTCATGTGTCTTCGCTGGCGGCACGCGAGCCCAAACTGTCCGATTATGGATGGTCCAAGGGTTTGGCCGAGCGGCATGTAAAAGCGAGTGGACTGGATTGGACGATCGTAAGGCCGCCGGCAATTTACGGGCCCGGCGATCGCGAAATGCTGGAGCTTTTCCGAATGGCCAAGCGCGGCATCATGCTGCTGCCCCCGGCGGGACGGCTTTCACTGATTGAGGTGAGCGATCTGGCGCGGCTGCTGCTGGTGCTTGCGGGCGAGAAGGAAATTAGCCTGGCTCATTGCTACGAAGTTGATGATGGCACGCCCGGCGGGTGGGACCATCTGGAGTTCGGTCAGGCGGTCGGCCTGGCGATGGGTCGCCCCGTCAAGACCTTCGCCACTCCAAATTGGGCGCTGAGCCTAGGCGCGCGGCTGGACAGGATGCTGCGTGGCAAGGGCGCGAAATTGACCCAGGATCGCGTCAACTATTTCTGCCATCCCGATTGGGTGGTGACCAAGCGAAAGCAGCCGCCAAAGAGGCTGTGGACGCCGAAAGTCCCAACTGAGGACGGGCTGAAAGCGACGGTGGAAGCCTATCGGGCAAAAGGATGGCTGTAGCCTAGTCGATGGGTTTCCGGGCGCGGCGTTCGGCGACGAATTCGCTGATCGCCTGACCGCTCGCGTTAAGCAGGGGATAGGTGCGAGCGTCGGAGAGCCAGTCCGGGCGGCGGGCCGCGCTGCCATAGAGAGTGTCGTAGACCAAGCTGAGCGCGAGGAAGACGAGCGTCGCGCCGATCAGTCCCTTGACCGCGCCGAATCCACCGCCGAGGACTCGATCGACAGGGCCGAGTACGGACTGGCGCGTGCGGCGGCCGATCGCGTGGGCGAGGAGTTTTCCTGCGCCGAAGGTGATGCCGAAAACAAAAATGAATGCAAGAATTGCAGCGCCGCTATCCGTTCCTACAAAGGGGGTGAGCAGTTCGGTGGCGGAGCTGTGGAAAAGGCGGATGGCGAAGATGCCGAGCACCCAGGCGATCAGCGATAATGTTTCGGATACGAAACCATTCAGCAGGCCCAGGACGGCGCAGCCGCCGATGGCGAGCAGGACGAGAATATCGACGGCGTTCATGGACGCCGGGCTATCCGCGCCCGAGCATCTGGTCAACCAGCTGGCTTAATCCGCGATAGCCGCTGATGGCGATCCCCTGCACCCCATCAGCGACCGCTGCGGGGACATATGCGCGTTCGAAGCCCAGCTTCGCGGATTCCCGCAGACGCAGCGGAGCATGCGCGACAGGTCGAATTTCCCCCGACAGGGCAATTTCGCCGAAGAGAACAAGGTCAGCGGGCACGGGGCGTTCGGCAAGCGCCGAGATGAGGGCGGCGGCGACGGCAAGATCGGCGGCGGGATCGGACAGACGATAGCCGCCCGCGACGTTCAGATAAACTTCGCAGGTCGAGAAGCTGAGCCCGCAGCGCGCCTCCAGCACGGCAAGGACCATGGCGAGGCGGCCGCTGTCCCAACCGACCACGGCTCTGCGCGGGGTGGCCCCACTGGACAGGCGAACGACGAGCGCCTGTATCTCGACGAGAACCGGGCGCGTGCCTTCAAGCGCCGGGAAAACCGTTGCGCCGGTCACATTCTCGTCACGATGCGTCAGGAACAGCGCGGAGGGGTTGGCGACTTCCTCCAGGCCCTCTGCCACCATCGCGAAAACGCCGATTTCGTCGGTGCCACCAAAGCGGTTCTTGCTGGCGCGCAGGATGCGATACTGGTGGCTACGCTCCCCTTCGAAGCTGAGCACCGTATCGACCATATGTTCGAGCACGCGAGGCCCGGCAATGCTGCCGTCCTTGGTCACATGACCGACCAGGATGACGGCGGTGCCCCGTTGCTTGGCGAAGCGGATCAGTTCCTGCGACGAGGCGCGGACCTGACTGACGGTGCCCGGCGCACCCTCGATCAGGTCGCTGTGCATCGTCTGGATAGAGTCGATGACGAGCAGCGCGGGCGGATCCCCCTCCCCCAATGTGGTCAATATGTCGCGGACGGACGTGGCGCTGGCAAGTTGGACAGGCGCGGAGCCGAGACCCAGGCGCTGGGCGCGGAGACGGACCTGATCGGCGGCTTCCTCGCCACTGATATAAGCGACGGAAAGACCCCGCGCAGCGATCCGGGCGGCGGCCTGAAGCAACAGGGTGGATTTGCCGATGCCGGGATCGCCGCCGATCAAGGTCGCCGAACCGGGAACGATCCCCCGCCCAACGCCCGGTCGAACTCGGCAATGCCGGTGCTGGTGCGCGGCGGCAGTTCGACCTGGGTATCCAGGCCGACGAGAGTCAGTGCGCGCCCGCCGCTTTGCAGGTCATGCCGGGCCGAGAAGATCGTCTCCCCCGCTTCTTCGATAATGCTGTTCCATTCGCCGCAATCATCGCACTGGCCCTGCCAGCGAGAGGAAAGCGTGCCGCATTGCTGGCAGACGAATTTGCGTTTTGCCTTTGCCATCCAAAACTCTTTTCATCTTCCGCCCGGGAACGAGGCGTCTCGACTTTCCGTCAGCCGGAGTATGCCGGTATGGCGGCATGATGCGAACGTTTCAAGAACAAAGAACAGGATGCGACGACCCGGAAACAGCCCGATCCCAACCAGACATAAGTTGCAGCGGTTGCGGGAGAGCGCTGGAAACTCATCGCAATGTGGCGCATTGTTTCACCATGAAGCCTATTCGCGTTGCCAGCTACAATATTCGCAAAGCCATTGGCACCGACCGCCGCCGAAGTCCCGAGCGGGTGCTGGAGGTACTATCAGAAGTCGATGCCGACATCATCGCCCTGCAGGAAGCTGACCGGCGGTTCGGCGTTCGATCAGCGGCAATACCCCCATGGCTGCTGGAGGCCGCCAGCCCCTATAAGCCGGTGCCGCTCGACGTACAGGCCGATTCCATGGGCTGGCACGGCAACGCCATTCTGGTGCGCAAGGAAGCCGACATAGGCGTGCATGATATATTGCACCTGCCCTGTCTGGAGCCACGCGGCGCGATCATGGCGGAAATAACGCTGGGTAATGCAAAGGTGCGGATTTTCGGCATGCATCTGGACCTTTCGGGTCTGTGGCGGCGCAAGCAGGCGGCGGCGGTCATCCATGCGGCGGGGATGCGCGACGCGATGCCGACAGTCCTGATGGGCGATCTGAACGAATGGAGCGCGGGGCGCGGATGCCTGGCGGATTTCGCCCGCCATTATGATTTCGCACCTTGCGGACGGAGTTTCCATGCCCAGCGACCGGTGGCGCAACTGGACCGGATCATGCACTGCGCGAAGCTGAAACTGGTGGATTGCGGGGCGCATGACAGCGCGGCGGCGCGCAAGGCGTCCGACCATCTGCCGATCTGGGCGGAGCTCCAGCTATGAGGGGGATGCTCGCCACATGAAGGAACGCGAACTGCGCCTTGCGCTGGTCTGCTATGGGGGGATCAGCCTGGCCGTCTACATGCACGGCATCACCAAGGAGATCTGGCGACTGGCACGGGCAAGTCGCGGTTTCCATGATGGAGCGAGCAGCGGAAACAGCAGCGAGGCCATATATCGCAAGTTGCTGGAGGATCTTGAGGCGGCGAGCGGTATTCGTCTGCGGGTAATGCCCGACATTATCGCCGGGGCGAGCGCGGGCGGCATCAACGGCATATTCCTGGCCCAGGCCATAGAAACCGGCCAGTCACTGGAGCCGCTGACCGACCTGTGGCTGGAAAATGCCGATGTGGAGCAGTTGCTGGACCCTGACGCCCGGCCAGCGCGGCGGATCACCAAATTCTGGGCCACCCCGCTCGTCTGGATGGCGGCGCGGCATCCCGGCGATACGGTAGAGCGCACGGTCGCCCCGGACACGCGCGAGGAGGTGCGGCACAAGCTGTCCAATTTCATCAGATCGCGCTGGTTCGAGCCCCCCTTTGGCGGCGAGATATTCACGGCGATGATCCTGGATGCGTTCGACGCCATGGAGAAGGCGGAACGGGGGCCGCCATTGCTGCCGGAAGGACATCCGCTGGACCTGTTCGTCACGGTCACCGATTTCGAGGGGCATCCGCAAAGCCTCAATCTCAACAGCCCGCCCCAGGTTGTGGAGACAGAGCATCGCCTGTCGATCGGCTTTCGCGCACGCGGCCGGGGTCAGCGGGTCTTTGCCGATCCGGCCGAACTGGTCTTTGCCGCGCGGGCGACGGCGAGCTTTCCAGGCGCGTTCCCTCCGTTCACCGTGCGCGAACTGGACAGGGTGCTCAAACGCCGTCATCGCGCCTGGCCGACGCGCGATGCGTTCCTGGCGCATGCATTGCCACGACATGCGGCGCGCGGGACGGCGGAGGACGCCGTGCTGATCGATGGATCGGTGCTGGCAAACGCCCCCTTTGCCCAGGCGATCGGGGCGCTACGCAACCGGCCGGCGCGGCGCGAGGTAGACCGGCGGTTCGTCTATATCGATCCCAAGCCCGGCCACCGATCCGTCCGGCTGAACCGCGAGGGCGACCAGCAGGAGGAGGCGACAGGAGAGAATGCCCCGTTGCCGGGATTTTTCCGCACCATATTCGGCGCCCTGAGCGACATTCCGCGCGAACAGCCAATCCGCGACAATCTGGACGCGATCGACCGGCATTCATCCCGTATCCGCCGGGTGGTGCGCATTTTGAACGCGCTGCGGCCGGGAATTGAGGCGGAAGTCGAAAGCGCGATGGGCGGCATGCTGTTTCTGGACCGCCCCACCGCGGCGCGGCTTTTCGCCTGGCGGGCCAAGGCGCGGCAGCGCGCGGCCAATTCAGCGGGCTTCGCCTTTCCCGCTTATGGGCATTTGAAACTGTCGGGCATTGTCGAGGACCTTGCCGACCTGCTTTTTCGCCTGAGCGATGAGGAAAGCCCCTTGATGCGCGAAAATTACCGGCAAGCGCTCTGGTCGCATGTCCGGGCGATCGGCGCGGATCGGTTGACTGAGGATGTCGGGCCGGGTTCGCCACCGGTGCTGTTCTTTCGCACCCACGATCTTTCCTTTCGTATACGGCGGCTGCGTTTCCTGGCGCGGCGGCTGGCCGATACGCTGGAGGTGGGATCGCAGGAAGGCGATTCCGCAGTCCAGAAGATGCATGACGCCATATATGAGGCGTTGGCCCATTATACCGAATGCGAGGGCACGGATTTCTACAATGACGCAATCCGGTCGGCTGCCAAGGAGTTGCCTAACAATCCCGCAGCCGCTTTGGACGCCATCGCGCACGCACGGGGCCTGGATGAGCGAGACGGCACGGCGGACATGATGCTGGCGGAGGCGCTGGCCGGGCTGCCCAAGGCGGAGCGGCGTACCATGCTGCTCGCCTATCTCGGCTTTCCCTTTTACGACATCGCGACCCTACCGTTGCTTCAGGGCCACGCCATGGATGAATATGATCCGGTGAAGGTGGACCGGATTTCGCCGGAGGATTGCAGCGCGATCCGCTCAGGCGGGGCGGAAGCGACATTAAAGGGGATAGAATTCAATAACTTCGGCGCATTCTTTAGCAGGGCCTACCGTGAGAATGACTATTTGTGGGGACGCCTTCATGGTGTCGAGCGCCTGCTGGATATCGTAATTTCCGCATTGCCCGCAGCAAGCCGCCTTCCCGAAGAGAGCGTGCGGGCCTATAGGCAAGCCGCATTCATGGCGATTCTCGATGAAGAGGAACAGCGACTTCCGCATGTCGCTGATCTAATTGCCATATTGCGGGAGGAAATCGGTGGGCGCACGGGTGGGACTGTTTCCATTGGTGATGATGCTGACGCTGGCGGCGGGTTGCCGTGATGCGTCTGGCGATGCCGTGTCCGCCGACAATGCGGTTGCGCCGCCTCCCATGGTTTCCTTCAACGCCATAGAGGGCGAACCGATCGAGGTGGTCGGCGCACGGCAGCGGCCTTCTCCAGAAGTCACCGTGCGGGCACAACCCGCGCCGATGAACGCATTGGACCTTCCTCCTTCCCCGGACGCCGTGCAGCCGATGCCCTTTCCCCAGGAAGTCACCAGTTTCATGGTGGACCGTGACGGATGCGACCATTTCCGTGGCGAGGAACCCTATGACAGCGAACGCCGCGTATTCCTGATCGAAAATATCGCCGAACTATGCACCGGCACCGATGCGAAGCTGGCGATGCTGCGGCGGCGCTATGCCGGTGATGCGGCTGTCATCGCCGCCCTGCATGGCTATGAAGATCATATCGAAGCCAGGCCGGAGTGATCCGACCGATCAGGCGAGCAGCGCGTCGATCGCCTTCGCCATGTCGATGTCGCGGCGGGAAAGCCCGCCCGCATCATGCGTCGTCAGGGTGATATCGACCCGGTTATAGACGTTGAACCATTCCGGATGATGGTTCGCCTGTTCGGCAAGCAGCGCAACGCGCGTCATGAAACCGAAGGCAGCATTGAAATCGGCGAAAACAAAGCGGCGACGGATGCCTTCCGGCTCCGCTATCACCGTCCATTCTGGAAGGTCGGCCAGTTCGCGATCCCGGTCTTCGCCGGACAGTTTACCAATCATGGCCCTATCCTCATATTATTGTTTCGCCTATGTCGCAGCCATGTCTGACAATGGTCAACCCCTTCTTTTGCCGCCGACGCGCGCACGGATAGAAAGCCTGGCGCTGGAGGCATTGGCGCGGCTGCCCGATCCGTTCCGGTCGCATCTCTCCAACGTCGTGCTGTTCGTGGAGGAATTCGCCGACGAGCAGATATTGAAGGAAATGGGGATCGACGATCCCTTTGGCCTCACCGGCCTATACAGCGGCCGTCCCGTCGGGGAACCGGTGCAGACCGGAGACAGCCCACCGACCGTGCACCTGTTCCGCAGGCCGCTGCTGGATGAATGGGTAGAGACGGGCGTGCCGCTGGATGCACTGATCACCCATGTCGTGGTGCATGAGATCGGTCATCATTTCGGCCTTTCCGACGTGGACATGCAGGTTCTGGAGGACATGGTCGCACCATGAGCGATGCGGCGCTGCGCCTGTCGGGCATTGCCTGCGCGCGCGGCGGGCGGCTGCTGTTCAGGGGGGTGGACCTGGCGCTCGAACGAGGCGGAAGCGCTCTGCTGCGCGGCCCCAATGGCGTCGGCAAGTCAAGCCTGATGCGGATCTGCGCCGGGCTGCTGCGGCCGGTGGCTGGCACGATCGAGCGGCGCGGGCGGATCGCGCTGGCCGACGAACGGCTCGCGCTGGACATGGAGGACAGGCTGCAAACGGCGCTGGGCTTCTGGGCGCGACTGGATGGCGCGGATACGGCGGCGCTGGACCGGGCGATGGACGCGATGGCGCTGGGACCGATCCGCGACATACCGGTGCGGATGCTGTCGACCGGGCAGCGCAAGCGCGCCTCGCTGGCGCGGGTGATTGCCGGCGGCGCACCGATATGGCTGCTGGATGAGCCGGGGAACGGGTTGGACGACGCGTCGCTGGCGCTGCTGGGCGCTGCGGTGGAGGCGCATCTGGCGACGGGAGGGATCGTTGTGGCGGCGTCGCATCAGCCGTTGCCAGTGGCTGCTCCCGTAACCATCGCGCTTGCCGATTATCTGGCGGAGGATGCTGGGTGAGGCTGATCCTGCTGCTCACCGCGCGAGACTTGCGGCAGGCCTGGCAGTCTGCGGGGCTGTGGTTGCCGATTGCCTTCCTGCTGCTGGTCGCCAGCCTCTATCCTTTCGCGGTCGGACCGGACGCGGCGCTGCTGCGGCGGTCGGGCGGAGGCATGGTGTGGATCGCGGCGCTGCTGGCCAGTCTGCTGCCGGTCGATCGATTGATCGCGCCGGATAGGGACGCTGGCGTGCTGGACCAGATCGCCCTGCGCGGCATTGGCGAGGAGATGGTGATATTGGCGCGGCTGATCGCGCACTGGCTTGGCTTCGGCCCCGCGCTGATGATCGCAACCTTGCCAGCGGCGGCGCTGCTGAAGCTGGATGCGGCAACGATCGGGCTGCTGGAACTGGGCCTGCTGATCGGGACCCCGGCGCTGGCTGCGCTGGGATTGCTGGTCGCAAGCCTGACGGCGGGTCTGCGGTCCAGCGGCGCGCTGTCGGGGCTGCTGGCATTGCCGCTGGCGGTGCCGCTACTGATCTTCGGCGCAGGAACGCTGGGGGATGGCAGCGGCGCGGCGCTCAAATTCCTGGGGGCAGCGTCGCTGCTGCTGGTGGCGATTACCCCCTTTGCAGGCGGGGCGGCAATCCGGGCCGGTCGCGAATGATCGCAATCGGCGCGTCACTGTTGTTCGTCCTCATCTGGTCCACAGGCTTTATCGTCGCGCGCGGGATGGCGCCGCACGGCGCGCCCGAACTGATATTGAGCATCCGGCTGACGCTGACGGCGGTGCTGTTGGGCATGATCGCCCTGAGCGCACGACAGAAACTGCCCCGCGGGAAGCGATTACTGCTGCACATCGTTGCAGGCGCGATGCTGCATGGCGTCTATCTGACGGTGAGTTGGTGGGCCGTCTATAACGGCATGCCGGCGGGAATCATGGCATTGTTGGGCGCTTTGCAACCCTTGATGGTCGCGGTGGCGAGCGTAGCCCTGCTGGGCGACCGGCTGCTGGGCCGCGCATGGGCAGGGCTTGCCATCGCAATTACAGGCGTGACCTGCGTACTTTTGCCAGCGATCGAGCGATCCGGTGTGGGCGGCATTCCGCTAATCCCTGCCATTGCCGGATTGGTCGCAGTGATCGGGATGACCGGCGGTACGCTGGTGCAGCGCGGTTCGATCGCGCGCGACGGCATCTGGATTTCGGGCGCTGTGCAGAATGCAGGCGGAGCGCTGGTCGCCATCGGCGCGGTGCTGACGGTCGGTGAGATGCGCTGGGACAATAGTCCATTGCTATGGATGGGGCTTGGCTGGTCGGTGCTGGGCTTGTCGGCGGGCGGGCTGTCGCTGCTGATCTGGCTGGTCCGGACACAGGGGCCGACGCGCATGTCGATGCTGTTGCTGCTCGTGCCGCCATTGGCCGCTATCGAAGCCTGGCTGCTGTTCAACGAGCGGCTGGGGCCGGTTCAGGTGGCGGGATTCGGGCTGGCGCTGGTAGGCGTGCTTCTGGGACGGTCCCAGGGCAAGCGCGAGATGGTGAACGAGCCAGCCTGACCAATAGGGCGACGTTCAGCCTTCGCGCAGCCGTTCATGATGGCGGATAACTTCGTCGATGATGAAGCGCAGGAATTTTTCGGTAAAGTCGGGATCGAGATTGGCGTCGGTCGCAAGCTGGCGCAGACGGGCGATCTGGCGTTCCTCGCGGCCCGGGTCGGCAGGCGGCAGGTCGTGGGTAGCCTTATATTCGCCGACCGCCTGGGTGACCTTGAAACGCTCGGCGAGCATGAACACGAGCGCAGCGTCGATATTGTCGATGCTCTCGCGATACCGTTTCAAAGTCTCGTCCACGCCTGTCCTCCCAATCTTCGCGCGCTTTTTGCGCCATACCGCGCCGCGCGCAAGCTATTCCCGCTTGCCATCTGCATTTTGCGCCGCCACATGGGCCGGGTCATGACCGCACCCGCCTCCGGCAATGTCCATCCTATCCGCCGCGCCCACGGCGCGCCTTCGCTTGCCCCAATGATGGCGCTGGTCGCCCAGGGCATGAACCATGTGAATGCCGTAATCCTGGACCGGATGCAGTCTCGCATCCCGCTGATCCCCGAATTGGCTGGGCATCTGATCGCAGGCGGCGGCAAACGGATGCGGCCGATGCTGACGCTCGCCTGCGCGCAGCTGGTTGGCTATGCGGGAAGCCGTCATTACAAGCTGGCCGCGGCGGTTGAGTTCATCCACACCGCCACGCTGCTGCATGATGATGTGGTGGACGGATCGGGCCTGCGCCGGGGCCGAAAGACCGCCAACATCATCTGGGGCAACAGCGCCAGCGTGCTGGTCGGCGACTTCCTGTTTTCCCGCGCATTTGAACTGATGGTCGAGGCTGAATCTCTCAAGGTGCTGAAAATTCTGTCCAATGCGTCGGCCGTGATCGCCGAGGGCGAGGTCAACCAGCTGAGCGCCCAGCGCAAGATCGACACCAGCGAAGAGCAGTATCTGGACATTATCGGGGCAAAGACCGCCGCCCTGTTTGCCGCCGCATGCCGGATTTCGGCGGTCGTCGCGGACCGGGACGAGGCGGAGGAAAAGGCGCTGGACGTCTATGGCCGCAACCTGGGCATCGCATTCCAGCTGATTGACGACGCCATCGATTATGAATCGGACGGCGCGACCATGGGCAAGGATGCAGGCGACGATTTCCGCGATGGCAAGGTGACGTTGCCGGTGATCCTGGCCTATGCGCGCGGCGTCGAAGAGGATCGCGCTTTCTGGAAGCAGGCTATCGCAGGCAACCGGGTGGCCGACGAGGACCTGGCGCATGCAACGCAGCTGCTTCGCAAGACCGGCGCGATCGACGACACGCTGGCGCGGGCACGGCTCTATGGTCAGCGGGCGATTGACGCACTGGGTCAGTTCGATCCGGGTAGCGCCAAGGCGGCGCTGACAGAGGCGGTCGAGTTCGCGATTGCACGCGCATATTGAGGAATTGCAGCTTCCCGATCGTATCATGATACGTCCCGCCGATTTGCGTTCGCAAGCTCGGGCAGGCGGCAGGATGAGCGGGGCGCGCCTTACATGATCTTATCTCCCGAAACTCTGGCTTTCCTGATGACGGCCGCGCTGGTCGCCGGGTGCATCGACGCCATGGCGGGCGGCGGCGGCCTGATCGCCCTGCCCGCGCTGCTCGCCGCAGGGGTGCCGCCCGTGCCCGCCGTGGCCACCAACAAGCTGCAATCCTCCCTCGGCACTTTCGGCGCATGCATTGCCTATGCACGGGCGGGACATATGGATCTGAAAGCCTTTCGCTGGCCGATCATCGCCGCCTTTATCGGGTCGGTAGGCGGCGCATGGTTGATCCAACGCGTGAGCCCCGCAATTCTGGCGGGACTGATGCCCGCGCTGCTGATTGCGCTTGCCGCCTATTTCACCTTTTCCCCCAAGGTGAGCGAGATGGATCGGCACAGCCGGGTGGGCATCGTCGCGCTGAGCCTGCTGATCGGGGGGATCGGCTTTTATGACGGCTTTTTCGGCCCCGGCGCGGGCGCATTCTACACGACGATATTCGTGGCGCTAGGCGGGCTGGGGCTGGTGCGGGCAACCGCGCAGACGAAGGCCGCGAACTTCGCGAGCAACATCGCCGGGCTGATGACGATGATCGCAGGCGGCCATGTAATATGGGTCGCCGGGCTGGCAATGGCGGTGGGCAGCATCACCGGCGGCCAGATCGGGTCGCATCTGGCCATGCGGTTCGGCAGCAAGCTGATCCGGCCGCTGTTGATCGTCATGTCCCTGGGGTTGACGGCCAAGATGCTGCTGGACCCGAAGAATCCAGTGCGCGCCCTGCTTTTTGGATAGCCACGCAAATCGGTGGCATGCCGGGCGGGTTCGATGGCTTGCGCTGACGGTTGATTGGCGCGACAGGGACGCAGGATGAACGCCCCGCTGCCCATATATGATGTCCTGCCCCGGCTGCTGGATGCGCTGCGCAAGGGAAGCAGCGCCGTGCTCGTCGCGCCGCCCGGCGCGGGCAAGACGACAGCGGTCGCCCCTGCCCTGCTGAACGAGCCATGGTGCACGGGCCAGATCCTGCTGCTGTCCCCCCGCAGGCTGGCGGCCCGCGCGGCGGCGGAACGCATCGCCGAACTGATGGGCGAGGCAGCGGGTGGAACCGTCGGCTATGCAACGCGCATGGACAGCAAGCAGTCGGCAAGAACGCGCATCCTGGTGTTGACCGAGGGCATTTTCGTGCGGCGGATACAGGATGATCCCGAACTGTCGGGCGTGTCGGCGGTGCTGTTCGACGAAGTGCATGAGCGGAGCCTGGACAGCGATTTCGGCCTGGCTCTGGCGCTGGATGCTCAGGGGGCGTTGCGACCGGACCTGCGCATCGTGCCGATGTCGGCGACGCTGGACGGCGCGCGCTTCGCGGCTTTGCTGGACAACGCGCCAGTGCTGGAGAGCGAGGGGCGGATACAGCCGCTGGAGCTGCGGCATCTGGGCCGGGCGGCGGAAAGGCGGATCGAGGACGAGATGGCTGCGGCCGTGCGGCGCGCGCTGGCGGAAGAAAGCGAAGGAGACCTGCTCGCCTTCCTGCCCGGCGTCGGCGAGATCGAGCGGACGGCGGAACGGCTGGAGGGGTTAAGCGTAGAAGTGCATCGGTTGCACGGCAGCCTCGACCCCGCGGCCCAGCGCGCCGCCATCCGGCCATCGCGCGAGGGGCTGCGCAAGGTCATTCTGGCGACATCCATCGCCGAAACCAGCCTGACCATTGATGGCGTGCGGATCGTGATCGATTCAGGACTGGCGCGCCGTCCGCGCTATGACCGGGCGGCTGGCGTGACGCGCCTTGTCACCGAACGGGCGAGCCAGGCGGCGGCGACGCAGCGGGCAGGACGCGCGGCGCGGCAACGGCCAGGTGTAGCCTACCGCCTGTGGGAAGCGGCGGCGACGGCGGGTATGCCGCCCTTCGACCCGCCGGAAATTCTGGAAAGCGACCTGTCGAGCCTGTTGCTCGACTGCGCGCTTTGGGGGGTGAGCGATGCGGCGAGCCTGCGCTGGCTCGATCCGCCGCCCGCCGCTGCGCTGAGCGAAGCGAGAACGCGGCTTACGGCGCTGGAAGCGTTGGATGAAGACGGACGGATCACGGCGCATGGCAAGGCGCTGGCCCGGCTGCCGCTCGCGCCGCGGATCGGCCATATGCTGGTTCGGGCGGGCGAGATGGGGCTGGCGGAGGTTGCCGCTGATGTAGCCGTGCTGCTGGGTGAGCGCGGAGTCGGTGGGCAGGACATCGACCTGACGCAACGGCGGATGCGATGGCGGCGGGAAGCCGGGAAGCGGGCGGACGCGGCACGGGCGATGGCGAGGCGATGGGCTGGCCTGATAAAAACCACGCCAACCCCTTCCAGCGGCGGGAAGGGAGACAGGACCATCGGCCTTTGTCTCGCCCTCGCCTTCCCCGACCGGGTGGCAAAGCGCCGATCCGCGGACGGCGCGGACTGGGCCAGCGTGGGCGGACGCGGGTTCCGGCTCGACCCCGCCAGCCCGCTCGCGCGGGAGGAGTGGCTAGCGGTTGGCGAAGTGCAGGGCAGCGCTGCGGGCGCGCGGATATTGTCTGCCGCTCCGATCGACGAGGGCGATGTGTTCGCCCTGTTCAGCAGCCGGGTGGCGGAACATCGCACCGTGCGCTTCCGGCCCGAGACCGGTGGGATAGAGGCCCTGCGCGAAAGGCGGCTGGGCGCGATAAGGCTTTCGTCCGGGTCGGATGACCGGCCGGACCCTGAAGCAGTCGCGGCGGCTCTGCTGGACGGCGTAAGGCGCGGCGGGCTGGACCTGCTGCCCTGGTCGGAGGCCGCGCGGTCACTCAGGATGCGGGCGGGGTTCGCCGGGATCGAGGCGCTTTCGGACGCAGCGCTGCTCGCCAACCTCGACGAATGGCTCCCGCCCCTGCTCACAGGCAAGCGGCGCCTGTCCGACATCGACAGGTCGCAACTGTCGGCGGTGCTGGAAGGCCTGATCGGCTGGGACGGCAAGCAGCAGCTCGACCGGCTCGCACCGCCGGATTTCCGCTCGCCCGCAGGGAGCAGCCATGCCATCGATTATGCCGCAGAGGGCGGGCCCAAGGTAGAATTGCGGGTGCAGGCGCTGTTCGGACTGGCCGAGCATCCGGTCGTCGGGAGCGAACGCATCCCGCTTGTCCTGTCGCTGACGTCGCCTGCCGGGCGGCCGATCCAGACGACGCGCGACCTGCCCGGCTTTTGGGCAGGTAGCTGGAGCGCGGTCGCCAAGGAGATGCGCGGGCGTTATCCCCGGCATCCCTGGCCCGACGATCCCGCCGGCGCCGCCGCAACGCTGCGCACGAAACGCGCCGACGCCCGCCGCAAGCCTTGACTTCCAGACACGCGCTGGTGCAACGGAGCCATCGCCCCAAGGAGTTTGACGCCACGATGGCTGCGCGCATCTATCAAATCCAGAAGAACGCTCTTCAGTCCGGCAAGGCGCGGACCGACAAATGGGTGCTGGAATTTGCACCGAGCGAGGCAAAAAAGCCCGATCCCCTGACGGGCTGGGCCGGATCAGGCGATACGCAAAGCCAGGTGAAGCTGACCTTTCCTTCGCAGGACGCGGCGCGCGCCTATGCGGACAAATATGGGATCTGCTACAGCGTCATCGCCACGCCGCCCAAGACGTTGAAGATTCAGGCATACGCCGACAATTTCCGCTGACGCCGAAATCGGTGGCACAATCGGGCGCGATGCTGCCCGATTGCCGCCTTATTCCCTTGCCAAGAGGCGAGGCTTGGGGGCAAAAGCCACCCTTTCACGGGAAAGCTTTGAACAGATAATGACGGATCGCCAGCAGATTTTCGACAGCATCGCCGCGCAGATCGGGCCTTTCAACAAGAAGGGCGTCGAGCTGAGCGAGGCCACTACCTTTGCAGGCGACCTGGAATGGGACAGCCTGACGGTGATGGACTTCGTCGCCGCGATCGAGGACGAATTCGACATCATCATCACGATGAACATGCAGGCCGAAATCGAAACCGTCGGCCAGCTTGTCGATGCCGTGGCGAAGCTGAAGGGCTGATCCGGGCTGCTTTCGCAAGCGGGCGAAACGACCCGCGCATTCGCGTAACGTCCCACCGCTCAAGTGGGGACGAACCGATATTTGGACGATGAGATGACAGACGCAGCGGAAACCGCCACCGACGCCCACACGCCCGCCGAAGTGACCGGCGCGCGCGACCTGTTTTCCAAATTCGATCCGCTGATCGCCGAGCGCGAGGCGCTGCTGGCGACTGGCGTGCGCGATCCCTTTGCGATTGTCATGGACGAGGTGAAGTCACCGACGCTGGCGATTATCAAGGGCCGGGAAACGATCTTGCTCGGCACCTATAATTATATGGGCATGACGTTCGATCCGGATGTGGTCGCGGCGGGCAAGAAGGCGCTGGACGAATTCGGCGCCGGCACAACCGGCAGCCGCGTGTTGAACGGCACTTATCAGGGCCACAAGGAAGTCGAAGAGGCGCTCAAGGAATTTTACGGCACCTCCGGCGCGATGGTGTTTTCCACCGGCTACCAGGCTAATCTGGGCATGATCTCAACCTTGGCGGGCCGTGGCGATTACATCATTCTGGACGCCGACAGTCACGCCTCCATCTATGACGGTTGCTTCCTGGGCGATGCGGAGATCGTCCGTTTCCGCCACAACAGCGTCGAGGATCTGGACAAGCGCCTCGGCCGCCTGCCTGCCGACGCGCAGAAGCTGGTCGTGCTGGAAGGCGTCTATTCGATGCTGGGCGACGTTGCCCCCTTGCCCGAGATGGTCGCGGCGGTGCGCAAGCATCCCAATTGCATGATCCTGGTCGATGAAGCGCATGGCATGGGCTTTTTCGGAGCCAACGGGCGCGGCGTGTATGAAGAGCAGGGCGTCGAGAAGGACGTCGATTTCGTCGTCGGCACCTTTTCCAAATCGGTTGGCACGGTGGGTGGATTCTGCGTGTCCAATCACCCCAAATTCGAAGTGCTGCGCCTCGTCTGCCGTCCCTATGTCTTCACCGCATCGCTGCCACCCAGCGTCGTCGCCACCGCCGCCACCTCGATCCGCAAGCTGATGCATGCGGGAGAAAAGCGCGCGCATCTTTGGAAGAACAGCCAGCGGTTGCACAAGGGCCTGACGGACCTTGGTTTCAAGCTGGGGACCGAAACGCCCCAATCGGCCATCATCGCCGTCATCCTGACCGATCAGACGCAGGCGGTTGCGATGTGGCAGGCGCTGCTGGAGCTGGGTCTCTATGTCAACATGGCTCGCCCGCCCGCGACACCGGCTGGCACGTTCCTGCTGCGCTGCTCCCTGTGCGCGGAGCATAGCGACGAACAGGTGGGCCAGATCATCGGCATGTTCGAGGCCGCTGGAAAGGCGACCGGAGCAATCGGTTAACCCCGCCAGCGAGCGCCTTGCCGCCTATGGCGACGCAAGCGTCGGACGAGGTGCACCGTCATCCGGGAACCTTTTCATCCTTGATATTTCGCCGGTAATACTGTTCGACTAATGTATGGGTTGATGGCGGACAGCTATTACATGGAAGAACAGGAGTCTGGCTGGCAGGCGGCGGTGCGACGCTTCCTTCCGCTCGTCCTGGTGATATTGCTGGTCGGGGCGCTCGGCACCCTGCTCTACAGCGCCAGCACAGCGACGCGCGATCATGAACGCGCGCTGACGGAACAGCGGCGCAGTTTCGAGATTATCGCCCTCGCCCGCGCGTTTGAGGCCAAGACAGCGCGCGCCGAAGTGACGCTGGCCCGCTATGTGATCAGCCTGGATCCCGACGTCGGCCGCCTGTTCCAGGACCAATGGCGCACGGCATCGAGCCAGCTCAAACTGCTGACCTATGCAACGCGCCGATCGGGATGGCAGCGGGCCAATGTGCAGGAATTGCGGCAGGCATTCGAAGAGCGCGGAAAGACGCTGAACGAAATCGGTCTGCGCACAACCTATGACCAGAAGATGACCGCCCTCGGCCAATTCCACCAGGCGGGCAAATCGGAAGAGCTGAAACATATCACCAAGCTGCTCGACCGGGTGATCCAGGCCGAAAACGGGCGGCTTCAGGAACGCAGCCTCGCCGTGAAGCTCGCGGGGAATCGCACCCAATGGGTTGATCGAACGTCGCGCCTGTTCGGGCTGGTCCTGTTCGTCTGCGTCCTGTTTGCCCTGTGGATGGCGAACGCAGCCCTGACCGAGCGTCGCAGCGCCCGCCGCATCGCGGACATGGAGGCCGAGCGCGCCGACCGCATGGAAGCTGCGGTTGCGGCGCGCACGGTGGAACTGTCGAGCGCCTATGAGCAGTTGAAGAAGGAAACGGCGGAACGCGCGGCTGCCGAGGAAAATCTGCGCCAGATGCAGAAGATGGACGCGGTGGGCCAGTTGACCGGCGGCATCGCGCACGATTTCAACAATATGCTCGCGGTCGTCGTCGGCGGACTCGAACTGGCCAAGCGCACATTGCGCCTGAAGCCACAGGAGGCTTCCCGGCATCTGGACAATGCCATGGACGGCGCCACCCGCGCCGCGGCGCTGACCCGCCGCCTGCTCGCCTTCGCCCGTTCCGAGCCCCTGCTGCCCAGCGCCGTCGATCCCGACATGCTGGTAAGGGACATGGCGGAACTGATCGATCGGTCGATCGGCGACCAGATCATCGTGTCCTTCGACAATCAGGCTGGCGGCTGGCACATTTTCGTCGATCAGCACCAGATGGAAAACGCCATATTGAACCTGTGCGTCAATGCCCGCGACGCGATGAACGGACGGGGCAGGCTGGTCATCGAAACGCGTCAGGCGCTGCTCGCTGAAAGCGAGATCGGGGAATGCGCGGCCGGCGACTATGTCGTGCTGAGCGTCACGGACGACGGGTGCGGCATGGCCCCCGACGTCCTCGCCCGGGTATTCGAACCCTTCTTCACGACAAAGCCCGTAGGCAAGGGCACCGGGCTGGGACTTAGCCAGATTTTCGGCTTCGTACGGCAGAGCCACGGTGAAATCCGCATCGAATCGGAATTGGGCCACGGCACCAGCGTACAGATCTACCTGCCTCGCCGGGTCAGCATCAGCGGGCAATCGACTGGCGAAGCACCCCTGTCCGATCGGGAACCGGTGCTGCATCCACCCACGCGCATCCTGGTCGTCGAGGATGATCCCCGCGTGCTGAACCAGACGATGGCGGCGCTGGCGGAACTTGGCCATCTGCCGGTCGCATGCGATCATCCGTCAAAGGCCGCCAAGCTGCTCACCAGTCACCGCGACATCGGGCTGATCGTCAGCGATGTGCTGATGCCCGACATGACCGGGCCGGAAATGATCCGATCCCTGCCCGCTGCCTACGCGCATGTGCCGGTGCTGTTCGTCACTGGCTATGCCGGCGATATTGCGGAGAGTTCGGAATTTGGCGGGCACCAGGTGCTGCGCAAACCCTATACGCTGATGGGCCTGTCACAGGCGCTGTCCAATGCGCTCAACGGATCGCACCACCCCGGAACAGCCGCGGCAGCAGAGTAAGCGCGCCGAGCAGCGGCCAGCGGCGCTGCCAGGGTTTAATGACGATCGTCGTGCCTGCATGGCGATTGATCTTCCAGGCCAGATAATCGATGCCGCCCGCATAGGTGAAGCTGGCCTTGGCAAGGCGGATAACCGACAGGCGCTTGCCTCGACGCTGAAGCTCGCGCCATCGGGCAGGCGCATCTTTTGGCGATGGTGGTAGTCCATCAGCCAGCGCAGCCTCTCCAAAGCGGCGGTAGCGTTCGGGGTCGGCGTCCACGATCGAATGGGAGCGCCCGTTCTTCTCGGCCCGCAATTCAGCATTGTAGGTCAGTGCGAAACCAGCCTTCCAGAGCGATAAGGCGTCCTGCGCGTCCGCCATGGGACGAGCGAGTGACAGCAGCGTCGGAGTGGCGCTGGCGACGGCGCTGACCACCCGCTGCCGGGCGAGATCATCCGCCACCCAGAGCAGCCGGGCAGGCTGGGCAAAGCGCGCCCAGACAGAAACATTGTCCGCACCCACGCCGTTCAGCCGGGCAAAGTCCGCCTCCGACAGCACAGCGTACTTCGCGATCAGGCCATTATGTTCGAACGGGAAGACATTGGGCGGGATCAGCCGGTTGGCGGTGGCCAGCCAGCATTTACCATATGCCTCGCGATAGTCCGACACGATCAGGTAGAAATCCAGCATCAGCCCATCGAGATTCTTCTCTCGCAGGCAGGAGCCGTAGAACAGCACGGCGCGCGATGCGTCGGGATATTTCGCCGCCAACGCGCCTGCCATCGCCGCCGCGCGAGGATCAGCGGGCGCGGTGAGTTCCGCCGTGACGAGGGATGGCAGCGTATCGGGCATCAGGCTTCGCCCCATATCCGCTTCGATCTCGCCTGTCGAAGCGCTTTTCAGGACAGGCGCTTGCGGAACAGCAAGGAAAGATTGTTGGCGGGCATTTCGACCAGCTTCTGAAACACCAACCCTTCAACCGCAGCGGCGGCGACCACATCCTCCATGCGGCGCAGGCCCCATTGCGGATTGCGAGACTTTAGCGAGGCGTCGAAGGCGAGGTTACTGGGAGCGGTTTCAACGTCTTGCCGAAGAAATGGGCCGTAGAGGTAGAGAAGCCCCGAAAGCGGAAGAAGCCTTCCCGCGCCCCTCATCAATCCGACGGTAGCTTCCCATGGGCTGATATGGGCCATGTTGATGCACAGGATCGCGTCGGCTTGCCTGATCGGCCAGTCTGCCGCCGCGTCGAGCCTGATGGGTGGGCGCAGGTTGGAACAGCGGGCCTCAACGCGCCATGCTTCGATGGAGGCTAGCGCCGCAGGATCGGGGTCGCTGGGCTGCCAGTCAAGCGCGGGCAAGGCGGCTGCAAAATGAACCGCATGTTCGCCACTGCCGCTCGCTACCTCCAGCACGAGGCCGGAAGCCGGCAGTTCCTCTCGCAGGACGGCAAGGATGGCGTCGCGATTGCGTTCGGTGGCGGGGGCATGGCGCTTGTCCGCCGCAGCGGGGCCGGAACCGGGTTCCCACGGCTCCGGCCCGCCGGTCATTCTGCGGCCTGCGCCAGCGCCGGGTCGGACCATGTAAGGACCGGCTTGCGGGCGGCAAGTGTCTCGTCAAGGCGGCGGCGAGGTGCGAAATGGGGCGCACCCTTCAACGCCTCGTCTCCCGCCTTGGCGCGCCGGGCGAGGCTGCGTAGCGCCATGATGAACTGATCGAGCGCTGCCTTGCTTTCGGTTTCGGTCGGTTCGATCAGCATCGCACCATGGACGACCAACGGGAAATACATGGTCATCGGGTGGAAGCCTTCGTCAATCAACCCCTTGGCGATATCGAGCGTGGTGAAGCCTTCGGCCAGCCCCTTGTCGCTGAACAGCGCCTCATGCATGCATGGTCCGCTCTGGCCAAAAGGCGCGTCCAGCACATCGTCGAGGCTGCGCAGGATGTAGTTGGCATTGAGCACCGCGTCGCTCGCGACCTGGCGCAGTCCATCCGCGCCGTGGCTGAGAATATAGGTCAGCGCACGGGTGAACATGCCCATCTGACCGTGGAAGGCAACCATGCGCCCGAAGGTCTGGCCATGATGGCCCTGCGCCGTTTCTTCTTCGATCAGCACAAATTGATCGCCCTGACGCTCAACGAAGGGGAGCGGCGCGAAGGGGGCGAGAGCCTGGCTCAGCACAACGGGGCCGGAGCCGGGACCGCCTCCGCCGTGCGGGGTGGAGAAGGTCTTGTGCAGGTTGATGTGCATCGCGTCGACGCCGAGGTCGCCGGGGCGGACCCGGCCGACGATGGCGTTGAAGTTCGCACCGTCGCAATAGACGAAGGCCCCGGCGGCATGGACCGCGTCGGAGATGGTCTTCATATCGCGCTCGAACAGACCGCAGGTGTTGGGATTGGTGATCATCACCGCCGCGACATCGGGGCCGAGGCGGGACTTCAGCGCTTCGAGATCGACACGACCATCCGGGGTAGCGGGTATGTCCTCGACCTTGTAGCCGCAGAAAGCTGCCGTGGCGGGGTTGGTGCCGTGTGCGCTTTCGGGGACGAGGATGACGCTGCGCGCGTCGCCCCGGGCTTCGAGCGCGGCGCGGATCGCGAGCAGGCCGCACAGTTCGCCATGGGCGCCCGCCTTGGGACTCATCGCGACCGAGTGCATGCCGGTGAGCTTGATAAGCCATCCGGCCAGTTCATGGATAACCGCGAGCGCGCCCTGCACCGTCGATTGCGGCGCGAGCGGGTGCAGATCAGCGAAACCGGGCATCCGCGCGACTTTTTCATTGAGGCGCGGATTGTGCTTCATCGTGCAGCTGCCGAGCGGAAACAGGCCAAGGTCGATGGCGTAATTCTGCCGGGACAGACGCGTATAATGACGGACCGTTTCCTGTTCCGACAGACCCGGCAAGCCGATGGCGTCGGTACGGGCGAGGCTGCCCAGGCGGCTGACGACCTTGGGAGCGTCGGCGAAATCGACGCCGGTTGTTTCGGTCGAACCGATCTCAAAGATCAGTGCTTCCTCCAGCATCAGCGCGCGGTTGCCAGTGACCGTCGCGGGAGGCGCATCGGACTGGGTGACGGCTTGCGGCGCGGTGGGGCGGCCTTCCTTGAGCATGGTCATGCCAATTCCTCCTCAAGCGCCTTGGCGAAGGTTTCGATATCCTCTGGCGTCACGGTTTCGGTGACGGCGACAACCAGCCCGTTGCCGATCTGCGGCGCGTCGGGGAACAGGCGGCCAAGCGATACGCCGCCCAGCACATCCCTGTCCGCAAGGTTGCGGACGACTTCGCGCGCGTCCTTTGACAGGATCAGCGTGAATTCGTTGAAGAAGCTGTCGTTGAGCAGCGTCACGCCCGGCACTTGCGTCAGGCGGTCAGCAGCCTGACAGGCGAGCGCGTGGTTCAATGTTGCGAGTTCGCGCAGCCCTCTTTCGCCAAGCAATGTCATGTGGATACTGAACGCGAGCGCGCACAGGCCAGAATTGGTGCAGATGTTCGACGTCGCCTTTTCCCGGCGGATATGCTGTTCACGCGTCGAAAGCGTCAACACGAAGCCGCGCTTGCCCGCCGCGTCCACCGTTTCACCACAAAGGCGGCCGGGCATCTGGCGGACATATTTCTGCTTGCAGGCGAAAAGGCCGAGATAGGGGCCGCCAAACTGGAGGCCCACACCGATCGACTGACCTTCTCCGACGACGATGTCGGCGCCCATCGCTCCCGGTGCCTTGATCGCCCCAAGCGCAACCGGCTCGGTGACCACCGCGACCAGTAGCGCGCCCGCTGCATGGGCAGCGTCGGCGAGCGGGGTCAGATCGGCAATGCGACCGAGAATGTCGGGATATTGGACGACGACGCAGCTCGTATCCTTGTCGATGCCCGCGATCAGCGCGTCGATGTCAGTCACGGCATCAAGGGTCGGCGCCTGATGCACCAGCGCGTCGCCGGTAAACTTCGCCATGGTATTGGCGACCGAGACATAATGCGGGTGCAGGCCCGACGACAGGATCGCCTTGCCGCGCTTCGTGATACGGCGCGCCATGCCGATCGCTTCCCAGCAGGCGGTCGAGCCGTCATACATCGAGGCATTGGCGACATCGCAGCCAAGCAGGCGAGCGACCTGCGTCTGAAATTCAAACAGCACCTGCAACGTGCCCTGCGCGATTTCCGGCTGATAGGGCGTATAGGCGGTCAGGAACTCGCCGCGCTGGATCAGATGATCGACGCTGGCAGGGACATGATGCCTGTAGGCGCCTGCACCAAGGAAGAAGGGCGCCTCCCCCGCCGACAGGTTTTTCCGCGCCAGCGCCGCCATATGGCGCTCGACCGACAGTTCGCTGGCATGATCGGGCAGGCCTGCAATCTTGCCGGAAAGGCGCGCTTCGGCGGGAACATCGACGAACAGGTCATCAATGGATGCCGCGCCGATGACGGATAGCATGTCCTGCCGGTCCGTGTCGGTAAGGGGTAGGTAGCGCATTCAACGTCTCCATCCTCCTGCGAAGGGAGGGGCCTATATTTGTTAAAGCGCGGCGACGAACTTCTTGTAGGCGGCTTCGTTCATCAAGCCGTCCAGTTCGCTCGTGTCCGTGATGCGCAGCTTGAAGAACCAGCCATCTTCCTCGGCATCGCTGTTCACGAGCGCGGGTTCATCCTCAAGCGCACTGTTGGCCTCAACGACTTCGCCAGAGATCGGTGCATAAACGTCGGACGCGGCCTTGACCGACTCCACGACCGCGGCATCGTCGCCCTTGTCAAATGTCGTGCCCTCGGCAGGCAGTTCGACGAACACAATGTCGCCCAACTGTTCCTGCGCATAATCAGTGATGCCGACGGTGGCGATTTCGCCCTCGACATCGATCCATTCATGTTCGTCGGTGAAATAACGGCTCATTTGGTGCTTCTCCCCTCGGAAAAGAAAAAATCAGGCTTTGCGGCGATAGCGATGCGGAACGAATGGCATCGGGGCGACGGTCGCGGCGATGCGCTTGCCGCGCACCTCGATTTCGAGCGCGGTGCCGACCGCGCTGTGCGGCAGGCTGACCCAGCCCATCGCGATGGGTGCGCCCACGGTAGGAGCAAAGCCACCGGACGTCACTTCGCCCACCAGCGCCCCTGCCGCGAAGATCGGCGCACCTTCCCGCGCGGGCAAACGGCCTTCTATCTTGAGACCGACGCGTTTCGATCCCGGTCCATCGGCCAGTTCCTTCATCACGCGGGCATGGCCGATGAAGCCCCCCTCCTCCCGGCGGCGTTTCTGGATCGCAAAGCCCAGATCCGCGCCGATGGTGCTGACGGCGGGCGTCAGATCATGGCCATAGAGCGGCAGACCGGCTTCAAGGCGCAACGAGTCCCGCGCGCCAAGGCCGATCGGCTTCACCTGGGGGAAACCACACAGCGCGTCTGCAAGCAGCGTGACATCCTTGCCAGGCACGCTGATTTCAAAACCGTCCTCGCCAGTATAACCAGACCGGCTGATCCACAGCGGCACGCCGCGCCAGGTGAAGAGGCCCGATTGCATGAACAGAAGGTCTGCGGTTTGAGGGATCAGGCTGGCAAGAACCTCGCCCGCTTCCGGGCCCTGCAGGGCGAGCAGCGCCTGCTCGTCCATATGGTTCATGACGACCTCGTCCGGCAGATGTTCAATCATCCAGCCCATGTCGTCATATTTGGTCGCGCCATTGACGACCACGTAAATATCCGCGCCGTCAAAAGCGCCACCGCCGAGGCGGGAGACCATCAAGTCGTCCAGAATGCCGCCTTCCTCATCGAGGAGCATCGAGTACCGCTGGCGGAAGGGATTCAACCCCCTTATGTCGCTCGGCAGCAGATGTTCCAGCGCGTCGTCCACGCCTTCGCCGGAAAAAAGCAGCTGGCCCATATGGCTGACGTCGAACAGCCCGGCATGCTCGCGGGTCCATGCGTGCTCGGCCATGATGCCTTCATAATGGATGGGCATGTTATAACCGGCAAAACCAACCATGCGCGCGCCCTTTGCCCGGTGCCAGGCGTCCAGCGGCAAGTCCTGCAGCGGCAATTCTTCTTCGATATGAGCGATGTCGTCATTGCCGGACATTAAGGGCGGCCTTTCCGTGCGAGTTAATGGCGACAAACGCCACAGTCCGGAATGGGACCTGTTGCGTGTGCCACCCCCTCTGTCACGGAACCTGAGAGCTTTGACCACCGGCAAGTGACCGGATGGCTTACCCCTTCGGTGGGACGGCGATCATACCGTCCGCTTTCCAGAGCGCCTGCCCACGATGCGGTCCTTTGGCCTGAGAGATTCCGGGGCGGTTGCTCCTTCGGCGACGGGGTGGCCTGAAAGGCTTCCCATGCTCTCCCGCATCATGTCCGGGCCCGAATCTTCCGGGCGCCAGAGACCCCTTCGCATTGCGGGAAATGCAGCGCGGCGTCAATTGCTCAATCGGGCGTGCAGTAAAGGTCGAGCGACGCGCGATGGAACGCAACCGGTCGAGTCAGGCAAACGCCAGTTCCCCGAAAATCTCCGCATGACGTTTTTCGGCATAGCGATCGGTCATGCCCGCAATGAAGTCGGCGATATGGCGGCTGCGGCGCGGTTCGTCGAGCAGGCGATCATCCTGCCATTCCGCCGGCATTAGTTGCGGCTGCTGCTGATAGGCGCGGAACAGGTCGCGCACGATGATACGCGCGCGATCGGCGGCGGCCAGTTGCGACGGATGGTGATAGAGCGCCGCATACATGAAGCGTTTCAGTTCCCGCTCCTGCGCCGCAAGTCCGGGCGAGAAGCAGACCAGCGCGCGGCCAGCATCACGCACATCCTCCACCGTCGCGATCCGCGCCTGGGCGATATTGTCCCGCGTCGATGCGATCAGGTCGGTCGCCATGACGCCAATCTGCTCGCGGACCAATTCGCGGAGCAGCCGGTCCTGGGGGATATCGGGATAGCGAGCGCGTACCCGATCCCAGCAATGTTTGACGATAGGCACGGTCAAAAGCTGTTCAAGCGTCAGCAGACCTGCGCGCAAGCCGTCATCAATGTCGTGATTGTCATAGGCGATATCATCCGCAATCGCGGCGAGTTGCGCTTCGAGCGAGGCATGACTGCCCAACTCCAGCGGAAAGAGGGCGTCCACTTCCTGCATCGCCCAGCCCGGATTGTCGATCGGGCCATTATGCTTGGCCAGCCCCTCCAGCATTTCCCAGCTTAGGTTGAGACCGGCAAAGCATGGATAAGGCGATTCCAGCAACATCAGCGTGCGCAGCGTGTGCGCGTTGTGATCGAAGCCGCCATGCTCATCGAGCGCCGCTTCCAGCGCGTCCTCCCCCGCGTGACCGAAGGGTGGATGGCCGATATCGTGGGCAAGGCAAAGCGCTTCGGTCAGATCTTCGTTAAGGCCGAGCGTGCGTGCAGTCGTGCGGCCGATCTGCGCGACTTCCAGGCTGTGGGTCAACCGAACGCGGAAGTGATCGCCATCGGGCGATACGAACACCTGCGTCTTGTGCCTTAGCCTTCGGAAAGAGATGGAATGGATGATGCGGTCGCGATCACGCTGAAAAATGTCGCGCGGCCCGCGCATCTCTCCGCCAGCCTCGGGATGGAGTCTGCCCCGACTGCGGCCGGGGTGCAATGCATAGGGAGCGAGCGTCGTCATGGGGACGCTCTTACTTCCCTCCCAGTCGCTCGACCACCTCTCCCGCGTCGCTTTGCCAGGCGAAGGCGTCGGCGCCTGCGGATTTCAGCTTGGATTCGACAGATTTGGCGCGTGTGAAACTGGCGAACGGTCCGATGAGCAGCCGATTCGTGCGGCCCCAGCTTGCTACCCAGCCGTCCTGCGGGGCGACGTCATCATATTTGCGGCGCAGATTCTTGAGCGTGAACGCCAGCGCGCCGCGATCCGCGCCGATGCCGATCTGGACCCAGTTGCGTGACGGATTGGCGGTTAGCCGCGCCTTTTCCTCTGCGGCCTTCTTTGCCTTGGCGTCCGCTTCAGCCTTGGCCTTTGCGGCGGCGGCGGCCTTTGCCTTGGCTGCGGCGGCTGCCTTTCTGGCCACCTCTGCCTCTGCCTGCTGTTCGGCGCGCTGCGCGGCCTGGAGCGCCGCAATTTCAGCCAGATCGACAGCCGAAACGGTTGGGCGACGTTCCTCTTCCGGGACATCAATGGCGCGGATGATGTCAGCAAGCGAGCGGGTCGCTTCGGGATTGGGCTGCTGACGCGGGGCCGATGCTGCGACTGCCGTTGCTGGCGGCCGTTGCGTTGTCGGTAGCTGCGTGGCGGCGGCGGTGCCTGGCTCGGTCGCGGGAATGGCGGAGACAGTTGGCCTGGACGGCACAGAGGCAGACGCGGGCGGCCCCTGAATTTCGGCCTGGCGCACCGGGGGAGGAGTCTGCGCCAGCGAGGATGGAGCCGGGACCGAGGCGGGCGCCGGCTGGGGCTGCGTGGGCGCGCTCTGCATTGGCGCGGGCGCGGGAGAGCGCGTGGGCCGCTCAGGCTTCACCCGCTGAACGCGCGCATTTGAAGCCAATGCCTGTCGAGCGCCAGCCTGCGCTGGAACGGTGACGGGCCGCTCCGGTGCGGCCGCGACCGGTGCGGATTGGGTAGGCGCGGGCGCAGCGGCCGCCATCGAGGTTCCGACAGTCGTGGGGAAACGCCCGAAATGCACCGCCGCAGCCTTTTGCGCGGGCGTCAGATAGGGCATCTTCTGCATGTAAGGCGTCAGCGCGGAGGCGAGCGAGGGCGGCATCGTCTGGCTCGCAATCTTGCGCGCCTCGTTCTGTTTGTTGTTCATCGCCATGATGAAGGCGCGATAACGCCATGCGCCGCGATCGCTTTTATAGAGAAGAGGCTGAAGCACCTTTTCGGCGGCATCGACTTGGCCGGATATGCCGAGCGAAGCGGCGTAACGATACAGCAGTTCACTGTCCTGAGGCGCGCGTTTCAGGGCGGCCTGATAGTCTCGCTGCGCCCCTGCCTGATCGCCCGTCATGTCGCGGGCCAGACCACGGTCGGCCAGCAGCGTCGCTTCCCCGAAGCCAAGCCGCGTCGCCTGGTCGAACAGCCTCAACGCTTCCGCTGGGTTTTGCGTTTTCAGCATGACACGTCCGAGACCCGCCTTCACCCGGCCGCTATTGGGCTGAATCGCATCGGCGCGCCCGAAAAAGCCCGCCGCCGCGCGCATGTCATCCATCTCGACCGCCGCTTCACCAGCGCCGATCAGCGCATCGACATCCCGCGGGTTGGACGCCAGGCGAGAGAGGTTGCGGCTGAGATTTTCAGCGCCTGAAGGGCGGATCGCCTGAATCTGGGCGGGCTGTGCCTGGGCGGTCCCCGATATGATCAGACCACCTAGAATCCATAAAGCTGAGCGTTTCACACAAGTCCTTTAGCGGATCGATGCGTGAATGGGAAATTTACCGAAGGCAAAAGCGCGCCCGGTCGCCCGATGCGATCGATGGCGCGCTTCGACAGGATAAATGGCTAAGATAGTCGCCTTACTGATTGCTTTGGCGGTTGAGGAAGCGCGGAATGTCGGGAGTCGATCCGGCATCTTCGCTTGCGGCTGCATTCTTGTCCGCACCTCGAGTGAGACCGGCCATACGCTCGAACAGGGTGCCGCCAGTGGCGACCCGTGGCGCAGCCTGCGGTGCGGGAGCAGGCGCAGGCGCCGGTTCCGCTTCCTCCGCCCCGAGCAGGAGTTCATCCTGCGACGGATCCTCGTCGGAAAAGACGGCCGCCGGGCGCGATGGCGTCGTCGGAGCAGGCTTGGGCGTGGCAGCCGCTGGCTGCGCGGGCGCTGCGAGGGGAGCAGGCTCGGGGGCGGCGGGCACGTCCAGCTCCAGCGTCTCGGGCTCCGGCTCAGGCGCTGCGGCGGGAACAGGCGCCGGCTGAGACGCCTGCCGCGATGCCGCAGCGGCGGGGACCGAAACGGCCGGACGGCTGGCGAAGCTGAAAGGCTGGGTCAGCGGCGCGGCGCCAGCGGTCGCTTCGCTGTCGATGCCGGTCGCCACGACCGACACGCGGATCTTGCCGTTCAGCCCGTCATTGAAGGCCGAACCCCAGATGATGTTGGCATCCGGATCAACCAGTTCACGGATATGGTTGGCGGCTTCATCGACTTCCATCAGGCGCATGTCTTCGCCCCCGACGATGGAGACGATCACGCCCTTGGCACCGCGCATCGACACGCCGTCCAGCAGCGGGTTGGCGATCGCCTTTTCCGCCGCCTGAAGCGCACGGCCGTCGCCTTCGGCTTCGCCGGTGCCCATCATCGCCTTGCCCATTTCGCCCATGACCGAGCGGACGTCGGCGAAATCGAGGTTGATGAGGCCCGGCATGACCATGAGATCGGTGATGCCGCGAACGCCCTGCTGCAGCACTTCATCCGCCATCTGGAACGCTTCCTTGAAGGTCGTGTTCGGATTGGCGATCAGGAACAGATTCTGGTTCGGGATGACGATCAGCGTATCGACATGCTTTTGGAGTTCGTCGATGCCGCTTTCCGCCGACTTCATGCGGCGGTTGCCTTCGAAGGTGAAGGGCTTGGTCACGACGCCGACGGTCAGGATGCCCTTGTCGCGCGCAGCCTTGGCGATGACAGGAGCAGCGCCCGTGCCGGTGCCGCCGCCCATGCCAGCCGCGATGAAGCACATATGCGCGCCGTTCAGCGCATCTTCGACAGATGCGATGGTTTCTTCGGCGGCGGCCTTCCCGATTTCGGGACGCGATCCCGCGCCCAGACCTTCAGTAATCTGCGGGCCAAGCTGGATGCGGCGTTCAGCAGGCGAGGCATTGAGCGCCTGCGCGTCGGTGTTGGCCACGATGAAATCGACGCCCTCAACCGACGCGGCGATCATATTCGCAATGGCGTTACCGCCAGCGCCGCCAACGCCGATCACCGCGATGCGAGGCTTCAACTCGTCCACATGCGGTGGGCTGATCTCAATGCTCATAAATACTAGCTCCCTCCAGCTTCGGCGACATGAGCGAAACTGTCATCGAAGATTAATGCAACAGAAAATGGTGTATTTCACCAGCAAATTTCGTTCAGCTTCCGATTTATTCAATAGTTCGTCTTCATCGCCCGCATCATCCGCTGCCACCATTGGGGCGGATTGATACGATGAACGGTCTGAGGCGCGGGCGCTATCGTTCTAAGATCAACCGGGTTCGATGCGCCGTAAAGCGCAAGACCGGCCAGCGTCGCGAAGGCGGGGCCACTATGCGCTTCCGGCATCGCCGCCAGGCCGCGCGGCCTGCCGATGCGAACGGCGCGGCCGAGCGCGCCCTGCGCATAGTCGGCAATGCCTTTCAACTCGGCCCCTCCGCCGGTCAGCACCACCTGCCGCCCGGTCGGGGAATTGAATCCCATTCCAGCTAGTGCCGTGTTGACCTCCGTCATCAACAGATTGAGCCGCTCGCAGATCACAGCGACCAGCGCGGCGCGCGTGATCTTGCCCCCGTCCGCATTCGGGCCAGCGCTTTGCCCCGGCACGGCGACGTCACCATGAGGAGGCGCGATCTCGATCATGTCGCGGAAATCCCGGCGGTTCTGCATCGCCGAACCATAGAAGCATTTGATCCGTTCAGCCTGGCTGCGGCGGATGCCGAAAGCCGATGCAATGTCGTCGGTGATGTCGGATGCCCCCATCGGGATGCTGTGCAGACCGACAAGCATGCCCCCGGCATAAAGCGAGACGTTGGTGACGCCCGCGCCCAGTTCGACCAGCGCGACTCCCAGATCCCTTTCTTCTTCGGACAGGCAGGCAAGGCCGGTGGCGATCGGTGACGCAACGATGGAGTTGACGTTCAGATAAGCGCCGCGCACGCACAGGTCGAGATTGGCCAGCGGGGCGCCATCCGCCAGCACGACATGGATATCTACGCCCAGCAGGTCCGCATGCATGCCCAGCGGCTTTTTGACCGGCACCTTGCCATTGATCGTGAAGCAGGTCGGTTGCGCGTGCAGCACGACCCGGCCATCGGGATCGATACCCTGCTGGCCGGTGGCGAGCAGGTCGTCAATGTCTGGCTGTTCGACCCGGTAGCCGCCCATGTCGCGTTCTACCGTGACGACGTCGCTGACCAGGCTGCCGCCGGAAAAGCTGACCCATACGTCCTCGATATTGGTGCCCGCGACGCGCTCTGCCTGTTCGACGGTTTCGCGCACGGCAAGCTCGGTGCGCTCCATGTCGGCGATGAAACCCCGGCGCACGCCCCGGCTTTCCCGCTGACCCGTGCCCAGGATCGCCAGCTCACCCGTTTCGGTGCGCCCCGCAATCAAAGCGGACACCTTCCACGATCCTATGTCGATCGCGGTGACGAGCTTGTCGACCTTGGGCTGCGCCATGATCGTCAGCCTTCCTCGCCAGCGGCCACTGCCTTGGCTTCGATGTCGGGTTTGCGGCCGGCCTGATCTTGGGGAAGGCGCAGGACGAAGCGGTCGGGATCGCGCATGTCGAACTTAACGATGCCGCGCCCCAGCAGGCGATTGACGCCGTCCATGCGGGCAAAGTTGACCAATGCTGTAGCGGACGCCGCGTCCCCTTCAGGCAGAGAAAGCGTTTCCCCCGATTGGAAGCGCAAGTCCCAGCGGCGATTCCCCACCCATGTCGCGCCGGCCAGCATCGGCTTCAAAGCAGGCGCATTCTCCATCAGCTTGTTGAGCCCAGCAGTCTGGCGGTTGGCATCCGGGCCGACCACCAGCGGCAGATCAGGCATCGCGGCGGTGGAAACGGATTGCAGCACGATGCCCTGCACATCGATCAGATGCAGTTGCCCATCATGCTGCCATACCGCAACCGGATCACGTTCCACGATATCGACGACAAGCGTGTCGGGAAGGCGACGCGAAATACGCGCGTCCTTGACCCAGCCAAGTTTCAACATCTCGTTCCGTACCTTGGGCAGGTCGAGCGAAAGCATGGAGCGGTCCACTTGGCCGAGCGCGATGTTGTAGACCGGCAGTTCGTCCATTCGTTCAACGCCCCGGACTTCCACCTTCTGCACTTCGAAACCGGCGTTAGCAGCGACTTGGGCGACTTTCTGCTCGGCCATGGCGGGCACGCCGAGCAACGCGGCGACGCCTGCGGTCGCGGCGACGACAATGCCGACGATCGCCCAACTCGCCATCCGCTGAAGCGTGTCATCGCTGACAGGGAGGGCATGGACAAGGCGCCCAATCCATGAACGCCGCTTGCCCGGCTTGCCCCGCCCCGGTCCGTTTCTACCACGTGGTCCGGCCGTGCGCGCCAATCGCGCCGTCCCGCCCCGCCGGATACGTGCTTCAGCCATTGCCTGCTCCCCTTGCGCCCTGCTTCTGCTTCAGCGCATCTTCGACAATACGCTCCACCAGTTCGGGATAATCAATGCCGAGTTTCGCCGCCTGTTCCGGCACCAGGCTCAAGGGCGTCATCCCCGGCTGGGTGTTGACCTCCAGCAGGTACAACCCTTCGACACCCTGCGTATCATCCCAGCGGAAGTCAGAGCGCGACGCCCCCCTGCACCCCAGCAACCGGTGCGCGCGAAGGGCGATCGCCTTGCATGCCTCGCTGATTTCGCCGGGGATGTCCGCCGGGCAGACATGTTCGGTCATGCCGTCGGTATATTTGGCGTCAAAATCATAGAAGCCACTCTTGGGCCGCAGTTCCGTGACCAGCAGCGCTTCCTCACCCAACACGGCGGTCGTCAGTTCGCGGCCCCGAATATAGGGTTCGGCGAGCAGTTCGTCGAAGTGCTGCCAGGGCCCTTCCACATCGCGGCCAATGGGGAAACCGTAATTGCCCTCCGGCATGACGATCGCGACGCCTACCGAACTGCCTTCATTGACCGGCTTCACCACATAGGGACGTGGGAGCGGATCTGCGTCGAACAGGCTGGCGCTGGTCACGACATGACCCCCGGGCATGGGAATGCCATGGGGCACCAACGCCTGTTTGGTCAGTTGCTTGTCGATGGCGATGACCGATGTAGCGAGGCCGCTGTGGGTGTAGGTGATGCCCATCAGGTCCATCATGCCCTGCACCGTGCCATCTTCGCCGGGAACGCCGTGAAGGGCGTTGAAAACGACATCGGCATCAGCTTCCGCGAGGCGGGCGGCGACATGGCGATCCATGTCGATCCGCGTCACCTTGTGCCCGCGCGATTCCAGCGCCTTGGCGACGCCTTCGCCACTCGAGAGGGATACGGGCCGCTCGGCGGACCAGCCGCCCATCAGGACGGCAACATGCCAGGGGCCACGGCTCACTTCTTCACTCCCACGCGATTTTCCTGAGCGGCGTGATCTGCCAACAGGCCCACGCGCTGAATTTCCCATTCCAGTTCGATGCCACTCTTTTCCTTCACGCGGCGGCGCACTTCCTCGCCCAGCGCCTCGATGTCGGCGCTGGTGGCATCGCCCATGTTGAGGAGGAAATTGGTGTGTTTCTCTGAAACCTGCGCACCGCCCAGTTGCAGGCCACGGCACCCGGCCTCGTCCACCAGCGCCCACGCCTTGTGACCGGCGGGGTTCTTGAATGTGGAACCGCCGGTCTTGCTGCGGAGCGGCTGGCTTTCCTCGCGCGCGGCGGCGATGCGGTCCATTTCCGCCTGGATGGCGGCGGGATCGCCGGGGATGCCGCGGAATACGGCGCTCACCACCACCGCTCCTTCGGGCAGCATGCTGTGGCGATAGGTGTAAGCCAGCGCGTCGAGCGCCAGCGTCACGCGCTTGCCCGAGCGGAGCACCACATCGCACTCAACGAGGATGTCGCAGGTCTCACGACCATAGGCGCCCCCATTCATGCGCACGAAACCGCCCACGGTGCCAGGAATGGAACGGAGAAACTCCAGGCCCGCAATAGCAGCATCGCGCGCCGTCGAGGATACGAGGATACCAGAAGCCCCTGCCCCGCAGCGAAGCGTCGTAGCATCGACCTGCTCAACCTTGGCGAACGGCTTGCCCAGTCGCACGACGACACCGGGCACGCCGCCATCGCGGACGATCAGGTTTGACCCGAGGCCCAGCGCCATCACCGGAACCTTCGGATCAAGCCGCGCGAGGAAGTCGCACAGGTCCTCGACATCCTTTGGCTCAAACAGCCATTGCGCCACCCCGCCCGCCTTGAACCAGACGAGCGGCGCGAGCGGCGCATCAGCCTTGAGCGACCCGCGAACCGAAGGAAGGGGCGCGACCGTCGTCGTCAAGCGACCACCCCCAGGACCAGAATTTGAGGCAACGGCATCAGGCAGCTTCCCGAGCCGCAACAGCCGGGGCGAGACCCGCTGCCCATTTAGTGATGTCACCCGCGCCGAGACAGACGATCATATCGTCCGCCTGAACATCCGCCGCTATGGCGCGAGCCAGATCGTCAGCGCCGTTCACCGTGGCGGCGGATCGATGTCCGCGCCGCTTGAGACCGGCGACCAGTTCGGCGCTGTCCACGCCTTCAATCGGCTGCTCGCCCGCGGCGTAGACTGGCACCGCATAGACGATGTCGGCGTCGTTGAACGCCTGCTGGAACTCGTCCATCAGGTCGCGCAGGCGGGTGAAGCGGTGAGGCTGGACCACGGCGATGACACGCCCCTTTGCGCCTTCACGAGCGGCGGCGAGGGCTGCCTTGATCTCCACCGGGTGATGGCCGTAATCGTCGATGACCGTCGCAACGCCCTGCCCTGTCGGGATTTCCCCGACCTTGGTAAAGCGGCGCTTTACGCCACCAAATTTGGCGAAGCCGGTCTGGATGGTCGCGTCGTCGATGCCCATCTGCAACGCCACGCCAATGGCGGCCATGGCGTTCAGCACGTTATGGCGACCAGGCATTGGCATTTCGATCCCTTCGATCCTGCGAAGCGAGCCGTCTCGCTCGCGGATCTGCACATCGAAGCGATTGCCGCCGGGGATTGGCTGGACATTTTCGCCGCGTATGTCGGCCTGCGCAGAAAAACCATAGGTGACGATGCGCCGGTCCTGAACGCGCGGCAGGATCGCCTGCACTTCAGGATGGTCGAGACACAGCATCGCCGCGCCATAGAAGGGCACATTTTCAACGAATTCGACGAAGGCGTCCTTCACCTTGTCGAAGCTGCCATAATGATCGAGATGTTCAGGATCAATATTGGTGACAACCGCCAGCGTGCCATCGAGACGCAGGAAACTGCCGTCGCTTTCGTCAGCCTCAACCACCATCCAGTCACTCTTGCCCAGACGAGCATTGGAGCCATAGCTGTTGATGATACCGCCGTTGATAACGGTCGGGTCCACTCCACCCGCGTCCAGCAATGCTGCGATCATGGATGTCGTCGTGGTCTTGCCATGCGTGCCAGCGACCGCCACAGTCGATTTCAGGCGCATCAACTCCGCCAGCATTTCGGCGCGGCGGATGACGGGGACGCGCTTTTCCAGCGCCAGATCGACTTCGGGATTGCCCTTCTTGATGGCGGTGGATGTCACGACCACAGCGGCATCACCCAGATTTTCGGCCTTGTGGCCGATCATCACATCAATGCCCTTCTTGCGCAGACCTTCGACGACATAGCCTTCGGCGACGTCGGAACCCTGAACCTTGTAACCCAGATTGTGCATCACCTCGGCGATACCGGACATGCCGATGCCGCCAATGCCGATGAAATGGATCGTGCCGATGTCGGTGCCGACACCCTTCATGCGGGAACTCCCTGGAGATTGAGGCTGGTCGGCAGCGGGCCGACGCGAAGCGGGTCATTGAGGATGGGCGCATGGCCGATGCTTTCCAGCAGGTCGGCCATGTCGCGCGCCGCATTGGGACGGCCGCAGGCACGGGCGCGCTTGGCGGCGTTCTGAAGCGCGCCAGGTTCCATCGCCATCTTCTGCATCTGCTTGGCCAACTCGACGGCGGTAAAGCGCGACTGCGGGATGGTCCGCGCGCCGCCCGCCTCCGTCATTTCGCGGGCATTGACCGTCTGGTGGTCGTCCATCGCGCTGGGCAGCGGAACCAGAATCGCAGGACGACCCGCGCAGGTCAGCTCCGCCAGAGTCGAGGCACCCGCGCGGGCGATGACGAGATGCGACCAGCTCAACTTTTCGGGCACATCATTGAAGTAGGTCGCCAGGTCCGCCGGGATTTCCAGATCGGCATAAAGGTGGCGAACCCGCTCTATATCTTCGGCGCGGCATTGCTGCGTCACCTGCAGGCGGCGGCGCAAACTGAGCGGCAGCATTCCGAGGCCGTCGGGCACGACAGAGGACAGAATGCTTGCCCCCTGGCTGCCGCCGATCACGAGGACGCGAAAGACGCTTTCATCCGTTAGAGCAGGAAAGTCCTCGTCGCGCAGCGCCTTCACTTCTTCTCGCACGGGATTGCCGACGAGATGCACCTTCGCCGCATATTTGTCGCGAAGGCGCTCGACGCGAGGATAGGCCGTGGCGATCGCATCGACGCGGCGGGCGAGAAGGCGATTGACGCGGCCGAGCACGGCATTCTGTTCATGGATAGCTGTTGGGATGCCGTCGGCCAGCGCGCCCAGCAGCGCGGGCATGGCGGGATAGCCGCCGAAGCCGACCACCGCAGTCGGGCGGAAGGTCTCGTTCAGGCGCCGGGCCATGGCGCGGCCCGCGAGGATCGCTTTCAGCGCGCCCGGCCAGCTCTTCGGATTGCTGGTCATCCGGCCTGCGGGAAGCACGTGAACCTGCGCCCGGTCGAATATCCCCGGGATCTTCGCGCCCCGCTCATCCGTCACCAATGCGACATGATGGCCCCGCGCCATCAGTTCCTCGGCCACGGCATGAGCCGGAATCATATGACCACCCGTCCCGCCAGCCGCGAGGACGAAGTGACGGGAAATGCTCATCGACCACTCCATTTGACGACGGTATGCCGCCCCATGAAGGGATTGCGTCGCGTGAACGCAAGCAGCAGGCCGACCCCGATACAAAGAGCCAGCATAGAGGAGCCGCCATAGCTGATAAAGGGCAGCGTCATACCCTTTGACGGAAATATCTGGGCATTGACGCCCATGTTGATGATCGCCTGCAGCCCGAACTGCATGGTCAGGCCCGCAGCGGCAAGGATCGTGAAATTATCATCCTCGTCCAGCATGCGCAGCAGCACGCGCACCACGACCGCCAGATAGACGCAGGCGATGCCGATGCAGGCGAGCAGGCCGAATTCCTCGCCAATGACAGAGAAGATGTAGTCGGTATGCGCTTCTGGCAGGCTGAACTTGTGCTGGCCCCCGCCCGGCCCCACGCCGGTAAATCCGCCATGCGTGATGGTACGGAACGCAAGTTCGCTTTGATCGGGGCCGGTATCCTGCGCAACACCGATGCCAAGGAAGTCGTTGATCCGCTGGCGGCCGTTTTCATAGAACATATACATTGCCACCAGGCCCGCCAGGCCCGCGCCCGCCATAGCTCCGATGAACCGCATCGACACGCCCGAAAGCAGCAGCAGACATCCCCAGCACGCCAGGAAGATCACCGTCTGGCCAAAGTCCGGCTGCTTCATCAGGATCGCCCCGATCAACAGCGTCAGCGCGCCGGTCAGCGGGATAACGGGCAGCGTCATGTCCTTACCCCGAAGGGACAGCAGCCAAGCCATGGTCACGACATAGACGGGCTTCAGAAACTCCGATGGCTGAAAGCGGAAACCAGGCAGGTCGATCCAGCGGCGCGCGCCATTCACGGTCGATCCCAGGATGGGCACGCAGAACAGCATGACAATGAAGAAGGCCGACAGAAACAGCGCCAACCGCCGCGCCTGCTGACGGGGCAGCATCGAGATGACCAGCATGATGGGGAGGCCAAGGAAGACCCAGATCAGCTGGCGATAGAAATAGATGAGCGGCGTCACAGACACCGCGGTGGTGGAGCGGTCGATCGCCGCCACCGGCGATGCGGCGGCGACCGCAACCAGGCCGATCGCCATCAGAGCTACGATCAGCGACAGGAGGACGCGATCAATCTCCCAGAACCAGATGGCCAGGGCCGTACGCTCACGCGGAACGGTGTGGTTCTTGAACCCCTTCACCAGTTCGCCTGCCCTGAACATTCTGATCGCCCCTTCTTCGCCCCGTAACCCGCCTTTAACCGTCAACGCCCCCTTCTTCCAGCGCCGCGACGGCCGCGACGAAAGCATCGCCTCGCGCCTCGAAATCCCGGAACTGGTCGAAACTGGCACAGGCTGGCGACAGCAGCACGACATCGCCCGGCTGCGCGATCCGCGCGGCTCGCCGGACGGCGGCCGATAGCATTTCGCTGTCATTCACCGCCATATGCGGGCGAAGCAGATCGGCGAACATATGGCCCGCTTCACCGATGGTGTAGGCCGCGGCGACATTGTCGAACCAAGGCGCGCATTCATCGAGATTATCGATCTTCGCGAGCCCGCCAACGATCCAGTGCAGGCGTGGGCGGCCGTCAATGGGCGGATAGGCGGCCAGCGCGGGCGCCGTGGAAGCGGGATTGGTCGCCTTGCTATCATTAACATAGAGGACGCCATTCAGTTCGCGTACCCGCTGCATGCGGTGGGGCAGGCTGGAAAAGCTGCGCAGAGCGGACCGGATCGTTGCATCGTCTATGCCAAGCGCCTGCGCCACGGAGATGGCGATAGCCGCGTTCTGGGCGTTATGCGGCCCTTGCAAGGACGGCCAGCCAGTCTGAACCACCGGGTCTATGTCTGCGGCCGACACTGTCACCCGCCGTGCGCCGGGCTGGCCAGCTATCGAACGGCTCGGTTCATCCCCGGTCGCGATCACCGCGACTTGATTGGGCGACTGCATGGCGAAAAGCCGGGCTTTGGACGCAACATAGCCTTCAAAGCCGTTATAGCGGTCTAGATGGTCAGGCGTGATATTGAGCAGCACCGCCACGTCGCAATCAAGGCTCTGCGTCAGATCGATCTGATAACTGGACAGTTCCAGCACATAGACGCCGCCTTCGGGCAGGGGATCCTGGCCCAGGATGGGCAAGCCGATATTGCCGCCCATACGGGTCGGGATGCCCGCCGCTTCGATGATGTGATGGACCAGTGCGGTGGTGGTCGACTTGCCGTTGGTGCCGGTGATGCCGACCACGCGGTGCGCGGGCAGCGTCGGACGGGCAAGGGCGAACAACTCGATGTCGCCGATGATCGGAACGCCGGCGAGCTTGGCGTGCATGGCGATGGGATGCTTGTTGAGTGGAACGCCGGGAGAGACGACGACGCCGTCGAAGCCGGCAAGGTCGATCTCCAGAGGATCGGCCAGTTCGGCCTTGTCCGCGACCGCCGCGCGGGCTTCGTCCCGATTGTCCCAGGCGACGACCCGCGCGCCGCTGGCGACCAGCGCCTCGACGGTCGCCAGCCCGGAACGCGCGAGGCCCAGGACCGCATATGTCTTGCCAGCAAAGGCGGAGGAAACCAGCCCCATCCCGCTCACCGCAATTTCAGCGTGGCGAGACCCGCCAGCGCCAGAACGAAAGAGATGATCCAGAAACGGATCACGACCGTCGGTTCGGCCCAGCCAAGCTGCTCGAAATGATGGTGGATCGGCGCCATGCGGAACACGCGCTTACCCGTCCGCTTGTAGAAGAAGACCTGAATAATGACGCTCATCGCCTCGACGACGAAGAGCCCGCCGATCACGCCCAGCACGATCTCATGATGAGCGGTGACGGCGATCACGCCGATCGTGCCGCCCAGCGCCAGGCTGCCGGTGTCGCCCATGAAAACGGCTGCGGGTGGTGCGTTGAACCACAGGAATGCGAGCCCTGCGCCGATGATCGCGCCACACAGGATCGTCAGGTTGCCCGCTCCCGGCACATGTGGAATGCCAAGATATTCGGCATAGTCGGCGCGGCCCACGAGATAGACGATCGCCATGAATGCCATGCAGGCGATGATGACCGGCATGGTGGCCAGACCGTCAAGACCATCGGTCAGGTTGACCGCATTGCCGAACGCGACGATCACGAAGGCGGCAAAGAGGAAATAGAAGGGTCCAAGCTCAATCGCAGGGCCGTTGTAGAAGGGCAGGTAAAGCGCCGTATTGCCATGCTGGGTAACGATCAGCCAAGCCGCGACCCCCGCGATGAGGAATTCGAAGAAAAGGCGCATCTTGCCCGACAACCCCTTATGGCTTGCCTTCGTCACCTTGTCATAGTCGTCGAGGAAGCCGATGGCGCCGAAGCCCAGCGTCACGAACAGGCATGCCCAGACGTAGATGGACGAAAGGTCCATCCACAACAGCACCGATATAATCATCGACGTCAGTATCATCAGGCCGCCCATCGTAGGCGTACCGCGCTTGGCGAGATGAGTTTGCGGGCCGTCGTCGCGGATCGGTTGCCCCTTGCCCTGGCGCACGCGGAGCCATCCGATGAAGCGCGGACCAATGACAAGGCCAATGATGAAGGCCGTCGCGATCGTCGCGCCCGCGCGGAAGCTCAGATAGCGGATGAGGTTGAAAATCCCCGCGAAGTCCATGGTCTGGGCGAGCCAGTACAACATCAGTCCTTATGCTCCCCAAGCGCGGCGACCAGGCGCGAGAGGCCGATGCCGTTCGATCCCTTCACCAATATGGCGTCGCCTGCCCGCATTTCTGTTTGAATGAGGTCGGTGGCCGCAGCTGCGTCGACCACATGGGCAAACGCCACGGTGGCGCCGAGCGCTTCGGCCAGCGGCTTCATTTCATCACCCACGAGAATGGCGTAATCGACCTGCCCCTCCGCCAGCGGCTCAGCGAGCCCGGCATGCAGTTCGCTGCTGCGATCACCCAGTTCGCGCATACCGCCCAGCACCGCAATCCTGCGGCTCGCGCGTTCCTTGCCCAGTTGCTTGAGCGTTGCCGCCATGCTGAGCGGGTTGGCATTGTAACTTTCGTCGATCAGCAGCGCTTCTCCGCCACCGACTGACAAGGTCCGGCGCTCGCCCCGACCCGGCAGGCCGGGCATTTCGGCGAGGGCAAGACCCGCCGCCGCGAGATCGCCGCCCAGCGCCTCTACCGTCGCCAGCACCGCGAGCGCGTTCGAAACCCAATGCTCGCCGGGCGCGGCTACGGTAAAGCAAAGTTCCGCACTTGGCAGCGTCGCGGTGACCAATGTGCCGCCATTCGCGGCAGGGACCATATCGCGGGCGCGAACATCGGCCTGCTCATCGAAGCCGAAGGTCAAAATCCGCGCGGCGTGCTGTTCCGCCTTCGCATAAAGCGTGGCGACATGGGGACTGTCATAAGGAATGACGGCGGTGCCATCAGGCTCCAATCCTTCGAATATCTCGGCCTTGGCCTGCGCGATCTTTTCTTCCGTACCGAAAAATTCGATATGGGCTGGCGCTATTGCGGTCACGATCGCAACATGCGGGCGAACCTGCTGCGTCAGCGCGGCCAACTCACCGGCATGGTTCATACCCATCTCGAAAACGCCAAAGGCTGAATCGCGGGGCATGCGCGACAGGCTCAAGGGCACACCGACATGATTGTTGTAGCTCTTGACCGACCGGTGGACTTCGCCGGGACAGACGCGATCGAGCGCCTGGAACAAGGCTTCTTTCGTGCCGGTCTTGCCGACTGAACCGGTGACGCCAATCACCTTTCCCTGCATGCGGGAACGGGATGCGCGACCCAATGCTTCGAGTGCGGCTGCGCTGTCCGGCACGAGGATATGCGGCTGTGCGATGGGTTCGCTGACGATGGCGCCCGCAGCCCCCTGACCAAATGCCTTGTCGATAAAATTGTGGCCGTCGGTCGTTTCGCCCTTCATCGCGACAAACAGGTCGCCGCCTGTCACTTCTCGGCTGTCGAAAGCGACACCTGAAACAGCGAAGGGCGCCGAAGCGACGCCCCCTGTGGCCTGCGCGATTTCGGCAGAGGTCCAAAGCTCGTTCACCCGGCACACTCCCGGGCAACGGTGACGTCGTCGAATGGCAGCACCCGATCGCCGATGATCTGGCCCTGCTCATGCCCCTTGCCCGCCAGCAGGACGATATCATCCGCGCCCGCGCGCGCAATGGCGGCGGCGATGGCTGCGCGACGACCGCCGATTTCCTCTGCTCCCGGCGCACCTGCCATCACGGCGGCGCGGATCGCGGAAGGATCTTCGGACCGGGGATTATCGTCGGTGACGATGACATGATCGGATAGATCGGCCGCCACCTTGCCCATCTGCGGACGCTTGCCTGCATCACGATCTCCGCCCGCCCCGAACAGGGTAATCAGACGACCGCGCGTATGGGGCCGAAGCGCCTCGATCGCCGCGCGCAGACCATCGGGCGTATGGGCGTAATCAACATAGACGGGCGTTCCCGCCTTGGTAATGACAGCGCGTTCCAGGCGACCACGCACCGGCTGGACCCGACCGAGCAGTTCAAGAACCTTGGCCGCATCCTCGCCGCCTGCAATCACCAGAGCCGCAGCCGTGAGCGCATTGGCAGCTTGATAGGCGCCGATCAGCGGCAAGTTGACCTTATAAGCCTTACCGTCGGCTTCGACATCCAAAGTCTGGCCCAACTGGGTCGGGGTGCGGTTGGCAAGACGCAATGCCTGCCCCTGCACCCCGACGCTCAGCACACGAAGCCCCCGCTTCGTAGCTCGCTGGATAACCTTGTCCGACCATTCATCATCGGCCCAGACGACCGCTGCGCCATCGGGCGCAACAACCTCATCGAACAGCCGCATCTTTGCGTCGAAATAACTGTCCATGTCGCCATGATAGTCGAGATGGTCTCGCGACAGATTGGTGAACGCACCGGCCGACACAGGCAGTCCCTCTGTCCGATATTGAGCAAGGCCGTGGCTCGACGCTTCGAAAGCGGCATGGGTGACGCCCTCGCGCTTGAGGCCCGACATGTTGGACAGGAAAGTGACAATGTCAGGCGTGGTGAGGCCAGTCGAGACCTGATCGACCGAGGTGGTGACGCCTAGCGTGCCAATGGAGGCGGAATGATGCCCCAGCATGCGCCATAGCTGGCGTGCAAGCTCGACCGTGGACGTCTTGCCATTCGTCCCGGTGACCGCAACGGTGACATCGGGGAAAGGCGCGAAATAGCGGGCGGCGAGCAGGGCGAACAGGCGGCGCGGATTGTCATGGGCTATATGCACCGCCCCTTCGACCCGAGCCTCGGGCCGCGCGACGACGACCATAGCACCCGCTTTCACGGCCTGAGGGATATAATCTTCGCCATTGACCCGCAGGCCCTGGAACGCGCCAAAGATAGTGCCCGGCGCGACCTTTCGGTTATCGATCGCGAAGCCCGACACCGAGACATCCAGAGATGCTGCGGTGTCGAGCTTCACATCCAGCCCCTCGATGAGCGACCCGAGGCGCATCTCAATGCTTTTCCTTTTCCTGCCCAAGCAGGGGCATGAGGTCGGAAATATCGACGTCGCGCCGCTCGTCCGGCAGCACGCCCAGCATCGGGCCGGTGCGCTCGATCACGCGCTTGACCACCGGCGCGGCGGTCCAGGCCGCAGTGCGCAGGCCGAAAGTCTGGGCGTTGCCCTTCGGTTCATCCATCATCGTCAGCACGACGTAACGGGGATTATCCATGGGAAATGCGGACGCGAAAGTCGTCACCAGCGAACTCTTGTTATATCGGCCTTCTTCAGGCTTCTCGGCGGAACCCGTCTTACCGCCCACCCGGAATCCCTTGGCGTCGGCGCTGCGACCTGTACCCGCCGCAACGATCATCCGCAACAGTTGGCGCATGCGCGCGCTGGTGGCGGCGGAAAAGACGCGATGGCCTTCGGGCACTTCATTGGCGTGCAGTTTGCGCAGGGTGGCCGGGCGCCAGATGCCGCCATTGACAAGGGCGGCATAGGCGCTGGCGAGGTGCAGCGGCGTCACGGCGATACCATGGCCGTAGGAAACGGTCATGGTCGTTATGCGGCCCCAATTATAGGGCCACAGGCTCTTGGCGCGCTCCTTGAGTTCGATCGGAGCGCGCTCGTCGAACTGCAGGTTGCGGAACAGCTGCTGCATGGACGCCGCGCCCATTTCATCGGCGATCCGCGCGGTCCCGATGTTGGAGCTGTGCACCAGGATTTCCGGCACGTTGATCCAGCGGCCAAGCGCGTGATCGTCCTTGATGCGAAAGCCGGCGACGGCAAGCGGCGCGGTGGCGTCATAGCGCTTTGCCATGGATGTGATGACGCCGCGATCCATCGCCGCGCCGATCGACAAGGGTTTGAAGGTCGAACCAAGTTCATAGCGCGCCTGGACGATTTGATTGCAAAGGGGCGATTCGCTGCACGACTTGCCCGCGTAATTTTGCAGCTTGTTCGGATCGAAGACGGGGATCGACGCCATGGCGATCACTTCCCCGGTATTGGCGTCCAGAATGACGCCGCCCGCGCCCTTGGCATTTTGCGCCACCATCTGCGCGTAAAGCTCGCTTTCCAGCGCGCCCTGCACCCGGCTGTCGATGGAAATGGCAAAGGGCTGCGCGCGCAGCGCCGGATCGATCAAACGATCATTGAACGCCGCTTCGACGCCCATGCCGCCGACCCCTTCCGCATTCGGGGCGAAGCCCAGAACGTGCGCGGCCAGGCTGCGCTGGGGATAGAGCCGCTCCTTTTCGCGGGGAAATTCGATGCCGATCTCGCCCAGGGCGTTTACCGCAGCCACTTCTTCAGGTAGCGCGCGACGCCGGAGATAGGCCCAGCCCTTGCCAGTCAGCTTCTTGTAGAAAGTGGCGGCAGACTCATCGGGGAAAATCTCATGCAGCTTGCGCGCGACTTCTGCAGGCTCACCGATCAGCCGGGAGGGACGGACGGCGATCGAATAGGCATCCATCGTCCGGGCCAACGGAACGCCATTGCGATCAACGATGTCGGCGCGTGCGGGGATGAGGCCGGACGCACTGTCGCCCCCGTCCGCGCCCTGTGCAAAGACACCGACCCAGGCAAGGCGCAGGATCACGACCATGGTGATCGCCATGAACAGGATCAGCAACACCATCAGCCGATTATGCGCGATCGCCGTCAGATCGACCCGCTGCTTGCCTGCTCTGGCGCCACCCGGCTGAACGATGATCGTCGCCATCAGCGCGCGCCTTTCCTGCGCTCGCGCGCCGCCTTGGTGCTGATATCGCCCATGGTGCTGTCGTCCAGCAGCTTGGCGTCGAGCATCGCCATCCGTTCAGCGCGGCGAGCGACAGGATTGGGCTTCGACATGTCGGAGTCCTCCTTCGCCTTTTCCGCCGCGCTGCGGGCAGCCGGCCTGGCGACCGCGTCAACATTGTCGGCGGCGTGCGCTTCACGAATGACGGCAATGTCGCTGCGGATCTGGGTCGCTGCCGGGCTGGCCGGGGCGGGCTGCGGCGCGGAAGGCAGATCGGCAGGGGTTTCGACCATCGCCACCATCACCGGCGGCGCTACATAATCAGGCCCGTTGGGCTGGATGCCATCCAGATTCGCCAGCGCCCGCTCGCCGCCCAGATATTGCTGGGTCGTCGGCGTCGCATACATGAAGTCATGCTGGTTCCAACGCTCCAACTGCCGCATGCTCGCCCGCGCGCTGAACTCTGTCTCAAGATAGCGGATGTCCGCCCGCGCCCGCGCGATCTGAGCCTGCACCTTCATCAGTTCATTGCGCTCGGTCGCGACTTTCAGCGACACGAGGTAAGCGCCCAGCGCACCCAGCGCCACCAGCAATATCCAGATCAGGCTCTGCAACCTCTTGACCGCGATCATGAGCGCATACTCCGCGAAGAACCTGAAACGGGGGCATCCGTGCGGACGGCGCTGCGCAGCGTAGCGGAACGGGCCCGCGGATTGCGGGCGAGTTCGCTCTCACCGGCGCGAACGGCTTTGGCGGGCTTGCGAAATGTCGGTGCGTCACCCGCGCGACGCTCGGGCAGGTGCCGCGATCCGGCCCCTTCGCCGCCGCTGCGGTTGCGCAGGAACTGCTTGACGATACGGTCTTCAAGGCTGTGAAAGGTGACGACGGCGAGCCGACCGCCCTCCTCCAGCATCGCCTCGGCCGCTTCCAGCCCGCGCTCCAGTTCTTCCAGTTCGCGATTCACATGAATGCGGATTGCCTGGAAAGCGCGGGTCGCCGGATCTTTCTTGTCATGCGGCTTATGGCCCAGCGCCCTGCGAATGACGCTGGCAAGCTCACCGGTGCGCTCCAGAGGACGCGCCTCTACGATGGCGCGAGCCACCCGGCGCGAGCGCGGCTCCTCACCGTAGCGATAGAGGACATCGGCGATTTCCTGTTCAGGAGCATTATTCAGGAAATCCGCGGCACTCATCCCGCTCTGGCTCATCGTCATGGTGAGCGGCCCATCCGACTGAAACGAAAAACCGCGTTCCGGCCGATCAAGCTGCATCGACGACACGCCGATATCGAGCGTGACGCCCGATACGTGCGACACACCCTTTTCGGCGAGCAATTCCTTCATGCGGGAAAATTCCCCCGCAATCAGCGTAATGCCATTTTCATCCGCCAGCGCCTGCCCTTCGCGAATCGCATCAGGATCCCGATCGAATGCGAAAACCGTCGCGCCCCTTGCCGCCATCGCGCGCGAGTAGCCGCCAGCGCCGAAGGTGCCATCGACGTGAACCTCACCGGGGTTGATGGCGAGGGCGTCAAGCACTTCATCGAGCAGGACCGGGATATGGCGATCCGGATCGACAGCAGCGTTCACTTGACGCCTCCAGCTGCGCGCTGATCCAGCCAGCGGCGGACCTTGTTACGGATCAGTTCGGGCCGATCCTTGCTATCGACGAGCGTTTCCGGCTTCCAGATCTGGATGTAGCGGCCCACGCCATAAAAGAAGACGGCATCGGCAATGCCATATTCTTCCTTGATATCGGGGTGCATGGCAAAGCGGCCGCCGTCGTCGAAATTCACCTCCTCAATCGTGCCGAGGCGGCGTTCCAATTCCAGATCGGCGTTATAGTCGCGACCTTGCGCCCTTGCTTCGCGAGCCAGTTCCTCGACCTCGGTGAACAGGAAGCGGCGATGCGATTCTCCAAAGCCCGTGGCGCAGGGGTTGTCACCATGGACGGAGAGATAAAGCCGCGTTTCGCCGCCGCTGGACTGCTTGACCTGTCGGCGCATCTCCAGGGGCAGCACGAACCGGCCTTTGCCGTCCGCGACGCTGAACGCGTTGCCCGTAAAGAGAATGATTTCCGACACGTTCGGACTGCTGCCCCTCTGTTCGCAGGGGCGCAGGCCATCGTCCGCCAAACCACCTTATCGCGGTCGGCGCACAGGACTGACAAAGCCTGACAAACCCCTATGGCTTTTAGATACCAAGCAGCGAACGACAAGAAAAGGGAAAAGTCGGGAGATTTTGGGAAATCCTGTTTTGTTCTGGATTTTACTCCCGATCCAGTTGGGCAAATGCCGGACGCCTGCCGAAGGAACGATCGACGAACCCCCGCAAACAGCCCAGCGACACGACGCTTCCCATGATTGCCCAAATAATCGCCGCAATGATCGACCAGCGCAGGGCGAGCGTCAGCGTGGCGACTGATTTGAGCCACGACCGGGAATCTACCGGGCCGCCGCCCAATTGCTCGACAAGGAAGCCTGGCGTATCGGCGCTCCACTCGCGCATGTTGAGCGGCGCAGCCTCATCGACCAGCCAAAGCCGGTCATCTATCAGATCGGCGTCCGCCACCAGCACTGCTTGACCGCGCCCTAAACTGCAGTGTGCAATCAGCGCGTTTTGTTCGACCCGGCAATTCGACGGGTCGCGGACGGCGAAGGACGATGCCGCCATAGTCGTGAGCAAGCGGCCATCAGCCAGCATCTGCCGTTCTTCCCCTGTTGATGAAGGAGGCAGCAACGCCACGCCCCAGCGGGCCAGCAGCGGCGCGAGCATCGTGACTGCCGGGGCACGGCGGCGGTCGCCCAATGGCAGGGACGATGGCCAGCGGAGCAGTGGGTCCGCGAGCAGCACCATATTTCCTCCCCGCCGCACCCAATCATCCAGGGAAGATAATTCCGCGTCCGACAAGCCGCGGGGCTGGGCCAGCAAGACCGCCTTCGCGCCCTGCATTCCGGGGGACAAGGGGCTGTCGATTGGCCGCACATCAAAACGCTGGCGCAGTATCTTGATGATCGGCGCGTCGGACTGAGATTGAATCCCGCCGTCCCCATCCCGCCAGAAGAGTGGAAGCGCGCTGATTACCGCCAGCACAGGCCGCTCTTTCGTCGGTTTGATTGGAGGTTCGGCAGAAAGCCAGCACGCAAGACCCGCCATTCCTATCAGAAGCAGTCCCATCCGCCGCCGTCGGGGCAGGGATAGCCCTGCCCCGACGGCCAGGATGCCGATAAGGCTCAGCCAGGCAATTTCGACATGGCCCGGCAATCGTCCCGTCGCCAGCCATGAAAAAAGGATGACCGTGCCCAAACTTCCCGCGCCGATCCAGACGGCATGAAAGGTGCTACGTCTCATCCGAACCACTGCGGCGACCATCACGAGGATCAACGCGGGCCAGACCCAGGCGAGCAGATCGACCTGGCCGGTGCGGAGCAACGCTGGTAGCCCGGCAAGCAGGAATATAAATTGGCCCGCACAGGACATAACGAAGGTGCGAAGCGCTGCCGTCATGAAATGCGCGCTGCTGGCAGGTCAGCGCTCGGACGCTTGGGGATCGCGGTCCATCGGGCTTGTCAGGTTGGGATCGGGTTGCAAGTCGGGGACGACCGGCTGCTGCGCGGGCGCTGGCTGCACACCAAGTTCCGCCAGCGGCTCCTTGGGAGCCACGGCGTTGAGATCAAGTGTAGGCACGGCCGGCGGCGGGACCGCCGGATCGTCGAGCCGCGCCTTTTCAATAACGATATTGGCCAAGCCTACCAGGAGCACCACGCCCGCCAACCCTGTCAGGCCGATCTGGACACGCTGTAACCCTTCCTGTCGGCGGGGATGTTCAGCCATTGAAGCGCTCTTTTGTTCTTGGTCGCCGCGACCCGTGTCGGCGATCAGCGATTGTGCGCGAGCCAGGGGAACACCGTCAAGCCTTTCGACTCAAGCCACTCGCGATTGTAGAGCGTCGAAAGGTAACGGAAGCCAGTATCGCACAGGATCGTGGCGATTCGTTTCCCCGGCCCAAGTTCACGCGCCAGCGCCACGGCCCCGGCGACGTTGATGCCCGACGATAAGCCGAGGCACAGCCCCTCTTCAGCCAGCAATCGCTTGACCCAATGCAGCCCCTCTTCATCGGAGATACGGAATTGCGTGTCGATCGGCGCGCCTTCCAGATTGGCGGTGATGCGCCCCTGCCCGATGCCTTCGGCGACCGACGATCCTTCCGCTTTCAGTTCGCCATGCGCATAATAATTGTACAATGCCGCGCCATAAGGGTCGCTCAACGCGATCGTGACATTCTCATCATGCGCTTTCAGCCCCAGTCCCACGCCCGCGATGGTGCCGCCTGTCCCGGCCGCGCAGATGAAGCCGTCAATCTGTCCGTCCATCTGGGTCCAGATTTCTTCTGCGGTGCCGACGATATGCGCCTTGCGATTGGCGATGTTATCGAACTGGTTGGCCCAGATCGCATTTTCCGTCTCTTCGGCAATCCGGCGGGACGTGTGGACGAAATGGCCAGGGTTGGAATAAGGCGCCGCTGGCACGGTGACGAGTTCCGCCCCCAAGGCGCGCAGCGTATCCATCTTTTCGCGGCTCTGCGTTTCGGGCATGACGATGATCGTCTTGTAGCCCTTAGCATTGGCGACCAGCGCCAGGCCGATGCCGGTATTCCCGGCCGTCCCTTCGACGATCGTGCCGCCGGGCGTCAGCAAGCCTTTTTCCTCGGCGTCGTTGACGATGAAAAGCGCTGCGCGATCCTTCACCGAAGCGCCCGGATTGGCGAATTCGCATTTCGCGAAGATGTCGCACCCTGTCTCTTTGGACGGGCCGGCAAGGCGCACCAGCGGCGTGTTGCCGATCAGGGCGAGGCTGTCATTGTGCACTAGCATTGTCATCGCATAGCGGAGGGGATGCACGCTTGCCAAGCAAGGGAATGCTGATCTGCCCCAAGCGCCGTTTGCAATGCCGCCGTCGGAACGGACTGATGAGAAGAAAGTGGCAATGCTTTTGCGCTAATTCGTCCACGCGGCGCTCTTGCCGCAGTTGATTCAAGAGGTGATCTGGCTTGCATATCCGGGCCGGGCAGTTGCGACATGCGGCATTCGCCGCTCTGGCGCTGATGGCGGTCGCCGTCCCGCGCCTGATCACGGCCGCGCCACTCGATGTGCTGGCCGATGCATCGGGAAGAAACGAGGGCGCGGAGATGCCGGGCGAAAACTTTCCCGGGTCGGCCTATTTCTTTGCCGACGATATGTTTCAGGATCCGCCGGCAATTGCGGGGAGCAGCAAGCACGTGCTTAGGCTGGAAACTGTTCCGGCTGCGCCGGTGAGCGTATTCCGTGGACTGACCCCCTGGACGCCTATCGCGCAGTCAACTGCCTGACGTCCGCAATCTATTATGAGGCCGGCAATGAGCCTGAAGAAGGGCAGCGCGCCGTTGCTCAGGTCGTGCTCAATCGCGTCCGCAGCCCCCTTTGGCCGCATAGCGTATGCGGGGTAGTGTATGAGGGTTCGGAACGAGCCGACCTGCGCTGCCAATTCACCTTCAGTTGCGATGGCTCGATGGCGCGGCCAAGCGATTTGCAAAGCTGGATGCGCGCCCGCCGAATCGCCGAGCAGGCGCTCGCGGGCCGGGTATACGCTCCCGTCGGCTTGGCCACTTTCTATCATACCTTGGCGGTCAGGCCCTCCTGGGCTGCGTCAAAGCGGCCGGTTGCAGTGATCGGCGCACATATCTTCTACCGCAGTCCCGGCTTTCACGGGACCCAGGTGGCGTTTCGAGTGCCCTATTCCGGCCAAGAGCATCAGTCGGGGCCCGCCAGACGAAGCTGGCCGTCGGAGGCCGTTGCTACGGAACGCAATGCCCCGCCAACCGACGAAGTGCGCAATCCGCCTCCCGCCTCGATCACACCAGATGTGCAGGACGATCTTCCCCCATCCACTATAAGGCCGGAATATCGGAACAGCGGGCGCCCACTGATCTGAATAGCAGGGATTTTTATAACTCTTCTCAGAGCTATCGCGGCAACCAATTGAATATAAATGATAATAAAAAAATGCGTTTGTGGAGGATGGCGGAACCAAATGCGGTTTTGATGGGTTCTGCATACCGGATAGCAAATCTTTTGCCCCCCGCTCTTGCTATCCAAAAAAACATGAGCCCGGAACGTTTCTCCCCCCCCGACGCGTTCCGGGCTCAGATTATATGGGGCAAATTTCCCAGTAATCAGAGATATTTCCGGCTGCGGAACGTAATTCCTGGCCGTGGGTTCTCCCTCAGCCGCCGGATAGCGCGGCCATCCGGCTCAGATTTTTAGAGGAGATGAACATGACCAAGAATATCCTTGCCGCCCTGCTTCTTACAGGTTCGCTGCTGGTTGCGGCATGCAACACCGTGGAAGGCGCTGGCAAAGACGTCCAAAGCGCTGGCCAGGCCGTCGAAGACGCCGCGGATTAAGCATCATAAAAGAGCGGCTCTCACACTCGCAGGCTCGCCGATGGCGGGCCTTTTTTTCAGGTGGAAAGGTCCGCGCCGTCTGAAGCGGCCGCGTTGCGCGCCTGTTTGCGGTCAGTGAACCAGATCGCGATGATGGTGATTTCGTACAGCAGTAACAGCGGAATGGCGAGCATGAGCTGTGACACGACATCGGGCGGGGTGAGGACGGCGGCGACGACGAACGCGGCGACGATCATATAGCGGCGAAGGCCGATCAGCTGCGCGCGGGTGACGAAGCCTGCCCGGTTGAGCAGCATCAGCAGCACGGGCATCAGGAAGCTGATGCCGAATGCAAGAATGAATTGCATGACTAAAGTGAGATATGCGTCGGTGCTGGGAAGGGCCTCAACCTGGAGACCTCCACTATCTCCTTGAAATTGCAGGAAAAAATGGAAAGCAGTCGGCATCACGATATAGTAAGCGAGGCTGGCGCCCATCAGGAACAGTACCGGCGTCATGACCAGGAATGGCAAAAGCGCTTTCTTTTCCTTGGCATAGAGGCCCGGCGCGACGAACGCCCACAGCTGATTGGCGATGATCGGGAAGGACAGGCAGAAGCCCCCGAAGATCGCGACCTTCACCTGAACGAAAAATGCTTCGTAAAGCTTGGTGTAGACCAGTCGGCCACCGCCGTCGCCAAAGGCTTCCTTAAGCGGATGGACGAGGAAGGCGAACAGCTTGTCGGAAAAATAGAAGCAGACGGCTCCCGTGATGAACAGCGCCCATACGCACTTCATCAACCGGCCCCGCAGTTCGATCAGATGGTCGAGCAACGGCGCCTTTGTATCGTCAATGTCCCTCATGCCGGAGCGTCGCCCTTACCTGTAGCCGATTGCGCCGCGATATAGGGCGGCCCGTCCGCGGCAGCTGCGGGCTTGGGCTCAGCAACGGCAGGGGCCGACTGAGCGACGAAGGGAGGCGGAGATGCTTCGGCAACCGGCGCGGCGGCGGCAGATGTCGTCGCCAGCGGCTCCATCGCCGGAGCGGAAGACGGTTCAGCCGGATGTTCCTGCATGATCCGCTTGTTCTGGTCGGCCCATTTTTTTTCGAGCTCTTCCACTTCGACTTCGCGCACCATGGCGTCGATCCCCGTGCGGAAATGGCGCGCCATGCCGCGCGCCTTCCCAAGGACCTGACCCACCTTGTAAAGCGCGCGCGGCAAATCCTTTGGACCTATGACGATCACCGCGATGATCACGATCAGCAGAAGTTCGGTCGAACCGATATCGAACATGCGCGCCTACCGTTTGGGCGTGAAACGAAAATCAGGCCTTGGTCTTTTCTTCCGTGGTCGCGCTAGGCGCATCCTGTTCGGGCACGCGATGGCCTTCGATCCGGGTCGCGGGCTTTGCGGACGTGACGTCGTCATCATCGTCGGCCATGCCCTTCTTGAAGCTCTTGATACCCTTGGCGACGTCACCCATCAGCCCCGAGATCCGGCCGCCGCCGAACAGCAGCATGACCACCAGGAGAACGATGACCCAGTGCATCAGCGAAAAGGAACCCATTTAACTTTCTCCTGAAACGAAGCCCCTTTTAGGCTTCTTCCTCATCATTTTCCAGAACGGATTGGGCGCCCAGCCCCTCCAGTGCGAGATCGACCGGATCAAGCAATCCGGCAGCGCGCAGATCGTCCACCCCCGGCAAGTCCCGGCGGCTGCTAAGCCCGAAATGTGACAGAAATTCGTTTGTCGTCGCATAGATAAGGGGGCGGCCAGGTACTTCGCGCCGCCCGGCGGGCCGCACCCACCCGGCCTCCATCAGGACGTCGAGCGTCCCCTTCGCCACCTGGACGCCGCGAATAGCCTCTACCTCGGCCCGGCTGACGGGTTCATGATAGGCAATGATCGCCAGCGTTTCCATCGCCGCGCGGGACAGCTTTCGCGTCTCGTCCTTTTCGCGCCGCAGGATATGGGCAAGGTCGGCCGCCGTCTGAAAATGCCAGCGCCCGCCCCGCTCCACCAGATTGATGCCGCGCCCCGCATAATGCGCCGACAAGTCGGCAAGGGCGGCAGCCAGATCACCCGCCTCCCCCACATGCAGCCGCAGTTCGGCGGGGCTGAGCGGTGTTTCGGCGACGAACAGCGCGGCCTCCACGGCGCGCAGAAAATCATCGGGCTCTTGCATCACAACAGGCTTCCCCCACTCTGGTCCGGCAGCGCAGCGCGCACATAGATGGGTTCGAAAATCCCGTCCTGCTGGATTTCCAGGCGACCCTGCCGCGCCAGTTCCAGCGCGGCGACGAAACTGCTGGCGAGCGCCGACCGCCCCATTGGCCCGTCCTGACCATCGGGCAGGAAGGATTCAAGCGCGGTCCAGTCGATTGCCGACCCGACCAGCGCGCCAACCCGCTGGATCGCTTCATCCAGCGTCATGACAGGGCGCGCGGCGACCATGTGGACGACCGGCTGCGTCCGGGCGCGCAGCTGACCATAGGATTGGATCAGGTCATAGAGGCTGGCCGCCCATTTCGCCTTGCGGACAAGGCGCAAACCTTCTGGGCGGGGACGGACGAAAACGTCGCGGCCCACGCGATCGCGCGCCATCAGCCGCGCGCCCGCCTCGCGCATGGCGTGAAGGCGCTGGAGCCGCAATTGAAGGCGGAGCGCCAGTTCCTCGGGACTGGGATCGGGCTGCGCCTGCTTGGGCAGCAGCAGCGACGATTTGAGGTAGGCGAGCCAGGCGGCCATCACCAGATAGTCGGCGGCCAGTTCCAGCTTCAGCTTACGCGCGCCTTCGATGTAGGTCAGATATTGTTCGACCAGCGCGAGGAGTGAAATTTCGCGCAGATCGACCTTCTGGCTGCGCGCAAGGGCGAGCAGCAGATCGAGCGGGCCTTCCCAGCTGTCGAAGCTGACCGTGAGCATGTCGTCGCGCGGTGGAGGCGGCGGGATGAAGAGGTCGTCCACGTTTCAGGCCGTCCGGCGCCGGAAAGCCGTTGTGGCTAAAGGGGTTTCACGCGGAAACGCGGAGGCGCGGAGGACTGGACAGCGGGCGCGACCCGCCGCTGCGGTCAACTGGCGGGACGCGGAAAGGCTTTCGCCCCGCAGCGCCGCCGAGTGCGCGATATATATGACAGGGCCGCCGTTCACGCAGGGACCAGTGCGAGCAGCGTGTCGCGCGTGGCGAGAAGCTGGTCGAGCGGCGGGCTTTCCTGGACGAGGCTGGCGTGCGCCATGGCCCGATCCAGCCGCGCCTTCGATTCGGCGCTGATGTCGGGCAGGAGATTGGCGATGCCGATCATGTCGTCCATCCTGCCCCAGCAATTGAGCGCCAGATCGCATCCCGCAGCCACAACCCCGGCGGCAAGTTCGGGGATGCTGCCCTTCAACGCCTTCATATCGAGATCGTCGGACATGAGCAGGCCGTCGAAGCCGATGCGCTGGCGAATGACCATGTCGATGACCGACGCGGACAGGCTGGCCGGAAGGTCCGGATCCCAGGCGGTATAGACGACATGGGCGGTCATGCCGATGGGCGCATCTTTCAGCGCCTGAAACGGGGCAAGGTCAGTCGTCAGCGCGTCTTCGTCCGCCGTCACGATCGGCAATTCATGATGACTGTCCACCATGGCGCGGCCGTGGCCCGGCATATGCTTGACGATGCCCACCACGCCGCCCTGGGCAAGGCCTTCGATCACCGCCCGGCCAAGCGCGGCGACGCGCATGGGTTCAGCGCCCAGCGTCCGGTCGCCCATGATGTCGCTCGCGCCGTCCTGCCTGACGTCGAGCAGGGGCAGCGCATCGACGGTGATGCCAGCTTCGGCGAGGGTGACGGCAATGGCGTGCGCGTTGGCGCGGGCGGCGGCGATCGCGCTGGATGGCGCAAGGTCATAGAGACGGTCGAACACGGCGCCGGGCGGAAAGCTGGGCCAGACGGGCGCCTGCATGCGAGCGACGCGTCCTCCTTCCTGATCGATCATGATGAGCAGGTCGTCGCGGCCATGCAGCGCGCGCAGGTCGTCGGTGAGCGCCCGCAACTGGTCGCGACCGGCAATGTTGCGGCGAAAGAGGATATAGCCTGCGGGCTGCGCTTCAGCGAAAAAGGCGCGCTCGTCAGGGGTGATGGTTTCGCTCGAGAGGCCGAAGATTACCGGTTTCATGGGGAGCGATGGTAGCCGCGAAGGCGCGCGCTGTCGAAGGGGTTTAACGCGCTCACCTGTCGAAGGGAGCGATCAAAACCTAATTCACGACGATGCAGCTTTCCCCGGCGACCTTGAGCTTGCCGCACAAGGTATTCGCTTGCCCACCCGCAGTCGCGCGGAGGCGGTAGAGGGTGCTGCCGCCGACCTGCGTCGGTTCGACCGACATGGTGAGCGGCGCGAGATAGGCGAACCGTTTGGAGAGCCGGGTCCAGGCGTCGCGCGCGCCAGACTGGCTGCCATAGGCCCCAAGCTGAATCACTGTGCCGCCGGTCCGGGCTGGCTGGCTGGCCGCAGGGCGTACGTTGGTTTCGTCGGCAACCCTTGCCGTCACGGTCTGCGAAGGCTTGCCGGGTACAGGTTGAGGCGTTCCAGCCGGGCTGGTGCGCGTGAGCGGCGCTTCGGGCACGCGGCTCGGATCGATACGGCCGTCTTGGGCGACCCCTTCGCTGGCGGCGAAGCTGGCGTCGCCTTCGCCTTCAAACTTCTTGGCGTCCGCCTCGGCAGCGGGAACTTTGTAATCACCTGCGGGCGCGGCGATCAGCTTGCCTTCGCCATTATCGACGGCGCGATTCTTGAGCAGCCAGACGCCGCCAACGACGCCCCCCAGCAGGATCAGGGCAACGAAAATGAAGCCGAGGAGCCGGACGGGGGAAAGCCCTTCCTCCTCTTCATCCTCGATACCGGGCTCGAGCCAGGGCAGACGCTCGTCGTCGTCGAGGTCGAGCCGCCCCCTCGCAAAGTCGCCCATCTTTCCTGCCTCCGCCTGGCTATTGCATTTCCGTCAGCGCGGCCACGCCCATAAGGGCAAGGCCATTACGGATGATCTGCCCGATTCCGCGGCTTAAGAAAAGCCGTGCGGAAGTTGTATGCGGATCGTCCGTAAGGATGACACGCGCACGCGGATTGTCGTTGCCCAAATTCCACCAGCTGTGGAACTCCGAAGCCAAGTCGTTGAGATAAAATGCTATTCTATGCGGTTCGCGGGCCGATGCCGCCCCCTCCACCACCCGGGGGAACTGCGCCGCTAACTTAACAAGGCTAAGTTCCGCAGTCCCAAGAAGGGACAGATCGGGCGCAGGAAGTGCAATTCCGCTCTCCTCCGCGCGGCGGCCGAGCGAGGAAATGCGGGCGTGGGCATATTGGACGTAGAAGACCGGATTATCCTTCGACGCCTCCACCACCTTGGCGAAGTCGAAGTCCATCTGGGCATCGGCCTTGCGCGTCAGCATGGTGAAGCGGACCACATCCTTGCCCACTTCGCGCACGACATCGGCAAGCGTCACGAAATTGCCCGCGCGTTTGGACATCTTTACCGGCTCGCCATCGCGCAGCAGGCGGACCATCTGGATGAGCTTGACGTCGAAGCGCGCCTTGCCTTCTGTCAACGCGGCGACGGCGGCCTGGATGCGCTTCACGGTGCCCGCATGATCCGCGCCCCAGATGTCGATCAACTGGTCGGCGGACTGGGCCTTCTGGAAATGATAGGCCATGTCGGCGCCGAAATAGGTCCAGCTGCCGTTGGATTTCTTGATCGGCCGGTCCTGATCGTCGCCGAATCTGGTCGAGCGGAACAGCGGGAGTTCGACCGGCTCCCAATCTTCGGGCGTTTCGCCCTTGGGCGCTTCGAGCACGCCGTCATAGACCAGGTCGTGCGCGCGGAGCCATTGTTCGGCGGCTTCCGGCTTTCCGGCGGCTTGCAGTTCAGCTTCCGAAGAGAAAATGTCGTGGTGAATGCCCAGCAGGGCGAGATCGCTGCGGATCATCACCATCATCGCGGCGACGGCCCTGGTACGGAACAGGGCTAGCCAATCGTCTTCGGGCGCGGAGACATATTTGTCGCCATATTCGGCGGCGAGCGCCTGGCCGACTGGGACCAGATAGTCGCCGGGATAGAGACCTTCGGGAATAGCGCCCACATCTTCGCCTAGCGCTTCGCGATAACGGACATGCGCGGAGCGGGCGAGGACATCGACCTGGCCCCCTGCATCATTGATATAATATTCGCGGATGACCTTGTGCCCGATATATTCGAGCAGGGTGGCCAGCGCATCACCCACCACCGCGCCCCGGCAGTGGCCCATGTGCATGGGGCCAGTGGGATTGGCGGAGACATATTCGATGTTGACGGTGACGCCCTGCCCCGTGTCGGATCGGCCATAATCCTGCGCCTCGGCATGAATGGCGGCGAGTTCGGCGCGCCAGGTCGCGTCGGTCAGCTTCATGTTGATGAAGCCGGGCCCGGCGATGGCGGCGCTTTCCACCTCTTCGAGCTTTTCGAGGCCAGCGACGATCTTTTCAGCCAGCGCGCGGGGATTGGCGCCCGCAGGCTTGGCGAGGACCATCGCCGCGTTGGTGGCGAGGTCGCCATGGCTCGCGTCGCGGGGCGGTTCGACCGTGACGGGCTTGCGGTTGAGACCTGCGGGCAGCGTGCCGTCAGCCTCCAGCGCATCGAGCACGGCGTTTAGATGGGCGGTGAAGCGGATATAGAGGGACAAGAGGACGGACTTTCCTGAACGGGCCGTTCGTCCTGAGCCTGCCGAAGGGCCGCCCTTTTCCAAGCAAAGGGGCTTCGACTTGTCTCAGCCCGAACGGAAAAAGAGTTGGGCTTAACGGGTCGCGTTATATCGAAGCTGGTCCTGGGTCAGGTTGAAACCCACGAGCAGCTCGAAACTGGTTCGTTGCAGCGCCGCCCGGACATCGGGCTGGGCGAAGGGATCGATGGCCGCGTCGGCATCGCCCGCCTTGCGCTTTTGCGTGATCTTTGCCTGAATGTCGGCGGGCAGCGTCGCGGCGGCCTTGTCGACATAGGAACCCGCCTTGGCCGTCGCGGTGGCGCGATACTCACCGGCGGGGAAGTCCAACACGACCTGCCCCACCCGCTTGGCGACGACTGCGCTGCCGCCCCGCATAACGGCCGAAAAGAAGGGCAGCGTCACCTGTCGCGCCGCTGTGGCGTCGGTGCGACGGGCGTTTACGGTGAAGGTCGCCTCGCTGTAGAATTGCGCGCCTTCCGAACAGGTCGAGCGCAGGTTGGTCATGTTGGCCACCACGTCGATCGCCCGCGCGTCCGTGCTGCCCGCTGGATTGAAGAGCGTGATGTCGCCCGTATAGGCCGGAATCGCGGCCATCGGGCAAGCCGATCGGACGGCGACGATGCCGCCCGTAGGATCGATTTCCCCCCGGCGCGAACAGCCCGCAAGGGCAAGGGCAATCATTCCAGTCAGCGCAAGTCGAGAAAAGGTCACGAGGCAATCCCTTGGGAACAGGCTGGGGCTTCTTATCCGCAGCCCGCCGCTCGCGCAACCGAAAGGAGAGCGCAAGGCCCCTCACCCCTTCCTTCCCGCGCGACATTAGCCTAAGCGGCAGGCATGACCGTCCGTTCCCAGCTAAAGCTACTGATCGCCGCGCCGCGCGGCTTTTGCGCTGGCGTCGACCGCGCCATCATCATCGTCGAGAAGGCGATCGAGAAATATGGCGCGCCCGTCTATGTCCGGCATGAGATCGTCCACAATAAATATGTGGTCGATACGCTGAAGGCGAAGGGCGCGATCTTCGTCGAGGAACTGGATCAGGTGCCCGATGGCGTGCCTGTCGTCTTTTCCGCCCATGGCGTGCCCAAGGCGGTCCCCGCCAAGGCGGATGAGCGCGGCCTGGACTATCTGGACGCCACATGCCCGCTGGTCAGCAAGGTGCACCGGCAGGCGGAGCGGCAGGTCGAGGCCGGCCGCCACATCCTGTTCGTGGGACATAAGGGTCATCCCGAAGTGGTCGGCACATTCGGCCAGGTCGATCCTGGCCACATGACACTGATCGAGACGGTCGAGGATGCCGAGGCTTTCACCGCTGACGATCCGGAAAATCTCGCTTTCCTGACCCAGACCACGCTGTCGGTCGATGATACCGCCGCGATCGTGGAGGCATTGCAGCGCCGGTTCCCGGCAATACATGGGCCCAAGGGCGAGGATATTTGCTACGCGACGTCGAACCGGCAGGCGGCGGTCAAGGCGATCGCGGCGGATTGCGACGCAATGTATGTGATCGGCGCGCCCAACAGTTCCAATTCGCTGCGCCTGGTTGAAGTGTCGGCCCGCGAAGGCACCCCCGCACGACTGATCCAGCGCGCCGACGACATCGATTTCGCATGGTTGGAGAATGTGCGCACGCTGGGCCTGACCGCCGGAGCCTCCGCGCCCGAAGTGCTGGTGCGCGAAGTCGTGGACCGGCTGGCGGCGCACTTCGACGTGACCGAGGAGCAGGTGGAAACAGCGCGCGAGAACATTGCGTTCAAGTTGCCCCGCGGACTGGAGACGGCGTAAGGCAATGGCTGTCTATACCCATGTTCCAGCCGAGGAAATCGACGCTTTCCTCTCACGTTATGACGCCGGAAGGCTGGTTTCCGCCAAGGGCATCGCGGAAGGCGTGGAAAACAGCAATTATCTGCTGGAAACGACCGGCGCGGACGGCAACGGCCATCGCTACATATTGACGCTTTACGAAAAGCGGGTGGATGAGGCGGACCTGCCCTTCTTCATGGACCTGCTCGATCATCTGGGCGCGCGCGGCTGTCTGGTGCCGCGCTTCATCGCGGATCGAAAGGGCAAGCGGCTCCAGCAGCTTGGCGGACGCCCGGCTTGCCTGATCGAATTCCTGACCGGCATCTCGCTAACCGAACCAACCGCCGCGCAGGCGCGGGCGGCAGGCGCGGCGTTGGGCCAGATGCATCGGGCCGCCGAAGGCTTTGAGCGCGAACGGCGCAACGCGCTTGACCTTGCCGGATGGCATGAGCTGGCGGCCAAGTGCGGCGACCATTTCGACGAGATCGCACCGGGACTTGGGCAGCGGGTCGCGGATGAACTGACTTTCCTGGACGCACATTGGCCGGCCGACCTGCCGCGTTCGGTGATCCATGCCGACCTGTTTCCAGACAATGTGTTGATGCTGGGAGACGAGGTCACCGGCCTCATCGACTTTTATTTCAGCTGCACCGACATTCGCGCCTATGATCTGGCGGTCACGCACAGCGCGTGGGTGTTCAGCAATGATGGCTCGCAATTCTTCGCCAATCGGTCAGACGCGCTTATGGCGGGCTATGAAGGCGCGCACGGGCTTTCCGATGCGGAGCGCGCCGCTTTCCCGACGCTTTGCCGGGGCGCGGCGCTTCGTTTCCTGCTGACGCGCGCCTATGACTGGATCAACACGCCGCCTGACGCGCTGGTGACGCGCAAGGACCCGCTGGCCTATCTGCGGCGGCTGGATTTCTATGCGAACGTAGCAGCGAATGAGTTGCTGAGCGCGTGACGTCGCAAATGGCCGATTTGCCTGAGGTCGAAATCTTCACGGACGGCGCGTGCAAGGGGAATCCCGGCCCAGGCGGCTGGGGAGCCGTGCTGCGATTTGGCGACAAGGAGAAGGAAATCTCCGGCGGCGAAGCGATGACGACCAACAACCGCATGGAAATGATGGCGGCGGTCGAGGCGCTGAACGCACTCACCCGCCCATGCAGGGTGACCGTCTATACCGACAGCAAATATGTCATGGACGGCATCACCAAATGGGTATTTGGCTGGCAGAAAAATGGTTGGAAAACCGCCGATCGGAAGCCGGTGAAGAATGGCGACATATGGCAGGCGCTGCTTGCAGCGGCCGCACGCCATCAGGTGAACTGGCAATGGGTGAAGGGCCATGCGGGCCACCCGGAAAATGAGCGCGCCGACCAACTGGCCTGCGCGGCCGCCGAAAGCTTCCGGGCTTAAGGGGAGCGCCGATGCAGCGGCTGTTGGCGGTGGCCCGTGTCTCCCGCTTGCCAGCCAGCCTGCACGCTCATCCGAACCGTGCTGGCGAATAGGCGGCGGCATCGACACCCGCGACCGCCTCAGAAGCCGCATTTCCCGTTAGCAAGGCAGCGCCCAGCAGCGCCGCGGCAGGGGCGGTCTGGATACCGAAACCGCCCTGCCCTGCGAACCAGAAGAAGCGGGAGGCGCGGGCGTCGAACCCGAACACCGGCGCGCGGTCAGGCGCGAAGCTGCGCAGGCCAGCCCATTTGCGTTCTACGGCTTCGATCGGCCAGTCCACCACATTCTGGAAGCGGGCGATTGCTTCCGCCACGGCCAGTTCTTCGGGCGCGGCGTCGCATGGGGTCGAGGGTTCCTCATCATGCGGGGTCAGCCATATCCGCCCTTCCCCTTCGGGCTTGAAATAGAAGCGTGAGCGAAGGTCCATGACCAGCGGCAGGTCAGGGCCGGGCATGGTGGGCACGCGCAGTTGCACCACGGTACGCCGCAAGGGCGTGATGCCGATCGGCGCGACGCCGCTGCGCAGTGCGACATCATCGGCCCATGCACCCGCCGCATTGACGATAATGCCGCACTCGATAACGCCTTCGCTGCTTTGAATGCGCCATCCCGCCGAATCTGAGCTTGCGCTATCGAGTGAAGCGCCAAGCCACAGCTTCCCGCCTCTGACGCGGAACTGCCGCAGATAGGCGTGATGCAGCGCGGCAACGTCGATGTCGCATACGGCAGGCTCCAGCAATCCCAGGGTCCATTGCGGACGCAGCCCCGGCAAAAAAGTGACGGGATCGACCGGGCGCAGTTCGACACGGCCTGCAAATTCCTCGACCAGCCGGTCCCGCGCCTCTTCATCACCCGCGCGGCCGATGTGAAGGGTCCGGCGGGGCGACAGGAAGGATCGGGAGCAGAAATCCGGTTCGGGCGAACGGAGCAAGGGCCCGGACGCCGTAGTCAACGGCTGGACAGCGCGGCCGCCATAGGTTTCTTCCCAAAAGGCGACGGAGCGGCCGGTGGCGTGATAGCCTGCGCTATCCTCGCGCTCCAGGATCAGCACGGACGCGTCGGCCGCGAGCTCCGCGCCCAGGCTCGCGCCGGCGATGCCGCCGCCGATGATGACGATGTCGAAACGGCTCATACGGGCGCTACTTCGTCCAGGAATGCGTCTATCCGCCGCAACGCGTCCAGCCGCACGGTGTCGAGCTCGCGCAATATTTCGTGCGCGGCTTCGGCGCCATAAACATGCAGACGCGCGCCGGGAACGCGCGCGGCCATCCTGCGGATCGCGGGCGTGGACACCAGCCGATCGACATTCGTCGCGAGGATGAGCAGGGGCACGCGGATGTGCTCCAGGGCGCCGGCCTGCTCCAGCGCGCGGGTCGATTGCAGCGCCTGCGCGACCCAGCGCCAGCTGGGCGACCCCAGCGCCACGTCGCGGCTATGGTCACGCCACCAGAGTTCGTCGGCATAGCGTTCGGGATCGTGCGTCAGCCGCTTCTGGCGCATCGCCCGCTGGCGGCCGGAATCCTCCTTCTGCGTCCATGCCTGACGGCTTTCAAAGCCAAGCGCGCACATAGCGTGCGTGATCGCCACGGCCAGCCAGCGGGGCAAGGGCGCGGTGTGGACCCCCATCATCGGCGCGACGGTTATGGCGGCGTCGGGGGGCAGCATGCCTTCGGCCAGAGCGCGCAGCAGCAGATGCCCACCCATGCTGTGCGCGACGATCACGTGCGGGCCAACCGCCTGCGCGCGCCAGTCGTCGGCAAAGGCTTTCAGGTCCGCGACCCATTGGCCGAAGTCGTTGATATGCCCGCACATCGGGTCGTCCGTCAGCCTGCCCGATCCGCCCTGCCCGCGCCAGTCGAAGGCAGTGACGGCCCAACCCCGCGCGGCCCAGTGGCCAATGACCTCAAGATATTTCTCGATCATGTCGCCGCGTCCGCCCAACATCAGCAACTGGCCGCGCTGGCCGTCCCCCAATCGGTAACGGCGCAGGGACCAGCCATCGGGCGCGGTCCAATGGTCGAGCCGCCCGTTCATCGGCCAGGCGCGACGGTCAAAGGCCGGTGGGACGAGGGTGGGCGAATCCATGGGGCGCATGGTTACGGTTTGGTAAGCCATCGGGTCTAGGGTTTAGATTCATGACGGGGGAATATTTCAGGCTGGCGCTGCTATGCGCCCTTGGCGTGCTGCTGATCACTGCATCCGTTACGGATTTGCGGTCGCGCATTATCTCCAACCGGCTGAACCTGGGCATCGCTGCCCTGGCCCCGCTGTGGTGGATGGCGAGCGGCCTGCCGCTATGGCCGGGCATGGTGATGCAACTGGCGCTGGCGCTCGCCGTATTCGCGCTGTTCACCACGCTGTTCGCCATGGGTTGCATGGGCGGCGGGGACGTCAAGCTGCTGGGCGCGCTAGCGCTGTGGTTCCCTTGGCACGCCGTGCTGTCGATGGTGGTGGTGATGGCGCTGATGGGTGGCGTGGTGACGATCGTCACCGTGGTCCACCATCGCACGACCCGGCGGCTGGGGCAGCCGCAAATTCCTTATGGCATCGCAATATCCGTCGCCGCCCTTTGGTTGATTGGCGAACGATATCTTAACCATTTTGCGTAAAATTCGGGGCTCGGGCGCAAGCCGCCTGAATGAGGGAGACGAATTTCATCATGGACGCCAAGAAAATCCTGTTGCTGGCGGGGGCGCTTATCATAGCGGTCACTACAGCTCTTCTCGCGCGCAACATGCTGAGTTCGTCAGGCGCGCCACAAGCCAGCGCCTCATCCATGCCGGTGGAAGCAAACCAGCCCCATGTGCTGGTCGCGACCAAGGCGCTGCCGGTGGGCACCATCCTGGACGCGGAAAGCTTCCGCTTTCAGCCATGGCCCAAAGATCTGGTCGAGCAGGCCTATTATCTGCAAGGCCAGGCCGATCCGGCAAAGCTGGCGGGCAGCGTCGTGCGCACCGCCATCTCCGCCGGACAGCCCATGACGGTTGGTTCGGTCATCAAGCCGGGTGAGCGCGGTTTCCTCGCCGCAGCGCTCGGGCCGGGCATGCGCGCCGTCACAGTGCCGGTATCCGCCCAGAATTCGGTCGCGGGCTTCGTCTTCCCGGGCGACCGCGTCGACCTGATGCTGACGCAGAGCGTGTCTGGCGGCGGCGACGGCGAACCGCTCAAGGTTTCCGAAACCATCCTGCGCAACCTGCGCGTGCTCGCCACCGACCAGCGCATGGACGCGCTGGGCGCGGACGGCAAGCCGGTCGTGCAGACCTATTCCAACGTCACCATCGAAGTGACGCCCAAGATCGCCGAGAAGATCGCGGTGGCGCAGACCATCGGCTCGCTCTCGCTGACGCTGCGTTCGATCGCGGACAATGCGTCCGACCTTGACGCCGCCATCGCAGGTTCGGACATCGACCTGCCCGACGGCGCCAATCCGAACGCGGAAAAGAAGATCATCGCAAAGCTCGCCGCTCGTCCGGTCGACAAGGGCAGCACCTTTTCCACCGGCGCCGACGTGTCGCGCTACCAGCGCAGCTCCGTCCCCGCCAAGCCGCTGCAGACCGCTGCTGCCGGGGCCGTGCCTTTGGGCGGCGCTTCTTCTGGCATCGGCGCAGGCAGCGGACCAGTCATCCGCGTCGCACGCGGAACCAATGTGACCGTTGTTCCGGTCGGGGGGAAATAAGATGACGCGTTTCAACCTTCATACGGGCAAGGCGGCGGTCAAACCGCTCATTGGCCCCGCGATCGCGCTGGGCCTGGCGGTCGCCATGGCGGCCACGCCGACCACCGCTCTCAACGCCGCGCCCTCGTCGATGCAGGACAATGCGATCCTGATGTCGGTGGGCGGCAGCAAGATCATCAACCTCAACGCCAAGATGTCGGACGTCGTGATCGGCGACCCCAATGTGGTCGATGTCCATGTCCGCGCCCAGAACCAGCTGTACCTGATCGCCAAGGCGGCGGGCGAAACCAGCGTGTTCGTCACCGCCACCAACGGCAAGGTGCTGTTTTCCGGCACGGTCCGCGTCGGCAACAACCTGACCAGCATCGACGACATGCTGAAACTGGCGATGCCGGGCGCGCAGATCGCGGTCAACAAGATGAACGGCATGGTTCTGCTGACCGGCACCGTCGCAGCACCCGAGGATGCCGCCGAGGCCGAGCGCCTGACCCAGGCTTTCGTCGGCAAGGATGTGACGGTAGTCAGCCGCCTGCGCACCGCGACGCCGCTTCAGGTCAGCCTGCAGGTCAAGATCGCGGAAGTCAGCCGTGACCTGGGACATCAGGTCGGCGTGAATCTTTTGGGGTTGGCTAACGGCTCCGGACGCATCATTGACAGAATCGGTCGTGCCGATCGACAGTTCGTAACCGGGACCACTAATCCTGTTACGGGTCGGACAAGCTATAATTTTAATCAAGTTGCCGACGGCGGTACTTCGCTTGGCTTCGTTGCCAACCTGCTGGGCATGGACGTCGCAGGCGCGCTGGATCTCGCAGAATCGAGCGGCCTTGCGACCTCCCTCGCCCAGCCGAACCTGACCGCGCTGTCGGGTGAGACGGCGAGCTTCCTGGCCGGTGGCGAATATCCCTATACCGACAGCAACGGGACGCAGGGCAACAGCATCGAATTCAAGCAATATGGCGTGCAGTTGGCGTTCACGCCCACCGTCCTGGCGGATGGCCGCATTTCGCTGCGTGTCCGCCCCACCGTGTCGACGCTGGACTTTTCGGTAAACACGACGGTCCCGGCGCTAAAGAGCCGGACCGCCGAAACAACCGTTGAACTGGGTTCGGGGCAGGCGTTCATGATTGCAGGCCTGCTGAACAACGATACCGCCAATTCGATCAGCAAGACGCCGGGCTTCGGCGAAATCCCGATCCTGGGCAGCCTGTTCAAGTCGCGCCGGTTCCAGCGCCATGAAACCGAACTGGTCATTCTGGTCACCCCCTATCTGGTGAAGCCGATGAACGCTTCGGATGCGCGTCTGCCGACGGACGGCTACCGCAATTCCAATGTGGGTCAGGGGCTGCTGTTCCAGCAGGGCACCGACGGGGTGAGCGGCGCGCGTGCGCCAATGCCTCGCCGCGAACCCAGCGGGCCTGCACCCACTCCCGGCCCGCAGGCATCCGCCTCGCTGCCGGTGGTGGCGGCCCGCGCCGAGGGCAAGCGTCCGGCCAAGACGGCCGCCGCTCCCGGCTTCAGTTTCTGATCGGAAGGACGACAGTCATGACTTCCATGTTCGCCAAGAATTTCGTCCGCATCGGCGCCCTTGCCCTGCTGGCGCTGCCGCTCGCCGCCTGCCAGACCGACGTCAATCGCGGGGTCGAATCGGTGCATCAGCCGGTCGTCAGCCACGACGCCTACACCTTTGATGTGCAGGCCGGGCCTGACGGCGGCCTGACCGCTTCGGAAGCGCGCCGCCTGGACGACTGGTTTGCATCCATCGGCCTTGGCTATGGCGATCAGGTCGCGATTGTGACCGACGCCTATTATAGCCCCACGCTGCGCGACGGCATCGCCGATGTGGTGGCGCGGCGCGGCATGCTGGTGAGTGAAGACAGTTCGGCTGCGGCTGGCGCTGCGCCCGCTGGCAGCGTCCGGCTGGTCGTCCGTCGTGCCGTCGCCCGTGTGCCGGGTTGCCCCGACTGGTCCGACAAGGGCGAAACCAATGTTCAGCTAGGCACCACATCGAACTTCGGTTGTGGCGTCAACGGCAACCTTGCCGCCATGGTCGCCAACCCCGACGATCTGGTCCGTGGCCAGAGCAGCGCTAGCGACCTGCGCACCGCGACATCGAACCGCGCGATTTCAACCTATCGCGAAAAAGTGCCGACCGGTTCTGGAGATCTCAAATCGCTGTCGGGAGGCCGCTGATCATGAACGCACCCTGGAAACCTGCCATGTCTGGACAGCGCGACCCCTTCCACGCCTTTGTTTGCGACGATCACAGCCACGACCTGCTGGCGATGGTCGCCGCCGAAATGGGCTGGGCGCCTGAAAAGGTGAACAAGGGCGGCATGCGCAACGCCGTGCAGAGCCTGTCGGTCAGCGCATCCCCTCAAATCCTGTTTGTCGACATGTCCGAAAGCGGCGATCCGCTGAACGACATCAACAGCCTGGCGGAAGTCTGCGAGCCGGGAACGGTGGTGATCGCCGCCGGTCAGGTCAATGACGTGCGCCTGTATCGCGACCTGCTGGCCAGCGGGATACAGGATTATCTGCTCAAGCCCTTTGGCGCTGACCAGTTGCGCGACGCTCTGGCGCAGGCGCAGGCCGTGTTCTTTGCGCCGCGTGACGCCGCGCCTGAACGCCCGCACATGACCGTCGCTGTCATCGGCACGCGCGGCGGCGTCGGTGCGTCGAGCATCGCGACCTCGCTCGGCTGGCTGCTGTCGGAAAAGCAGAAGCGGCCTACCGCCCTGCTGGACCTGGACGTCCATTTCGGCACCAACGCGCTGGCGATGGATCTGGAACCGGGCCGTGGCCTGACCGACGCGATCGACAATCCAAGCCGCATCGACGGCCTGTTCATCGAACGCGCCATGGTGCGCGCAAGCGACACATTGGCGATCCTGTCGGCCGAAGCGCCGATCAGCCAGCCGATGCTGACCGATGGCGGCGCATTCTACCAGCTGCTGGAGGAATTCCGCGCGGCGTTCGAATGCAGCGTCATCGATCTGCCGCGCCACATGCTGATCCAGCATCCCCATCTGATGAGCGACGTCAATGTCGCGGTGGTCGTCACCGAACTGACGCTGGCGGCGGCGCGCGATTCGATCCGCATCCTTTCCTGGCTGAAGAGCAACGCGCCCCAGTCGCGCGTGCTGGTGGTCGCCAATCGCGTGCATACGGGCGTGCCGGAAATCAACCGCAAGGATTTCGAAACGTCGATCGAACGCAAGGTCGATATCCTGATCCCGTTCGATCTGCGGGTTGCCGCCCAGTCCGCCAAACTCGGCAAGACGCTGGCCGAAACAGCCAAGGGCAGCAAGGTCGGATCGGCCTGCGCAACCCTGCTCGACGCGGTGGTCGGCGCGGCTGACGACCACGAAGCCGCTGGCGACGGCAAGGCAGCGAAGAAGAAGGGCGATTCCCTGCTGGGCAAGATCGGCGATCTCAGAAGCCTGATCCCGGCCCGCAAGGAAAAGGCCAAGGCGTAAGTTTCAAGCGCGCTACGCTGCCAGTGGCGGCGTGGCGGCTTTACGGGAATGGGCGAACAGATGGACGGCAATTTCATCCTGCTGCTGGTGCTGCTGACGACCTTCACAGGCTTGGTCGCGATGGCCTTTGCCGGGCCTTCAGCCGACAAGGCGAGCAAGCGGCGCGTCGCCCTGATCCGCGAACGTCATAGCGGTTCGACCGATGCACTGATGGAAGCGCGGATGCGCAAGGTCATTTCGAACCGGCAGCCCGGCAGCGAAATGAAGATGCTCGTGTCGCTGGTGCCCAACCCCGAAAATCTCGCCAAGCGCATCAGGATGACCGGCAAAAAATGGACGGTCAGCCAGTATATGACCGCGTGCTCCATCGTCGCCCTGACGCTGTGCGCGGTGATGTTCGTGCGCGGCTTCCCGCCGCTGCTGGCGATCATGGTCAGCCTGGCCGCGGGGCTGGCCCTGCCCCATATGTGGGTGGGACGCCTGATCAAGAAGCGCGTATTTCAATTCACCGCCAAATTCCCGGACGCGCTGGAACTGCTGACGCGTGGCCTGCGCTCTGGCCTGCCCATCACCGAAACGCTGGGCGTCGTGGCGAGCGAAGTGCCGGGCCCTGTTGGCGAAGAGTTCAAGCTGATCACCGAACGGATCAAGATCGGCAAGACCATGGACCAGGCGCTGCAGGAAACGGCCGACCGGCTGGGCACGCCTGAGTTCCAGTTTTTCGTCATCAGCCTGGCGATCCAGCGCGAAACGGGCGGCAACCTGGCCGAAACCCTGTCGAACCTGGCCACGGTGCTGCGCCAGCGCGCGCAGATGAAACTGAAAATCCGCGCGATGTCGTCCGAATCCAAGGCGTCGGCCTACATCATCGGCGCGCTGCCGTTCCTGGTGTTCGGCATGATCTGCTACATCAACTTCCAGTATATGGCCCCATTCTTCACGTCCGATCCGGCGGGCCTGTTCGGGATGTCGACGATGCAGGTCATCGGTCTGGGCGGCATGTGCTGGATGGGGATCGGCGTCTTCATCATGGCGCAGATGATCAACTTCGAGATCTGACGGGGAAAGACAGTCATGGAAACCGCTCCCCTCCCCGCCGGCACGCTCTTTGGCCTGTCCGCCACCGATTTCGGCACGCTGCTTGCCGCGGTTGCGACGCTGGCGATGATGTTCGTCCTCTATTCGGTCATGACCGTGCGCGATCCCATGGCCAAGCGGGTCAAGGCGCTGAACGAACGCCGCGAACAGTTGAAGGCGGGCATCACCGCCTCCACCGCGCGCCGCCGCGCGAAGCTGGTCAAGAAGAACCAGGCGACCGACCAGATGCGGTCGTTCCTGTCGGGCCTCAAGGTGCTGCAGGACGATCAGCTTAAAGATGCACAGATCAAGCTGGCGCAGGCGGGCATCCGGTCGAAGGACTGGGCGGTCGCGGTCATCTTCGGTCGCCTGGTGCTGCCGATTCTGGTCGGGGGCACGGCGGCCCTGCTGCTTTATGGCGTAGGGATGTTCCCCGAATGGGGCGGGGCCAAGCGTTTCATGGCGTTCGCCGGTGCGTTGCTGCTGTCCTACAAGGCGCCCGACATCTTCATCGACAATCAGGTGCAGAAGCGTTCCGCCGCGATTCGCAAGGGCTTGCCCGATGCGCTCGACCTGCTCGTCATCTGCGCCGAGGCGGGCTTGACGGTCGATGCCGCCTTCGCCCGCGTGTCGAAGGAATTGGGCAAGGCCTATCCGGAACTGGGCGATGAATTTCAGCTGACGGCGATCGAACTCAGTTTCCTGACCGAACGGCGCATGGCCTTTGAAAATCTGGCCAACCGCGTGAAGCTGGACGCGATCAAGGGCGTGGTCACGACCATGATCCAAACGGAAAAATATGGCACGCCGCTCGCCTCGGCCCTGCGCGTGCTGTCCGCCGAATTCCGCCATGAACGCATGATGCGCGCCGAGGAAAAGGCCGCGCGCCTGCCCGCGATCATGACGGTGCCGCTCATCCTCTTCATCCTGCCGACGCTGTTCGTCGTGATCCTTGGCCCTGCGGCCTGCTCGATCAGCACGGCATTCTGACGATATAACAGGAGAGAAGAAGGGGGCGCTGAAAGGCGTCCCCTTTTTTTTGTCGGTTCAGTCGCCGAGGATCACATCCACCCCGGCCCGCGCATGGATGGCGGTGCCATCGTAGATCGGCAAGACATTCGCCTTTACATCGACGATCATCTCCAGCTCCGTACAGGCCAGGATCGCCGCCTGCACATTTTCCTTGGCGATGTCGGTCAGTTCGGAACGCATATAGCGTTCGGATTCCCGGCTGACCTTGCCGATGGTCAGTTCCTCATAAACGATGCGGTCAATCCGTTCGGCCAGTTCGAGGTCCGGCGGCAGCAGGGATATCCCATGCCCCACCAGCCGCTGGCGGTAGAATTTTTCGGTCATGACATTGCGGGTGCCGAGAAGCGCTGCCTTTTCCACGCCGTCCGCCTTCATCTTGCGGCCAACCGCATCGGCGATGTGGACGATGGGCACATCCACGCCCGCCTGCACTTCGTCATAGACGCGGTGCATGCTGTTGGCGCAGATCAGCAGCGCCCTCGCCCCTGCCTGCTCCAGCCGGCGGGCCGACGCGGTCAGCACCCGCGCGGCATGAACCCATTCCTCTTCGGTGGTTGAGCGGCCAATGTCCGCAAAGTCCAGGCTCTCGATCAACAGCGGGGCGCTGTGCTGGCCGCCCTTCGCGCGGTGAACCGCCTGGTTGATGATCTGGTAATAGCGTCCCGTGGACGTCCAGCTGAGACCGCCGATCAAACCGAGCTTCTGCATCTAATGTCTTACCCCAATTGCACCGGCAGGAGGCTCCTGCATCTTGCCATCCAAGCGTTACGGGCCGCGCCCTGTATCGGCAATCCCCCGCCCCCGCGCTCTGCCCCATAGGCGCAGAGCAAGGACGGCGCCGCCCGCCCCGGCAAGGCCACCCGCCGCCACCATGCCGATATTTTGCAACAGAAACGCCAGGGCCGCGGCTGACCAGCCCGCCATGCCAATCGCCAGCGCAAGCAGGGCGGCGCTGCTCACCCCGCGTCCGATCAGCGCAACGAATGCAGCGCCGCATGCGACTGCACCTGTCGACATGGTCATGACGAGCATGACCATGTGCCGCGTGGCGATGCCGTCGCTTCCCTGGTCGATCAGGCCGAACGCATAGGGATTGAGCCAGACGGCCGCTGCCGCGCATATGGCGGCGCTCCCGGCAAGGCCAGCAAACCCGGTCATCAGAACGAACAGCCTATGATATGGCCATTCGCGCGCCATCAACAGTCCCAGCGCTGCACCGATGACCAGCGCGCCGACAATCTCGGGCATGTTGATAAAATCCATGCCGTACACCGCAGCGGCGGACAACAGGGCGATCCCCGCCGCGGCCGTGTTGCGCTGCCTCCGCGCAGGCGTCCCGTCCGACGGCCATAGCGACAGGAAAAAGAGCAGGGCCGCGACGGCCCAGGCAAGCGTGACGGCATCGATCAAGGCGCTACGCTCACAAACGGGAAGTGATCTGCCCGGTCTTTTCCAGGCGTCGCGTGGCAATGAACGCGCCGCAGAAGGAAGCGCACGCCAGGAGGATTGCAATCAGGCCAAGATAGCGCGCGGCAGCGCTGCCCGCCTCGGCCGCCACAACGAGCGCGCCCGCGATGCCCGACGAGGAGAGTAGAAGAAGGGGGGTGAGCAGCCCCGCAAGGCGCTCAAACGGCAGGCGCCAGACCGCGAATGCGCCGACCGCGCAGGCCAGAAGAAAGGAGAAGAGGAAAAGCATGCTCATTCCTTTCTCGATCCCACTTTCAGGAGGTGAACAGGAGGAGCGGACATTCCCCCGACGGCCTGCCCTCCCCGCCACCGGGACAGGGAGGGCTTCCGGCCATTACAGCAGGCGTTCGCTGACGACCTTGCCGCCTTGCGTCACGCGGATCGCGTTACCGATTTCCTCATCCAGCACCGGCGCGTTCTGTTCCTTGTTCCAGAAGGCCGAGAGGAAATTATAGAGGTTGCGCGCGAACAGGGCGGACGCGTCAGTCGCGAGACGCGAAGGCACATTCTTGTGACCCACGATCTTCACGCCATGGCGCTCGACCACCTGGCCCAGCACCGCGCCCTCGACATTGCCGCCCTGCTCGACGGCGAGATCGACGATCACGCTGCCCGGCTTCATCGTCGCGATCTGCGCGTCGGTGATAAGGCGCGGCGCAGGTTTGCCGGGGATAAGCGCCGTGGTGATGACGATATCCTGCTTGGCGATGTGGCTGGATACCAGTTCGGCCTGCGCCTTTTGATAATCTTCCGACATCTCGGTGGCGTAGCCGCCTGTGCCTTCGCCCTCGATGCCGGCAACGCTTTCGACGAACACGGCCTTCGCGCCGAGGCTCTCGATCTGCTCCTTGGTGGCGGAGCGAACGTCCGTCGCCGAGACCTGCGCGCCGAGACGCTTGGCGGTCGCGATAGCCTGAAGCCCGGCGACGCCGACGCCCATGATGAACGCCTTGGCCGGGGAAATCGTGCCCGCCGCGGTCATCATCATTGGGAAAGCGCGGCCATATTCATAGGCCGCGTCCAGCACCGCCTTGTAACCGGCGAGGTTCGACTGCGACGAAAGAATGTCCATCGACTGGGCGCGGGTGATGCGCGGCATGAACTCCATGGCCAACGCTTCATAGCCCGCCGCCGCATAGGCATCGACGCGCGCGCGCTCCACGAAGGGATTAAGACCCGCGACCACCCATGCGCCGGGCTTGGCGCCGGTGATGCTGGCCACGTCCGGCCCCTGGACACCCAATATGATGTCCGCGCCCGCGACAGTCGCCGCGCGGTCGCCCAAAGTGGCGCCCATAGCTGCATAGTCGGCATCGGCGATGGAGGCGGACAGGCCCGCGCCTGATTCCACCGCGACATCTGCGCCCAGACCCACGAATTTCTTGACGGTTTCCGGCGTACCGGCAACCCGGCGCTCGCCCTCGGCGAGTTCCTTGATAATTGCAATTTTCATCGACATCCCCCTGGCGGCGCTGATCTTAGCTGGAGATCAGCAGGACGACGATTGCAGCCAGAATCACGCTGGCGATGGTGCCCCACTTCACGAGGGACACGAACCCTGCATAGGTCTGGTTCGCGCTCTCCATATTTCCTTCTGACGCCATGTCCGTTCCCTTGACAGCCTGTGTTTGAGCGGGCCCCTCTTATCGACAAGCCCCTCCCCCCTCAACCTCGAAACCGAGGAAGAAAAACTTTCCGGTTAAGGCCGCCTTTACCCGCTTCCACTAGGCTGCGGCCATAGTTCATGAAGAGGGATAAGATGGCGCGCGACGGCGTTCCCATGCTGATGCTGATCGATGAGGAGCCTGCCCAGCGCAGGCTCGTGTCCGCGCTTGCAGCCCGCGCCGGATGGCGCACGATCTTCGCCAATGACGGCGACATGGCCATTGCGATGCTCGGCACGCAGGACGGCATGCGTCTGGACGCGGTGCTGCTCGATCAATGGAGTCCCGGCTACGACGCGGCTGGCCTGGTGCGCGAATTGCGCGCCCGCAGGCCTGCCTTGCCCATCCTGATCCTGACTGCGCATAACAGCGTGGCGGTCGCCGTTGAAGCGATGCGGGCAGGCGCCACCGACTATCTCGCAAAGCCGGTAGCACCCGAAAGACTGCTTGCCGCGCTCAACGCCACCTTGTCGAACGAACATGGCAAGGGGGAACTGCGACCGCTCACCGAAAAGATTTCCGCCGCCCTTTCCTTTGAAGATGTTGTCGGCGCAGCGCCGCAGTTCCGCGCGGCGCTCGCCATCGCGGCAAAAGCTGCGCGCGCACGCGTGCCGGTCCTGATCGAAGGCGAGAGCGGCGTGGGCAAGGACGTCATCGCCCGCGCCATCCATGCTGCCTCCCCGCGCCATAAACAGGACATGGTGACAGTGAATTGCGGCGCGATTCCCGCCAATCTGGTCGAATCGGACCTCTTTGGCCATGAGCGTGGCGCTTTCACCGGCGCGTTCGAGCGGCAGGTCGGCAAATTCGCATCCGCCGACATGGGAACCATCTTCCTGGACGAAATCAGCGAAATGCCGCTCGACGCCCAGGTCAAGCTGCTGCGCGTGCTTCAGGATGGAGAGGTACAACCGATCGGCGCGCGGCGGCCGATCCATGTCGATGTGCGCGTCATCGCCGCCACGAACAAGCGGCTGGTCGATGAGATCGAAGCCGGACGTTTCCGCGAAGATCTTTATTATCGCCTGAACGTCGTCCAGTTGACCGTGCCGCCGTTGCGGGACCGGATCGGCGATGTGCCCGCGCTGTGCCGCCATCTGCTCGCGCGGATCGCAACCCAGCCGGGGCTGCGCAGCCTGGGCCTGACGGACGACGCCCTGGCGCTGCTGATGCAGCATGACTGGCCGGGCAATGTACGCCAGCTTCAGAACGCCCTCTTCCGCGCGGCTGTGTTGTGCGAGGGCGATGCGCTGACCCCCCAGGATTTCCCGCAAATCGCCTCGCATATCCGTCTGCGGGCCGAGGGCGAACCGCTTCATCCCCGCCTGCGCGCCGTGCCGCAAACGCATCGGGAAGCTGCAGGCATCACCCTGTTCGAGGGCGATGGCCATGTGCGGCAGTTGGCCGAGATTGAAGCGGACGTCATCCGCCTGGCGATCGGCCACTATCGCGGCCGCATGACGGAGGTCGCCCGGCGCCTGGGCATCGGGCGTTCAACGCTGTACCGCAAGCTTGCCGAACTGGGCATCGACAGCGCCGCCTGATCCGGGTTTTCACGCCAAAAGCCTTATCCTTTGCGCGCCGCACCGTTGCAGCGTTGAAATGTCGCGCTGGCTATGCTTTGGATCGGGCATGAAAAGCTCCAGCCTCGTCGCCTGCCTTCCCATCCTGCTACTGGTCGCCTGCGGGCGCGCCGAACCGGTCGAGGATATGCCCAGCCAAGAGGAACTGGCTGCTGCCGCCAACGCCGCCGCTGCCAAGGCGGTCGCCGCGGACAGGGCCGAGAGCGAAGAGAGCCGCAACTATGTGAATGTCGATCGCGGCTTTTCAATCACCTTCCCGGAAGGCTGGGAACGAGACGCGTCCGCCAGCGATGCGGATGGCGTGGTATATCGGGACCCCGGCGCTGGCGCTGACGTCCGCATATTCTGGAAACCCGACGAAGATGGGCAGACGCTCCAACAGGCGGTTTCGGCCCTGAGCAGGAGTTCAGAAGGCGTCGATGGCGACTATATCGGCGACAATGAATATCGCGGCACCGCGAATGACGGCGAAGGTAATAATGTCGCCGTGCGCCTGCTGCGCCAGCCCAGCGGCGCGATCGTAACGGCGACGTTCGGCTATCCCGAGATGCTGAGCGAACAATATCAGGCAATAGCCGAGAAGGTACTGGACAGCCTGAGCATTTTCGCGCCCAGGGCGGAAACGGCAGAGGGTGGAACTGCGCAGGGCGCTGCGGCAAATGCGGCGGGCACGGCTCAATAGGGTCGTTGGAAGAAGCGGAGGACGGACCTCCGCTCACGCTAAAACGCGCTTAATCCTGCATCGGCTAGGCCGCGCCACAGGTGCAGGGCCTGTACGCTCTCCTTCACATCATGCACCCGCACCATCTGTGCGCCCAGTTGCGCGGCGCGGAAGGCAAGTGCGATGGAGCCGCCCAGCCGATCAGCCGCGGGAGCCTCGTTGGACAGCGCTCCAATCAGCCGCTTGCGGCTTCCGGCAAAGAGCAGTGGCACGCCCAGCCCCTGAAATGTCGCCAGACCATTTACCAGCGCCAGATTGTCAGCCAGCGACTTGCCGAAGCCAAGGCCCGGATCGACCATGATCCTTTCCCGCGCAATGCCGGCAGCGACACAGGCATCAATGCGCGCTTCCAGCATATCGAATATATCGGCGACGACATCGCCATAGCCACTGGGATTGTCGTGCGGATCATCGCCAGCGGAGGGCGCGTGCATCAGGATGACGGGGCAGCTCGCCATAGCGGCCACTTCCATCGCGCGGGGGTCATGGGCCAGCGCGCTCACGTCGTTGATGACCTTCGCCCCGGCGGCGAGCGCAGCCTCCATCACGGCGGCCTTGCGCGTGTCGATCGACACGGACACCCCCGCCGCCGCCAGCCGCTCAATCACTGGCACGACGCGGGCGATCTCATCGCCTTCCCAGACCTTGGGCGCCTTGGGCCGGGTCGATTCGCCGCCGACGTCGATCAGCGCCGCACCTGCCGCCGCCATGGCGAAGCCCGCTTCTGCGGCGGCCTGCGGGTCATCCATATGCTTGCCGCCATCGGAAAAACTGTCGGGCGTGACGTTGAGGATCGCCATCACCTGCGGCGCGTCAAAGCGAATGGTGCGGTCGCCAAGCGTCAGCGGTGGACGTGTCGCGGAGGTGTTGGCGGCAAGCCGCTGTGCCCGCTCCGCCAAAGGATCAGGCAGGCCGGCGATAGCCTCTGCAAAGCCGGCGACCGGCACCGTTTCCCTCAACATCCGGCGAGCGCCGTCGAACGCGCTCAATTCATAGGCTTGGAACCAGATCAGCCCATTTCCCATCCGCGCCGCCGATCCTTCGGGCACGCCGATGGGGGAAGGCACGAACCATGTGGGCTTCAGATACAGCCGGGCATCGGCGGGAATGGGGGAAGGTTCGCCATCGACGAATAGCCTGCGGCCCTTAAGGCTCGTTGGCCAGCAAATAGGTCTGCCGCAGCGCATCGATCGGCTTCAGCCCGCCTTCCGCCTCATAATGCCAGAAGGTCCAGCCGTTGCAGCTTGGCGCGCCCTGTAACGTCGCGCCCATCTTGTGGATCGACCCGCTGTCGTTGCCAACGCTGAGCGAACCGTCGGCACGAACGACCGCGCGCCACCGCCGCCGCGTATCCATCAATTCCGTGCCGGGTTGCAGGTAGCCGGTCTCCACCAGCGTCCCGAAAGCGACCTTTGGCTGGCCCTTGGCGCTCTGCATGATGGTCAGCGCCGATTCGTCGAGCGGCAACGCCGCCTCGATCCGCTCCATCGCGACCTCGATATAGCTGTCCTCGCGTTCGATGCCGATCCACCGGCGGCCAAGACGCTTGGCTACGGCCCCGGTGGTGCCCGTGCCAAAGAAAGGATCGAGCACCACGTCGCCAGGCTTTGTGCAGGCCAGCAGCACGCGGTAGAGCAATGCCTCGGGCTTCTGCGTCGGATGCGCCTTCGTCCCATTGCGCTTCAGCCGCTCCTGCCCGCCGCAGATCGGCAGCACCCAGTCCGAGCGCATCTGCAACTCGTCGTTCAGCGTTTTCATCGCCTTGTAATTGAAGGTATATTTGGCGTCCTCGCCCTGGCTCGCCCAGATCAGCGTTTCATGCGCGTTGGTGAAGCGCGTGCCCTTGAAATTGGGCATGGGGTTCGACTTGCGCCAGATGATGTCGTTGAGGATCCAGAAGCCTTCGTCCTGCAACGCGGTGCCGACGCGGAAGATGTTGTGATAACTGCCGATCACCCAGATGCTGCCATTGGGCTTGAGGATACGGCGCGCTTGCGCCAGCCATGTCTTGGTGAAGCGGTCGTAGCTGCCCAGCGTGTCGAACTTGTCCCAGTCATTATCAACGGCGTCGACGCGACCGCCTTCTGGCCGGAACAGGTCGCCGCCCAGTTGCAGGTTATAGGGCGGGTCGGCAAAGATCATGTCGATGCAGGCGTCGGGCAGCTTTGCCATTTCCGCGATGCAGTCGCCGCGCAGCAGGCGATCGGCCTCGATTTCGACCGGCGCAATCGCCTTTTTACGCCGCGGCGCGACGCGTTCCATGACACCCATTACGTGACCCCCATTCGTTTCGAGGCCAAGCGTTGAGTCCTTGGGAGTCCCTCGTCAAGATCAACAGCTTAGACGTCGAGCCTGATAAAAAGGTTAACCATCCGAGAACGAAAGGGGTAGCCACGACATATTGAGTCCTGTTTACCATTATAGACTCAATATGAGGTGGTGTGACTCAAAAGACTCAGCCCCTGGATCACGCCAACTTTTTTTGGTTAACGCGGCTCACGCCCTTCAAAATCGTCCAGCGCTTGATCTTTTGATAACCATATGGTTATTGTTTCGCCATGAATGATACCCTGTCCGGTGGCGATCGCTCTGTCGCCTGTGATGAACTTTTCAAAGCTCTGTCGGACGGTACGCGCCGTGCCTTGCTTGAGTATCTTGTTCGAGAAGGAGAACAGAGCGTCCACGCCCTCACCGCGCGATCCGACGTGTCCCAGCCCATGGTGTCGCGCCATCTCGCCAAGCTCAAGCAAGCCCGGCTCGTCACATCGCGCCGCGCCGGGCGCGAAACCTTCTATGCCGCGCGCGTCAAAGGGCTGGCGCCCGTGGTTCAGTGGATGGCTATCTATGGCGCGCTCTGGTCGCAGCGATTTACTGCGCTGGAAGAATTGGGCGAACCCGCTTGACCAATCCGTATCGCCTATCTTTCCTCTTGCATTGCAGCCTGAAAACAGGTGATCGCAATTCATAACCCTGTTGCGAGAAGGGGGCAGTAAGGGCTGCCTTGAGGGGGCGCGACACGGTGACGGGAAAAAAACGTGGAGCGCAAGATTACAAGCCGTCCGGGCAGGATACAGGGCCGAGCCCGCTTTGTCAGAGAATCACCCGATGTCCGTCGCCAGGCGCTGATCGAAGCGACCGCGCGATGCCTTGCCGAAAAAGGCGTCGCCGCAACATCCGTGCGGGCCATATGCGCTCGTGCAGGCGTGTCAGCGGGCTTGCTCACCCATTATTTCGATGGCGTCGATGCGCTGATCCTGGCCACCTACCGCGATGTAGGTGAAAAGGTCGCCGCCGCCATGGAGCAGGCCGTTGTCGAGGCAGGGCCGGACCCCATGGACCGGCTATGGGCCTATCTGCACGCCAATTTCCAGCCGCCGGTGCTCGATCCCAACCTGCTCGCCACGTGGATTTCATTCTGGAGCTTGGTGAAGACCAGCCCGAAGATCGCCGCAACGCATGCGGAAACCTATGGGGGATCGCGCGAGCGGCTGGAAGTTCTGTTGCGTGAGGCGGCGCCCCACATTCCGCGCCCGGACGCCCGCATCGCCGCAATCGGGCTGACGGCAATGGTCGATGGGCTGTGGCTGGAGCTTTGCCTCGATTCTTCGACCTTCACCATCGAGGAGGCTCTGGCGATGGTGAAGGAAGCGATGACCTATGTCATCCAAAAGCCCAGAGGCGGGCCGGTCGATCAATGACTTGATCATTGATCGCTTTTCTCAATCACCGGATAGAAGAAAAGCAATTTCCCCCCGCTGGCCCGAATCCCTACATAGGCCAGGCAACAGCAACTCCTCAGAAGGAACTGGAAAGCCCCATGGCGCTTATCAACACCCCTATCAAGCCGTTCAAAGCCACCGCTTTCAAGGAAGGCAAGTTCGTCGACGTCACCGACGAGGATGTGAAGGGCAAGTGGGCGATCTTCTTCTTCTACCCCGCCGACTTCACCTTCGTCTGCCCGACCGAGCTTGAAGACCTGGCCGGCATCTATCCGACGCTGCAGTCGCTGAACGTGGAAGTCTATTCGGTTTCGACCGACACGCACTTCAGCCACAAGGCCTGGCACGACACCTCGCCCGCGATCGGCAAGATCAGCTATTATATGCTGGGCGACCAGTCGGGTCAGATCACCAACAATTTCGATGTGATGCGTCCGGGCGTCGGCCTTGCCGACCGTGCGACCTTCCTGGTCGATCCCGAAGGCGTGATCCAGTTCATGGAAATCACTTCGGAAGGCGTCGGCCGCAACGCGACCGAACTGCTGCGCAAGGTCAAGGCTGCGCAATATGTCGCCGCTCACCCCGGCGAAGTATGCCCGGCCAAGTGGGAAGAGGGTGAAGAAACCCTGGCTCCCTCGCTCGACCTCGTCGGCAAGATCTAAACTACCCTGCCCTTCCGCCGGGCCGGGTCGAGCAACTCCCCGGCCCGGCGGGGGTTTCATTCTACCATATGACAGCTTTCATGCCGGGCTTTCGGGTCGCACCGCACCGGCAGTCAGCTTCGCGCGCCCCGGATCGGTGCGCCAATTCAATGGAGCGCAAACAAGATGTTGGACGCAAATCTCAAGGGCCAGTTGAAGGCCTACATGGCGAACATCACGCAGCCCATCGAGCTGGTGGCGTCGCTGGACGAGGGCGCGAAGTCGCGCGAAATGGAAAGCCTGCTGAACGAAATCGCCGAACTGTCCGACAAGGTCTCGGTGGTGCTGGCGGGCAATGACAAGCGCAAGCCCAGCTTCATGATCCGCCGCGTCGGCACCGACATCGGCGTCACCTTCGCCGGTATCCCGATGGGTCATGAATTCACCTCGCTCGTCCTCGCCCTGCTGCAGGTCGGCGGTCATCCGTCGAAGGCGGCGCAGGACGTCATCGAGCAGATCAAGGATCTGGACGGCGACTTCACGTTCGAAACCTATTTCTCGCTGTCCTGCCAGAATTGCCCCGATGTCGTGCAGGCGCTGAACCTGATGAGCGTCCTTAATCCGCGGATCAAACATGTCGCCATCGACGGCGCGCTGTTCAAGGGTGAGGTCGATGCACGGCAGGTGATGGCGGTGCCGACCGTCTTCCTGAATGGCGAGCCCTTCGCCAGTGGCCGGATGGAGCTGGAACAAATCGTCGCGAAGATCGACAGCGGCGCGGCGGAGCGGGCAGCGGAAAAAATTCGCAAGCAGGAACCATTTGAGGTGCTGGTGGTCGGCGGCGGTCCTGCTGGTGCTGCCTCGGCCATCTATGCGGCGCGCAAGGGCATTCGCACGGGCGTCGTGGCGGAACGCTTTGGCGGGCAGGTGCTCGACACCATGGATATCGAGAATTTCATCTCGGTTTCCCGCACCGAAGGACCCAAGCTGGCATCAGCGCTGGAGGCGCACGTCAAGGATTATGACGTCGAGATCATGAACTTGCAGCAGGCCGCGAAGCTGATCCCGGCGAGCAGCGAGGGCGGCTATCATGAGGTCGTGCTGGAAAACGGCGCGTCGCTGAAAGGCCGCACCGTCATCCTGTCCACCGGCGCGCGCTGGCGGCAGATGGGCGTGCCGGGCGAGGACGAATATCGCAACAAGGGCGTCGCCTATTGCCCGCATTGCGACGGCCCGCTGTTCAAGGGCAAGCGCGTGGCGGTGATCGGCGGCGGCAATAGCGGTGTCGAAGCGGCCATCGATCTGGCCGGCATCGTGGCGCATGTGACGCTGATCGAGTTCGATAGCCAGTTGCGCGCTGATGCTGTGTTGCAGCGGAAGCTGGCGAGCCTGCCCAATGTGCGCATCATCACGTCGGCGCTCACCACCAAAGTCGATGGCGACGGTTCCCGAGTGACGGGTCTTTCCTACAAGGACCGTAATCACGGCACAGACCATGATATCGAACTGGAAGGGATTTTCGTGCAGATCGGCCTCGTCCCCAACACCGAATGGTTGAAGGATGCGGTCGCCCTTTCCCCTCGCGGCGAGATCGAGATCGATGCCAGGGGCGAGACCAGCCAGCCGGGCATCTTCGCCGCTGGCGATTGCACGACCGTGCCCTACAAGCAGATCGTGATCGCCATGGGTGCGGGTTCGACGGCGGCGCTGTCGGCCTTTGATTACCTGATCCGACTGCCTGCGTCGGTGGAGACCGCAGAGGCAGCCTGACAAGACAACCCCCAAGCGGGGGGTTGGGAAGCGGTTGCCCCCAGGCCCGGTGGCGACCGCTTCTTAATGTCTTTTACCAGCGATTTTCCTGTCGCGCGATTGACGCGGGGTGCTTTTTATGTCACCACCGCAATCGCGGACGAAACACGCTGGGATCGATGGCCAGCGTCGGGGTGTCCCGTGTCGCGAGTTCAACCGGCGCCGTCCGCATTGCGGGAGGCTGTGCGCCGGGCGTAAACGTCACAACGGCAGTGCCGGGATCGTTCAGCACCAGCGTGTCGAGCATCAATGCCGGCCCAAGATCGTCCGCATTCACTCGTACCAGCGTGCCCAACCGGGTGAGCGCGAACAGTTTGCGGGCAAAGGCATGAGGCAGGCGAATACAGCCGTGGCTCGCCGGATAGCCGGGATTATGCCCCGCATGCAGGGCGATGCCGTCCCATGTCAGCCGCTGCATGAAGGGCATGGGCGCGTTGCTGTACAGGTTCGACCTGTGCCATTCCCGTTTCTGGAGGATGGCAAACTCGCCTGTCGGGGTGCGGTGCCCCCGAGCGCCGGTCGATACGCTGGCCATGCCCACCAGGCGGTCGCCATTATAGACATGGATCATCTGTCGTTCGATGCTGATGATCAGGTAGAGCGGCCCGCTGAACGGCCCATCTTCGAGCCAGCGATAACCGCCCGGAGTCAGGGATTCGCCATCTACTACCCCCGGTTGCGCGGCAAAAGATGGCGTCCAGGACGGCAGGGTGCAAATACCCAGCAGGGCGAGGGCTGGAAGAAAGCGCATTAAGTCTTTCTTAACCATCTGCACGCGCGGTGCTAGCCCGGAATTGGCGCTGACCGGGCGCTCTCATCCCGTCAAGGGACAAGGCGGTGGGTGCGCTAAGCTACAACAGCACCAATTGAGCGACGGGCGCAAAGCTGCGGCGGTGAAGCGGTGTCGGCCCATGTTCGCGCAGCGCCGCGAGATGCCGCGGGCTGCCATAGCCCTTGTTCGTTTCCCATCCATAATGGGGGTGCGCGGCCGCCGCCTCCACCATCATCCGGTCGCGCGCCTCCTTCGCCAGTATCGACGCGGCGGCGATGGAAAGGCATTTGGCGTCCCCTTCCACGACAGCGGTCGATGTCCAGCGCCACTGCGGACAGCGATTGCCATCGACCAGAACATGCGCGCAATCATGGCTCAACGCCCCCATCGCCCGCGTCATCGCCAGCATGGTTGCCCAGAGGATGTTGATGCTGTCTATTTCCTCAACCGACGCCACGCCTATGCCCCAACAGAGGGCGCGCGCCTTTATCTCTCCCTCCAGCACGGCGCGGCGGGCGGCGGTCAATTGCTTGCTGTCGTTGAGGCCGTCCGGGCAATCTTCCTGCCGCAGGATGACGGCGGCAGCCACAACCGGCCCGGCCAGCGGCCCCCTGCCCGCCTCATCGACCCCGGCAACGAGACCGGGATGATGCAAAAGCTCATGCGCGAAATCAGGCATGGAGGTGAAATCCGAACGGCGTGCCCATCGGCCCGTGGCCCTGCCCCAGCCCCGGCGCCAAAACCAGCGCCTCCCGAACATATTTGCGTGCGCGTTCAATGGCGTCGATCAGCTCGTATCCCTGCCCCAGCCCGGTCGCGATGGCGCTGGCGAGGGTGCAGCCCGTGCCATGCGTGTGCCGCGTATCGATCCGCGCGTTGCTCCACGCCTTGCGCACGCCCTTCGGGCCGATCAGCCGGTCTGTCAGCATGGTCCCGTCGCCGTGACCGCCCTTGGCCAGCACATTGGTTGCGAAGCGTATTGCGATGCCATCCCCGCCCAGTGCTTCAAGCTCAGGGATATTGGGCGTCACCAGAGTTGCGAGCGCCATCAGCCGTTCGAACGCGGCAATGGTAGCCTCGTCCGCGAGGACGGAGCCGCTGGTCGCGACCATGACGGGGTCGAAAACAATCGGCACATTCTCCAACCCGGCAAGACGGTCTGCGACGGCAGCGGCGGTTTCGGCCGAACCGATCATGCCGATCTTCACCGCATCGACGCCAATATCGCTGATGACGCTATCCATCTGCTGCACCACCATCTGCGCGGGTACGGCATGGACGCCCTGAACGCCCAGCGTGTTCTGGGCCGTGACGGCGGTGATCGCGGTCATCGCATGACCGCCAAGCAGCGTGACAGTCCGGATGTCGGCCTGAACGCCAGCCCCCCCGCCGCTGTCCGACCCGGCGATGATCAGGATGCGTGCTGGCTTCATGCCTTGTGTCGGCGCTGTGTTGATGCGGGATGACGGGCGAGCACGTCACCCATGCGCGTAGGACGATCCATCAACTCGCCGCCGCAATTGGGGCAGCGATCATCCAGCGCTTCGGCACAGGGCGCGCAGAAGGTGCATTCGAAAGAGCAGATGAAAGCGCCGGGCACGTCTGCGGGCAGGTCCATCCCACAACGCTCGCAATCGGGACGCATCTCAAGCATCAGCGCCGTTCCTCATGCAGCGACCCTCACCACCGCATCGCAAATGCGTTCGACCACATCCTTCACCTGATCCTCGCGGTCGCCTTCGGCCATGACGCGGATCACCGGTTCGGTCCCGGACGGCCGGATGACCAGACGGCCGCATCCGTTGAGTTCAGCCTCCGCCTGCGCGATGACGCGCTTCACATCCTCATGCTCCAACGGCTTACCGCCAGAGAAACGGACATTTTTGAGCAGTTGAGGCACGGGATCGAACTGATGCAGCACTTCACTCGCCGGCTTGCCCGCACGGACCAGCGCCGCCAGCACCTGTAACCCCGCCACCGTGCCGTCTCCGGTCGTTGCGTAGTCGGACAGGATCATGTGACCGGATTGTTCGCCGCCCACATTGAAGCCGCCCTCCCGCATCCGCTCCAGCACATAGCGGTCGCCGACCTTTGTGCGCTCAAGGTTGATGCCCTGCCCCATGAGGTGGCGTTCCAGACCAAGGTTAGACATGACGGTCGCGACCAGTCCGCCGCCGCGCAGAAGCCCGTCTCGCGCGAAATTGCCAGCGATCAGCGCCATGATCTGATCGCCATCGACGATCTGCCCCTTTTCATCCACGACGATCAGCCGGTCCGCGTCGCCGTCCAGCGCGATGCCGATGTCTGCGCCCGATGACACGACCGTTTCCTGACAGAGCAGTGGTGAGGTCGATCCGCACCCGTCATTGATGTTGACGCCATTGGGCGTGACGCCGATCGCGATCACCTCCGCGCCCAGTTCCCACAGGGCCGAAGGCGCGACCTGATAGGCGGCGCCATTGGCGCAATCGACGACGATCTTCAGCCCATCTAGGCGCAGGTCAGCCGGAAAGCTCGACTTGACGGCATGAATATAGCGACCGCGCGCATCCTCCACGCGGCGCGCGCGGCCAATGTCGGGCGATGCGGCGAGCGCAATATCCTGCTCCAGCATCGCCTCTATCTTCAGCTCGTCCTCGTCGGACAGTTTGTAGCCGTCAGGGCCGAACAGCTTGATGCCATTGTCGGCATAGGGATTATGGCTGGCGGAGATCATGACGCCCAGATCCGCGCGCATCGAATGCGCAAGCAGCGCCACAGCAGGCGTCGGGATCGGGCCGAACTGGACCACATCCATGCCGACCGCGGTAAAGCCCGCGACAAGGGCATTTTCGACCATATAGCCCGACAGGCGGGTATCCTTGCCGATCACTACCCGATGGCGATGGCTGCCGCGCTGGAAATGCTTGCCAGCGGCCATGCCGACCTTCATCGCCAGTTCCGCCGTCATCGGCCACTGGTTGGTGCGGCCCCGGATACCATCGGTGCCGAAATAACGCCTGCTCATGATTCTTGTCCCGCAAAGCGACCTAAGGTCCCGCCAGCCATAGCAATCTTTATTCGACTTTCCACCGGGGACCATTCATTCCAGCGCAGATGGACAGGTTCAATGCAGCGGTGGACGCGCTGGTTCGCCTATTCGACGCTGGTTGCCTGGGGCTTTTATGGATTGCAGGTCTGGGGTGTGCGTGCCTATCTCCGTACACCTGAAGAAGAGAGCAAGTCCGCTCACGGGGCGGAAGTCGTCGGATAAGAAAAAGGCCTCGCCAGCGGCAAGGCCCTTTTCCCGTTAGAATCTACCTGATCAGATATCGTCGCCAAGTGCGCCCTTGATCGAGCCCTTGACGTCCTGCGCAGCGCCCTTGGCCTTCTGCGCCTTGCCTTCCGCGACCAGATCGGCGTCGCCCTTGTTGCGGCCCACGTTTTCTTTGGCTGCACCGGCCATCTTGTTTCCAGCTGCTTTTACCTTGTCGGTCAGTTCACCCATCGCGTCCTCCTGATGTAAGTTACTGAAGGTGAACCAACCGAAGACAGGAAAGGTTGCCGTCGATACGGTTGCGCAACGGCGGACGACAAAAGAAAGGGGCCGGAAATCCGGCCCCTCCCCAAAACTCTTGCGAGTGAAAGCTTAGCGCTTCGAGAACTGGAAGCTGCGGCGGGCCTTGGCCTTGCCGTACTTCTTACGTTCAACGACGCGGCTGTCGCGGGTCAGGAAGCCTTCGGCCTTGACCGCGCTGCGCAACGCAGGCTCGTACTTCGACAGCGCCTGGGCGATGCCATGCTTGACCGCGCCGGCCTGACCCGAAAGACCGCCGCCCTTGACGGTAGCGATCACGTCATACTGGCCTTCGCGTTCGGTAACGCCGAAGGGCTGGTTGATAACCAGACGCAGCGTCGGACGGGCGAAATAGATTTCCTGATCGCGGCCGTTGACCGTGATCTTGCCGGTGCCGGGCTTTACCCAGACGCGAGCGACGGCATCCTTGCGGCGGCCGGTAGCATAGGCGCGGCCGAGGCTGTCGATTTCCTGCTCACGCAGGGGAGCGGACGGCTGAACGGGTGCGATAGGCGCGTCGGCAGCAACATTGTCGGCAGCAGCCGCAGCAGCAGGGGCCGGAGCGTTGGTGGTCAGCGACGCGAGGTCGGACAGGGACTGGCGGTTATCGGACATTATGCACCCACCTTGTTCTTGCGGTTGCGCGACGCGAAATCGAGCACTTCGGGGTTCTGCGCTTCGTGCGGATGTTCGGCGCCGGCGAAGATGCGCAGGTTGCGCATCTGCTGGCGGCCAAGCGGACCGCGGGGAATCATGCGCTCAACGGCCTTTTCCAGGACGCGCTCAGGGAAACGGCCTTCCAGGATCTTGGCAGGCGTGGTTTCCTTGATGCCGCCGGCATAGCCGGTGTGCTTGTAGTAAACCTTGTCGGTCAGCTTCTTGCCGGTGAACTTCACCTTGCCAGCGTTGATGATGATGACATTGTCACCACAATCGACGTGCGGGGTGAAGGACGGCTTGTGCTTGCCGCGCAGGATGTTTGCGACGGTCGAAGCGAGGCGGCCGACGACGAGACCTTCCGCGTCGATCAGGACCCACTTCTTTTCGACCGTTGCCGGGGTTGCCGGCTTGGTGGTCTTCATCAGCGCCTTCATGGTGCCAATCTCCAGAATGAAATAGTGAACCGAACGCATTTTCGGGCGGCCGGAAGATGGGGGCTAATGACGGGTGACCCTCAAGAAGTCAAGAGATTCGGCTCGTTTCCTGACGGGTAAAATAATACCCGTCAGGAAACGGCGGATCCGCGCATCCCCACGACGTGCGCGCCCCAGGCGGCCGAAGCGACCACCAGCGCGCCCACCGCCTGGTGCAGCACGGCCAGAGGCAGGGCGATGCCGGTAACGACGGTGGCGATGCCGAGCGCGATCTGCGTGCCGACCGAAGCGTTGATCGCGATAGAAGCGCCGCGCGCCCCTGCCCCCTTCGCCCGGCGCGCGAGCAGGATGAGCGCGGCGGCGGCGGCCCAGGCCCACCAGCGATGGATGAAATGGACAAGATAGGGATCGCCGGAGATGGTGGCCCAGAGCGACCCCAGCCATTCGATCCCCTGGGGCACGAGATGGTCGTTCATCAGCGGCCAGGTGCTGGAAACATAGCCCGCATCAAGCCCGGCGGTAAAAGCGCCGAACAGGAGCTGGACGAACAGCGCCAGCAGAACGACCAGCGCGAAGGGCCGCAGGGCCGCAGGGCGGGCGGACCGGTCCCGCGCCAGTGCCAGAAGATCAAGCGCCGTCCAGATGAGGCCACCGATGATGAAGAGCGCCGTCAGCAGATGAACCGCAAGCCGGTAATGGCTGACATCGGTGCGGACCGACAGGCCGGACGTCACCATCCACCAGCCGATCGCGCCCTGAAGCCCGCCCAGCGCGAGCAACGCGACGAGGCGCGGGCCATAGCCTGCGGGGATCGCCCGGCGCCAGGCGAACCACAACAGGGGCAGCGCGAAAGCGACGCCGATCAGGCGGCCAAGCAGCCGATGGACCCATTCCCAGAAGAAGATGAACTGGAATTCGGAGAGCGTCATGCCCTGTCGCAACTGCTGATATTCGGGGATCTGCTGATACAGGCGGAACGCGTCCATCCACTGGTCATGGGTCAGCGGCGGAATGGCCCCGGTAATCGGTTTCCACTGGGTGATCGAAAGACCCGATTCGGTCAGCCGCGTGATGCCGCCCACCACCACCATGCCGAAAACCAGCGCCGCGACCACCAGCAGCCAGCGGGCAATGGACACAGGTCGGGGAGCGGCCATGGCCGGGCGGCGAAGGGCGATTGCGGTCATGAGGCGGATCCATGCGCCGATGCCCCTGCTGTTGCAAGAGGGTGACCCATGGACAAAAGGTCGCAGCGCATAACAGGTCCGGGATACAATTGGTCAGACAGACGTATCCCCGTCTATGCAGTTCTTAACAGAGGATAATCGATGACGGCGCTGGCGAACGGCGTCGCCGGATTGATCGCCGCGCAGGGCCCGCTGGGCGAGCTGACGGCGCGCATCGACGATCAATCGCCGCTGGGTCCGGTGGAAAGCTGGACCCCGGCCCTGGTCTCGACGGTACGGCTGATCCTGTCTGCCAAGGCGGAGATCGTGCTGTTCTGGGGCCCGGACCTGTGCGCCCTCTATAATGAAGCCTATGCGCCGACGATCGGGGACAAGCATCCCGTCGCGCTTGGCCGCCCGGCGCGCGAAAACTGGGCGGAGCTATGGCACGATCTGGAACCGTTGCTGCTGTCCGTCATCCAGAATGGCGAGACCGTCCATGCCAAGGATCGGCCATTCTATATCGAGCGCGACGGTGGGCGCGGCGAAGAAGTGTTTTTCGACATCAGCTATTCACCCGTGTTCGAAGGCGACGGATCGATCGGCGGCGCGTTGTGCATCGTCAATGAAACCACCAGGCGCGTCAGGGCCGAACGCGAGATGCTGGCCGAGCGCACCCGTCTATGGACCTTGGCCCGCGATCCGTTTCTGGTCGCCGACATGAACGGCGTCTGGCTGTCGGCAAGTCCCGCCTGGACCGACATATTGGGATGGAGCGAAGAGGAGCTGATCGGCCGGACGTCCAAATGGATGGAGCATCCCGACGACGCGGCACATACGCAAGGCGAGATAGAAGCCCTGAAAAATGGCGCGCCAACGCTGCGCTTCGAAAACCGCTTTCGGGCCAAGAGCGGCGAGTATCGGACGTTCAGCTGGACAGCGGTGCCCGACAATGACCTGATTTACTGCGTGGCGAGGGACGTGACGGAGCAACGCGCCCATGCAAAGGCGCTGGCCGACGCGGAAGCGGCGCTGCGGCAAGCGCAGAAGATGGAGACGCTGGGCCAGCTGACCGGCGGCGTCGCCCATGATTTCAACAATCTGTTGCAGGTGGTGACGGGCAATCTGGAGCTGCTGCAACGCGGGCTGAAGGACAATGAACGGCTGCGCCGCGTAGCCGACAACGCAATGGCCGGGGCGGAGCGGGCGGCGATGCTGACTCAGCGGCTGCTGGCATTTTCCCGTCGCCAGCCTTTGACCCCGGAGCGCGTCGATCCCAACCGGCTGGTCAGCCACATGTCCGATCTGTTGTCCCGCACGCTGGGCGAGCGGGTCGAAGTCGAAACGATCCAGACCGCGCGTGCGTGGCCCGTGGAAATCGACATCAACCAGATGGAAAACGCCCTGCTGAACCTGGCGGTCAACGCGCGCGATGCGATGCCGGACGGGGGCAAGCTGACCATCGAAGTGGCCAACACGCATATTGACGACCATTATGCCGCGCAGGAAGATGATGTCGCGCCGGGCCAATATGTGCTGATCAGCATGTCCGACACCGGTGAGGGCATGGACGCCGACACGTTGAGCCACGCGATCGAACCCTTTTTCACCACCAAGGATGTGGGGCGGGGCACCGGGCTGGGCCTGTCGATGGTCTATGGCTTCATCAAGCAGTCCGGTGGACATATCCGGGTCTATTCAGAAGTCGGTCACGGGACGAGCGTCAAGATATACCTGCCCCGCTATCATGGCCCCGTCGTCGCCAATGACCGGGATGCACCGGGGGAAGCCCCGCGCCAGCCCCCCGGCGGCAACCATGAAACGGTGCTGGTATGCGAGGATGACGAAAAGGTGCGGGCCTATGCCGTGGAGGTGCTGACCGAACTGGGTTATCGCGTTGTCGAAGCCAGCAACGGCGCCGCCGCGCTGGACGCGCTGGAGCAGGCGGCGCCTCCGGTCGATCTGCTGTTCACCGACGTCGTGCTGCCGGGCGGAATGACAGGCGCGGATGTCGCGCGAGAGGCATCGGTGCGCCGGCCCGATTTGAAGATATTGTTCGCGACGGGCTATGCGCGGAACGCCATTTTCCACCATGGCCGGCTGGATCCGGGCGTTGAACTGCTGACCAAGCCTTTCACCTATGCCGAGTTGGCGGGCAAGGTGCGGGACGTGCTGGACCGGCAGGTCGCGCGGCAGGCCGGGTAGAGCGAACGGCTGGACGATCAGGCGGCCCCTCGGGACCTGCGGCGGAATCAGGGCGCCGCATGTTCGGCGGCGAAAGGATATAGTGGCGAAAAAGAGCGCGGCCGATTCGCACCCATTGAGTTTAAGGGTCAGGAGGCGGAATGGCGGACTTGGAGCGCCTGCGCCAGATGATGGTGAAGCGGCAGATCGCAGGCCGCGGCATTGGCGGCGCGCGCCTGCTCGCGGCGATGCGCGAAGTGCCCCGCGAACGCTTCGTGCCCGAAGAACTGCGGGCGTTGGCCTATGACGACAGGCCCCTGCCCGTCGAGGCCGGGCAGACCATATCGCAGCCCTATATCGTTGCGCGGATGATCGAGGCGGCGGCGATAGGCCCCGCCGACCGGGTGCTGGAGATCGGCGTCGGGTCCGGTTACGCCGCGGCGGTCATGAGCCGGGTGGCCGCGCATGTCTTTGCGATAGACCGCGTGGGCGAACTGGCTGCGCTGGCGCGCGGGCGGATGGAACAGCTTGGCTATGACAATGTGGCGATCCGCACCGGCGACGGGACGGAAGGCTGGCCGGAGCAGGCGCCTTTCGACGCGATACTGGTGGCCGCAGGCGGTCCCGCCGTGCCGCAGCCGCTGCGCGAACAGCTGGCGATTGGCGGGCGGCTGGTGATGCCGGTGGGGAGTGCAAGCGAACAGCAGCTGGTCCGCGTCATCCGTACCGGTGAGGATAGCTTTGAATTGCAGAAGCTGGAGGCTGTTCAGTTTGTACCGCTGATCGGCGCGCATGGATGGCGGCAGGATCAGGCGCAGTGAAGAGCGCATCCCGGACAGCCGCTTCCTCGTGCAGTAGGCCGAAGCTGTCCGGGATGACCATCATCGCCATTCGCGGAGAATGACAACGCTGTCTTTTGACTTCTAATGATTTGTGATGAGCGATCAAGCTCTTTTTTGAGCGACGAGGACGGTCGCCTGCTTTTGGCTGGACATCCGCCAGTAGCCGCTTGTTTCGCGCGCCATTTTCGTGCCAAGGCAGGGGCATGACAGGCGATCGCACATTGTGAGGCACAGGTTGCAAGCCAGGCTGCTGATTGCCCGGCGGGATCTTTATGTCGAGTATTCATGACGTCGCGGCCCAGGCCGGCGTCTCCATCAAGACCGTGTCCAGGGTGGTCAACAAGGCTTCTAACGTGAGCGACGCGCTGCGCGATCGCGTGATGGCCGCGATCGCGCAGCTCGACTACCGCCCCAACCAGTCGGCGCGCCGGCTCGCAGGGGGCCGGTCATTCATGATCGCCTTCCTCTACAACAACCCGGTGGCGAGCTATATCAGCGGCATTCAGGCAGGCGCGGTGACCCGGTGCCGAGCCCTTGGCTATCATCTGGTGGTCGAGCTGATCCCGCTGGACGGTACGGCACGGTTTGACATTCTGGAGGGGCTTGTGGCCGCGCTTCGGCCCGATGGCGTTTTCCTTGCCCCGCCCCTGTCGGACGATCCGGCCGTGCTGCAGTGGCTGGCCGACCGGAACCTTCCCTGCGCGCGGATCGCCGGATCGGTCACGACGCAAAGCCTCAATATCCCGACGCCCGAACTGGATGCGGGAAGGATGGTCGCCGATCATCTGATTGCGCTGGGCCATCGCCGCATCGGCATTATCACGCCGCCCCCCTTTCATCGGGCGGCCGCTTGCCGGGTCGATGGATTTCGCGAAGGATTGACGGCCGCAGGGGTGGCCAGCGACGAGGCCCTGTTCGTCGAGGGCGCGTTCGATTACGCTTCGGGCATGGCGGCGGGCGAACGCCTGCTGAACCTGGACGAGCCGCCCACGGCGATATTCGCGACCAATGACGACATGGCGCTGGGCGTGCTGGCGCTGGCTCGGCAACGCGGGCTGACAGTGCCGGGGCAGCTTTCCGTCGTCGGGTTTGACGATACGCCGGCAAGTCTCACCGCATGGCCTCCGCTTACCACCGTGCGCCAACCGCTGGCCGAGATGGGGGCCGCCGTGATCGATGCGTTGATCAATGGCCCCGCAGAAGCCCCCGCATTCCGGTTCGAACTGGTTCCGCGCGACAGCTCCGCACCGCCCGGCGGATAGCTATTCAGCCTGCTTGTCATCGGCAGCGAGAGACAATAGGACGATCATGTTCGATAATTATCGACGCACGTTGACGCTCGACCAGCCGATATATACGCCGACATATCGGAAAAGCAGAAGCCGACCGCCGCTTTTGGAGAAGATGAATGCCAGCCCCCCTCTCATCATCCGCCACGGCGGCCGATCATAACCCCGCCACCCGCTACGGCCCTGCCCTGACGCTGCTTGCCAGCCTCTTCTTCATGTGGGGGTTCATCACCGTCATCAACAATACGCTGCTGCCGCATCTGCGCAGCGTGTTCGACCTTAGCTACACGCAAACCACGCTGATCGAATCCGTCTGGTTCATCGCCTATTTCTTCGCGTCCGTGCCTTCGGCCAAGCTGATTGAGCGCGTGGGTTATCAAAAGTCGCTGGTGATCGGTCTGCTCGTCATGGCGGCAGGATCGCTTGGCATGATGCTGGCGGCGAGCCTGCCCTCCTATGGCGTGACGCTGGCCATGCTGTTCATCATCGCCAGCGGCATCACGCTGCTTCAGGTCGCCGCGAACCCCTATGTCGTCGTGGTCGGCAAGCCGGAAACCGCATCGTCGCGCCTGAACCTGGTGCAGGCGATGAATTCCGCCGGAACGATGCTGGCGCCCCTGTTCGGCGCATACCTGATCCTGGGCCGGTCGAAGGGCGGCACATCCGCCGCCGGAACCGTGCTGACCGAGGCGGAGCGGATTGCCGACGCGCAGTCGGTGATCCTGCCCTATGGCATTGTCGCGCTGGTGCTGGTGGCGCTGGCGATCATCATTGCCCGCTTCCCCCTGCCCGCCATGGGATCAGCGACGAGACGGATGGCGCGGGAAGATCGCAAAAAGCATTCCATTTGGGCGCATCGCAACCTGGTTTTCGGCATTCCGGCGATCTTCATCTATGTTCTGGCGGAAATCGGCGTCGCCAACCTGTTCGTGAATTTCGTCAGCCAGCCGGACATCGCGAACCTTACCCATGAGCAGGCGGGCCGTTACCTGACCTTCCTTTGGGGTGGCATGATGGTCGGCCGCTTCGCCGGTTCCGCGATCATGCAAAGGTTCGATGCCGGCAAGGTGCTGGCTGCCTTCGCCACCGGCGCCTTCATCGTGATGATCGTCACGGTCCTGTCCGATGGCCCCATTGCGATGTGGTCGTTAATCCTCGTCGGGCTTTTTCATTCCATCATGTTCCCGACCATCTTTGCGCTCGGCATTCGCGGGCTGGGGCCATTGACGGAAGAAGGGTCGGGCCTGCTGGTCATGGCCATCGCGGGCGGATCGCTGGTCGTGGTGCAGGGGTGGCTGGCCGATAATTACGGCCTGCAAAATTCCTTCCTGCTGACGGCGGTGTGTGAACTGTACATCCTGTTCTACGCCTTGTGGGGTTCGCGCCCCACTCGCGACCTGACGAACCAGCAGGCGAGCTGACGGCTGAAGCCCCGCCTGCCGCTATTCGGCGGCGAGCGGATAAGCGGCGCGCGGCAGTTCAGCGGCGATTGCTTCGACCAACGACCCGATGATCGCCTGAAGCCGCGGCAGGCCGGGGCCGGGCCTGTCCAGGGCCGCGTCCAGATAAAGGCTGCGGTCCACTTCCACCTGCATCGCATAAAGGTCATGGGCCGGCTTCCCATGCCGTTCGATCATATGGTCGCCGGCATAGGGATGGTTTTGCGCTACCGTCAGCCCATGACCCGCCAGCACATCCGCCGCCAGCGTCATCAGGCGCGTGGAAGCGGCGCGGCCGAAGCGGTCGCCCAGCACGACTGCCGGGGCGGGCTGCCCCGCCGCAGGGGGCGCAAGCGGCGGCATGGAATGCAGGTCGATCAGCACGGCGTGGCCATGCGCCTCCCTCGCCGCGCGCATCATCCGGCTGATCGTGGCGTGATAAGGGCGATGGATGAGGTCAATGCGGCGGCGCACTTCGTCCCAGCCTATCGGCCGCTGCCACAATTCATAGGCGCCGGGCAACCGCCGGGGAATGAGGCCCAGTCCGCCGCGCAGCTTCGCACTGCCCTGTAGCGGGATGTCGCGCGGCATGGCCGCAACCATCGCTGGATCAATCTCTCGCTCGTGGCGGTTCAGGTCGATCATGGCGCGCGGCGCGCGAGCAACCAGAACATGATAGCCCCGGTCGATCAGCGGATGGGCCAGCAGGTCCGCCCAGCGATCTTCCAGCCGCCGAAGCACGTCCGGCGCGACCCTGGCCGCATTCAGCAGCGCCGCGTCATAATCGCGTCCGGCATGGGGAACGGAAATGATGACCGGGGCGATCGGCCGTTCCGGTCCGTACAGATCATGTGACAAGGTGGATTCGGCCGGAATGCGCGGTGCGGAATAGCTCAAAATATCTCCTTCCACAGGACGCGGCCAAAAATGGTTACCCGGCTGGATATCTATGTTTGTTGTCGCATATAATGACATGCAGCGCCACCCGCGAGGGGTGCCGCACCAGATCCGCCGGAAACGGCCAGAGACGAGACTGACCCAAGCGATGGTTCGAATTTTGCTGGCCGAAGATGATGACAGCATGCGCACCTATCTCGCCCGCGCGCTGGAGCGGTCGGGTTATGATGTGGTGGCCGTGGCTACCGGGGCGCAGGCGGTGCCGTACATCGACAGCGAACCGTTCGACCTGTTGCTGACCGACATCGTCATGCCGGAGATGGACGGCATCGAACTGGCCCAGCATGCCGCGGCGGTGGCGCCGGACACGCGAATCATGTTCATCACCGGATTTGCCGCCGTCACATTGAAGGCCGGCAAGGCCGTGCCGCAGGCCAAAGTGCTGTCCAAGCCATTTCATCTGCGCGACCTGGTGCTGGAGATCGACCGGATCTTTGGCAGCAACAGCATGACTGGACTCAACTGAAAATCGCACGTTTGACCGCGCCGCCGGAGCGCGGAACACTCCCATCAGAGAATTGAACGCGCAAGCGAATTTCCCGCTTGCACACCCCCCGACCGCCGCTATTGGCGCAACTCCCGTGGGCGTGTAGCTCAGTGGTAGAGCACTGTGTTGACATCGCAGGGGTCGCAAGTTCAATCCTTGCCACGCCCACCATCGAAAACCCCGTCAAATCAACGGTTTGGCGGGGTTTTTGTTTGCCTGGCGGAGGCGCCGAGCCCTGCCGTGCCCACGATTTTTCTGGGCAAATTTTGGGCAAATTCCACCCCGTTTGGGCAAATTCTGGGCATGAAAATGCCGGGCGAACCAGCGAAATCCCGATTCGCGCGTGCCTCGTGAACCTGCTTGCACAAAGCCATATGACGTCTCGACGATGGTCGGCGGACGGCTCGTTTCCACAGTTGCACATGACAACCATATTACGATAACGAAACGATGCCTTCGGCGCCCATAAAAGCCCGCCCTCCCCCAAAACACGCACAAGCCCCTTCAAGGTCTGGTGGCACTCCTTCCCAGCCAGGCACGGCCGACGCCGTGCGAGCACCGGAATGTGCCACCTCCTTCAGGAATGCGGATCGGTGTTTCAGGCGGCGATCAACCATGCTGGCTTTCCAGGGCCCGCGCATCCAGACCGCCTTGCAGATACAGTGGGGCGTCGATGGGATCGACATGAAGGAAAGATCGATCCGGCTCAATCACAGCAAAACGCCGTCATCAAATCGGTGCCGATGCATCCGCGGGTCTTCGAAATGCTAAGTCCGATCTGGGAACGGCGCGGAAAGCCGACACAGGGCCACGTCTTCCTCAACCGGTTCGGCGAACCCTATCAGGACACGCGTAAGGCGAACATTCCCGGCGGCAACCCGATCCGGACAGCAGATCACTGTCGATGGCGGCATGACGCGCCGGATGATCTACGCACATTAAGCTCGCGCGGGAATTCTATGCGGGCAACCGCCGCATAACCAAAGACCTCGATGCGCCACCTCACCGTTTGGACAACTGCTACCAGGTAGCACAGGCGCATGGATATGATTGATCGACCAAAGAAGGCGAGCTAAGGGCTAATGCGAGTTGTTCGCATTCTTCGGGAACCATCGTGACAAGCCATTCGATCCGCAGCTGGTTCCTGATCCACAAGTGGACGAGCCTCATTTGCACCCTGTTCCTGATGATGCTGTGCGTCACCGGGCTGCCGCTGATCTTCCATGATGAGATCGACGCGCTGACGGAAAGCGCTCCGCGGCTCGGCATGCCGGGAGTGGGATCTTCGACAGAAGCGCCGGGCCTGCTTCCGCTCGACACCATCCTTGCCAAGGCCCTTGTAGAGAAGCCGGGCGAGGTGCCTGTGTTCATGGCATTCGACAATGATCAACCGTCGATGACCGTCACGACCGCCCCTGCCCCCGATGCGCCGTCCGGCACGATGTCGATCCAGCTGTGGGATCGCTCAACCGGGAAACAGGTCGGCCATGTGGATGAAAGCGGCGTGATGCACTTCCTGTTGCAGCTCCATACGGACATGTTTTTGGGACTGCCCGGCATGCTGTTCTTGGGTGCAATGGGCGTGCTGTTCCTGGTCGCGATCATTTCCGGCGTGGTTCTGTATGCGCCATTCATGCGAAAGCTGCCCTTCGGCACGGTGCGGACTGCCCGCTCTCGCCGTTTGAGGTGGCTCGATTATCATAATCTCCTTGGCATCACCGCCTTGGCCTGGACCATCGTGGTGGGCACGACGGGCGTGATCAATACGCTGGCGACGCCAATCATGCAGCTGTGGCAGCGCACTGAGCTGGCCCAAATGACCCGTGAGTATGCCGGCAAAGGCGCGGTGCCGCCGTCGCGCTATGGCTCGATCGACAAGGCGATGGCGGAGGCGCGCAAGGCGCTGCCAGGCAACAATCCGCAATTCATTGCCTTTCCTGGCGGCAGCTACAGCTCCAAGCATCATTATGCCGTATTCTTCCAGGGCGACACGCCGCTGACGCAGCGGCTTTTGACGCCCGCGCTGATCGATGCCGAAACCGGCGCGTTCGTCGCCTCTCGCCCCATGCCTTGGTACAATAAGGCGCTTTCGCTGTCGCAGCCGCTGCATTTCGGCGATTATGGCGGGCTGCCGCTCAAGATACTTTGGGCGCTATTGACGCTTTTCACGATGATCGTGCTGGGCTCCGGCATTTATCTTTGGCTGGGCAAGCGACGGACATCCACCGACGCCCATGTGCGGGAAGTTGAAACCGGCGGCCTCGCGGTTCCAGCCGAATGAAGCACCGCCTGTCTCTGCGCCGCGTGTTCGCGCTGCCCTTGGCTATCGCCATCTTGAGTTCTGTCGGCCTGGTCAGCGCACTCACGGGCGACGGCTGGCGGGATGGTCTTTCCTGGATCGGCCTGGCCGTACCGGTGTTTGCAGTCGCCTGGGCGATCAAGATCCGGCGCAGCTGAATTTACATGTGATCAGAAAATGGGGGATATCAGATGAACAGGAATATTCGCGCCGCCTTGCAGGCTGCATCGGCCTTGGCAGCTATCGTTGCGACAGCGCCCGCTCAGGCGCAGGAGGCAACGACCGAGGAACGCGACAGCATCATCGTCACGGCACAGCAGTTCAATCAGACCACAGTGGTGCGTGGCGGCAGTGTCGGCATATTGGGCGACAAGCCGGCCTCCGACGTGCCGTTCAACGTGCGATCCTACAATGAAGCACTGATCCTGAACCAGCAGCCCGACTCCCTGGGCGAAGTGTTGGAGAATGATCCCACGATCCGCACAACCTTGGGCTTTGGTATAGCAGGCGAGGTGTTCGTTATTCGTGGTTTCGAGCTGGCCTCTGACGATGTGGGCTTCGAGGGCCTGTATGGCATTACCCCGCGCCAGCTCGTCGCGCCGGAGCTGTTTTCCTCGGTGCAGGTCATCAATGGCGCAAGCGCGTTCCTCAACGGCGCAGCCCCCGGTGGCTCCGGGATTGGCGGCAGCGTCAACCTGGTTGCGAAAAAGGCCGAGCGGATGCTCAGCCGGGCGACGGTAGGATATACGTCGGACGCGCATTTCTCTGGCGCCTTCGACATCGCTCGTCGTTTTGGCGCCAATGATGAATGGGGACTGCGCATCAACGGTTCGGCACGTCGCGGCGACATAGCGATCGATGATGAGTTCCACTCCAGCTATGTGCTGGGCGGCACGCTCGACTATGATAGCGGTCCGCTACGCATGGCGTTGAACGTCAATTATCAGCGCCTGCGGCAGTCGAACTGGCGACCGAAGGTGGGGATCAACACGTTCATCCCCCGCGTGCCGGAGGCCGACGCGAACTATTCCCAACCCTGGAGCCTGATCAAGACAAGGGACATTTTCGGTGCGTTCAGCATCGAATATGATCTCGCCGAAAACGCCCTCCTCTACGCGCGTGTCGGCGCACGTGACGGACGGGAAGATCAAGTGACGTCGAGCATCACCGTGCTTGATCCGGTCACGGGGGCTTCCACGGGCAGTGCTTCCTACGTGCCGCGCACGGATAATAACGAGTCCGCTACGGCTGGCCTGCGCGTCAAATTGGTCGGCGCTGGCATCAGCCACGAGGTTAATCTTGGCGGACAGATCAGCTGGCAGGTCAACCGCAACGCGTATGATTTCTCCACCCCATTTCCCACAAATCTCTATGATACTCCGACCGTCGCGCTGCCGCCGTCGAACTTCGCCGGCGGTGATCTGGACGATCCTTTCCCCATCGGCCGCACGCGCGTGGCAAGCGTCTTCGCATCCGATACGATCGGATTTTGGGACGATCGTGTGCTGATTACCGGCGGCTTGCGGCTTCAGCAGATCAAGACGAAATCTTTCTCCTACTCGGACGGCTCGCTGCAAAACGCCTACCAAAAGGACGCGGTAACCCCCGTGGTTGGCATGGTGGTTAAGCCTGCCCAGGGGCTATCATTTTACGCTAACCGGATTGAAGGCCTTGCCCCCGGATCAACCGCTTCGGCTTCAGTCGCCGACGCGCTGGGGAATGATATCCCAGTCTCTAACGCAGGCGAGGTGCTCCCGCCGACAAAATCAGTTCAATATGAAGTCGGCGGGAAGCTGAGTTTCGGCCGGTTCAATGCCGGAATCGCTGTCTTCCAGATTGATCGGCCCAGCGCCTTCTATCGGGTGGATGCCTCCAACCCGAGCTTTGCCGAATATGGCAATTTCGGCGAACAACGTAACCGCGGGTTGGAACTTACCGTTGATGGTGAACCCACAGAGGGTCTGCGTATCATCGCCGGCCTTTCCCTGATCGACGCCGAGTTGCGCCGCACTGCCGGTGGCGTGGACGAAGGCAATGATGCTCCTGGCGTGCCTGAGGTTCTGGCCAATGCCAATGTCGAATGGGACCTGCCCTTCCTGCGCCAGCTGACTGTGACGGGCCGGGTGGTCTACACCGGCGAGCAGGCCGCCAACCGCGCCAACACGCTGACGCTTGAGGATTGGACCCGCTTCGACCTCGGCCTGCGCTATGTCGCTCTGGTGGCGAATCGTCCGCTCACGCTGCGCTTCAACGTCGATAATGTCGCCAACAAGCGTTATTGGGCTTCAGCCTTCAGCTCGTTCGGAACCCAGCTGCTTCAGGGCACGCCTCGAACCTTCAAAGCTTCTGCTTCGATCGACTTTTAGGCTCGGTGGGAGCAGCACTCGCCAGGCGGCCGGTATGAAGAACCGACCGCCTGGCCTTGTGCTCTCTCTTGGCAGCGCCTGATCCTGCGCAGGAGCGTCTCATAAAGCATACTTCACGATTATCGGTGACGGCGGCATGATCAGGGGCTGGCCGCCAACCACTCCACGTCGGCGGATGCACTGAAATCTCGGGGAAGACGCGCATCTTGCATTTGCCCTATTCCACAGCCACCCTGAAGCTTACACATTTCTCCAGGAGCATATATGTCTGAGATCAGCCGGAACCCGGAAACCCTCGCGGTGCACGCGGGTTGGCGGGCCGATCCGACAACCGGTTCCGTTGCGGTGCCAATTCATCAGACCACCTCCTACCAGTTTCGCGATGCCGATCATGCGGCGTCCCTCTTCGCGCTGCAGGAGATGGGGAACATCTATACCAGGATCATGAACCCCACGACCGATGTGCTGGAAAAGCGCATTGCTGCGCTGGAGGGCGGTGCAGCAGCCTTGGCGGTAGCGTCGGGACAGGCTGCATCGGCCTATGCAATCCAGAATTTGGCGCGCGCGGGTGACAATATCGTCAGTTCGACGGCTCTCTACGGTGGCACCTACAATCTGTTCGCGAACACGCTCAAGGATCAGGGGATTGAGGTGCGCTTTGTCGATCCGTCCGATCCTGAAAATTTCCGCCGCGCAACCGATGAGCGCACCCGCGCCTATTATGCCGAGACCCTGCCAAATCCAAAACTGGAAGTGTTCCCGATCGCAGACGTAGCCGTCATTGGCCGCGAATCTGGCATCCCGCTCATCATGGACAACACCGCGGCGCCGCTGCTGTGTCGCCCGATCGAGCATGGCGCGGCGATCGTTGTTTACTCCGCGACAAAATATCTGGGCGGTCATGGCACGTCGATCGGCGGCCTGATCGTCGACGGCGGCAATTTCGATTGGGCGGCTTTTCCCGACCGGCAGCCACTGCTCAACACGCCCGACCCCTCCTATCATGGAGCGGTCTGGGCGGAGGCGGCAAAGCCACTTGGTCCAATCGCCTATATTTTGCGAGCCAGGGTCATTCTGTTGCGCGATCTTGGCGCGGCTCTCTCGCCCTTTAACGCGTTTCAGCTGATCCAAGGCATCGAGACCGTCGCGCTGCGAATGGAGCGCCACTGTACCAATGCGGTCAAGGTCGCCGCCCATCTGGCGCAGCATCCCGCTATTACGCGAGTGATCCATCCCTCCCAGCAGGAAGGGCGGGCCAGAGACTTGGCAGATCGCTATCTGAAGGGCGGTCAAGGCGGCCTTGTGGGATTTGAACTTAGCGGCGGTATCGAGGCCGGCCGGCGCTTCATTGACGCCTTGCAGCTATTCTATCATGTCGCGAATATTGGCGACGCCCGAAGCCTCGCAATCCATCCGGCGTCCACCACGCACTCTCAGCTGAGCGAGGTCGAGCAACGCGCATCCGGCGTTTCGCCGGGCTACGTCCGGCTGTCCGTCGGCATCGAGCATATCAGCGACATTCTGGCTGACATTGATCAGGCGTTGGCAGCCGCCCTATAGCCGCAACCCCCCGGTCTGCGACTGCAGAGGGAGGGGGGTGTGGACCCACCGGCGGGTCGATGTTCAGGCAAGCCGTCATGCACGTGGCGCTTGCCTCTGCCGCAATCCGCTCGGGAACCATGCGCCTCATCGGCTTCGACGATAGGCATTGGAAGAGCTGTGGCATAACATCCCTCTGTTCCGCCGGAGCGCCAGCGCCATCAAGCCGAGTTCTCGCCCTCCACGGAACACTCGACTGCCCGCCTGCCATAACGCCATGTCTGCTGGTCATCCGTTCGGAAGGCAGGCGCGACTGCTCGACGGTCCGGATGATCTCGAGCGCTTCGGAGGCGGGATAGCTACCTGCCCGAACGCTTCCCTTTTGTGCGCGCTGTGAAGCGACGGGCGTACAGCGTCGCGGGCATGATAACTTTTTGATCTTCTGTCGGGTCGAGGAGGAGAAAGCGGTCATCATCCATGTTCTGCATGGTACCCAGGATTATTGCCCAATTCAGGTCCTATTCTGATTGGCCGCCGCCATTGGCTCTCGCTTTATTCGCCCCATCGCAGGGCTCGCACGTTCAATCATTGCCACACCCACCTTCGAAGGGTTGCGAATTGGAATCTGGACCGCTCCAATTTCCAAGAAAGACGCGCGGTAATACCGTTCCGATGCGGAGCCATCGGTCTCCATCGCTTACAAAAGCAGAGCCAGCAGAGACAACCCAGGGCGCTATGCTGTCCGCGAACTCTTCCTTGCAGATAAAGCCATCGACCAGTCGTTCGATTCAACCTTCCCCCACGCTGGGCAGCGTTGTCGGCCTGCCTCGCCCCGGCATTTGCAACGTACTCAGCCGGGTTTTGAGGTTGAGCCCATAATGTTCATAGTTTACGCTTCCTTAAAACGGCTCGTGCGAAACGACGGATGGGGCGGGCTATTCTGCTCGGGGGGCGAGCGTGACAAAGCTGATCATTCAGATTCCATGTTTCAACGAGGCGGAAGATTTGCCTCAGACGCTTGCTGCGCTGCCTCGCCAGCTGCCAGGTATCGATACGATCGAAGTCTTGGTGATTGACGACGGCAGCGTCGACAATACCGCGCAGGTTGCAAGCAGATGCGGGGTCCATCATATTGTGCGCCATCGCACGAACCGAGGACTAGCTGATGCTTTCCGGTCCGGTATTGATGCCGCATTGCGCGCTGGCGCGGACATCATTGTCAACACAGATGCAGACGGCCAATATGCCGGTCAAGACATCGAAAATATCGTCATGCCGGTCCTGACCGGCGAGGCCGATATTGTAATCGGGGATCGCGGGGTCGCGAACAATGCTCATTTCGGTCTTATCAAGCGTCGCCTGCAACAACTGGGCAGCGCGATGGTCCAGCGTCTGTCAAACACGCACATCAACGACGCGGTGAGCGGCTTCCGCGCGATCAGCCGAGAAGCGGCGATGCGCATCAATATCACGACTGAGTTCAGCTACACCACGGACATGCTGATCCAAGCTGGCCGCAAGCGATTGGCGATCCGCAGCGTGCCCATCAACACAAACGCGACGCTGCGGCCATCCCGGCTGTTCAAGTCAATCCCGCGTTTCATCCTCAATACCGGCGTCACCATGGCGCGGGCATACACAACCTACAATCCGCTGCGGGTTTTTGTGGGAACAGGCGCGCTCATCATCCTGATAGGGATGATACCGATCGTAAGGTTCCTGTTCTTCTATCTGTCCGGCGATGGACAGGGTCATGTGCAATCGTTGGTGCTGGGCGGTGCATTGTTGGTGCTTGGTGCGCTCATTGCCGTCATGGGCATATTGGCCGATCTGATCGCCGCCAACCGTAAGCTGATCGAAGCCAATCTAGTTCACCTGCGCCGGATAGAAGATCAGTTGGTTTTGATACAGGATGCGCAGCCTGCGGAGGAGCAGACGCCTCTTACCGGCCGTCGGATCGCCTGATCGTGGATGTCGCCATCGAACAATCCCACCCGCTCGCGACGGGGCGCTCCACATCGGAAGGCAAGGCGCTCAGATGGGTGGTCGCGGCCCTGCTGGCGACTCTGGCCCTGCAACTACCTTTGGTGCTCAACCGGGCAATCAATTGGGATGAATTCTATCACTACAGTCAAGTCGTCAAACTGGCGAACGGTACGCTGACCGAGCCACTCCAAACCCTGTACACAAGGGCCTTTATCTGGGTCCCCGGATTACCAGGTCTGGGCGTCGATCACATTATCATCATCCGTTTGTTCATGCTGGCCTGCGAACTGACCACGCTGGCTTGCATCGCAGGGATGGCGACGCGTTTCACCGACCGGACGACGGGACTGCTGTGTGCCCTCGCCTACCTGAGCGCCAGTTTCATTTTTCGGCATGGCACCTCATTTCGCTTCGATCCACCCGCGACGGCGCTGCTGATGACGTCTGCGTGGATATTGCTCCGCTGGGGGCTGCGCCCGCCCGCCATGCTGGGCGCCGCTTTATTGGCCGGGACATCGACCGTACTTACCGTGAAGACGATGCTGTACGCACCGGTGTTCGTCGGCATCGCCTGGCTACTGTGGACAGAAGGCGGGCGGCGGCGCGAGGACCTTGTGCGGCTCCTTGTGCTGGCTTTCGGCGTGATGTCGTTCGCTGCGCTTATTTACGCTTTGCACGCCGGAACGTTGGGTGAAGAAAGCGGTGACGAGGCCCGAGATCTTGTTTCGCGCGCGGGCAGCAGCATGTTCACGCTGGGCAATCCGCTCTATCGCTGGTTCATTTTCGTTTTCGCCATCACCTCTCCCCTCCTTGCCATCGCGACACTCGCCGCACCTGTCGTAATTTGGCGCGAAAGTGGCAGCAATGGGCGCAAGATAGCGCTGACGGGCATGTGGCTACCGCTTACCACGCTGCTGTTTTATCAGAACACGGCGCCCTATTATTATGTTTTCATGATGGCTCCCGTGGCGGTGGCAGCAAGTCCAGCGTTCGCGCTCGCGCAGCGCCGATATGGAGCACACTTCATTGCTGGAGTAATGCTACTATGTGCTGGTGCAGTGCTCGTCGTCGAACCGGAGAATACGACAGAGCGTCAGCGCCAGATTCAGCGGGAGGCGCAGCGGCTTTTCCCCAAGGGCGTTTCCTATTTCGACGCCTGCGCGATGCTGAGCACCTTTCCGAAGGTGAACATCTTCATGACGCCTTGGGGCATTCAGCATTACCTAAGGGGCAATCTGCCAAGCATGGTTGAAGCCATGAAGCGTGAACCCGTGCCGCTGCTGGTCAAGAATGACTGGATGTTCGACGAGGCGCTCCGCACCAAGAATGAGGTCGGCGTTCTGCTGCCGCAGGACCTCGCCGCGATCCGAGACACCTATGTTCCGTTCTGGGGTCCATTTTGGATAGCGGGTAAGATTGTGACGACTGGCAACCGCCCCGTGAAATGGAATGTGAGGGTGCCGGGAGCCTATACGGTTCGCGACGGTGCAATGATCATTGATGGCCGTCGCTTCGCCAAGGATGAGGTCATGACCTTAAACCGGGGAACATATATTTTGTCTGCAGAGGAAGAAAGTGCGCGGCTGCTATGGGGTAACAGGCTTGCGAAGCCAATCTCCAACCCGCCTAAAGAACCCTACTTCATGCCGTTCTGAATGGCAGTTCCGTTGTTTTCGAACGCGTGACCGCCATGATGCCAAGTCCATAAGTCAGATCGCCTGCAAGGGAAGCGACCCGCAAGGCAAGAACTGCGGCAAGCAGGCTTGTCGCAGGCATCTCATTGCCAGCCAGTGCCAAAAAGGCAGCCTCCCGGACGCCCAATCCTCCCGGTGCAACCGGAATGACGAAACCAGCGAGCCAGGCCAGCATAAACAGTGCGGCGAATTGGCCGAGCTCCGTCCCACTCGGCAGGACAGCCCCTCCCACCAGCACGGCTGCCAACGCGAACAGCCCGAACGCCGCAATCTGGAGCGCAAGGGCCGTAAGCAAAGGGCGGAGCGTCACCATTCCTCCCGCAATCAGGATGGCCGCGCCTGCACCAGCGATAAAGGGCATGCGATTGGCAAGCAGGCACAGAGCCGCGACGGTGAGGCTTGCGACAACATGCAGTCCCACCTCCGTGACAGTTGAACGAACAAGCTGGCCATGAGCCAAGCCGACTTGGCGCCCTCCGACATGGCGGCTTACATATTGGAATATTGAGCCAGGCAGATATTTCGTTAGAACACCGCGGGCGTAGGCGCGGACTAGACCCAGCCTCGGGACCAGGGCGATGGGATCGCTAGTCGCAATCCAAGCTCTAGCCAGCGCATGGTCGGCTGCAGCAAAAGATGCACAAGCACCTGCTAAACCAATGGCGAATGGCCAGGAGACATGGTCCTGCAGGCTCGACCATTCCAGGTGCCAGAACCGATGACCGATGAACCCAACACTGGCAACCAGCACTGCGCCGCCTGCCCAGCGGCTTGCTTTGCCCAAGATGGACGCGCCAGGTACGTCACCTGCTTCAGACATGGAGGATGCTGGTAAAATCAGGATATGGCACGCAGTAGGATCGACCGAAATGTCGTTCTTCCGTCAAGCCGCAGTTCCGGATGGCTGCGCGGTAGCGACGGCGGCCAGAATCATCGAAGAGGACGAAACCGTCCTTCCGTAAATGCGGCAATGCGCGTGCCAAGCATTCGACACGGCGGCGGCCATCAATGACGATCAGGTCGAATTCACCGTCGGCTTCGTCAATCGCCCCAATATAGGCGTCACCTGCCAGTTCCCTGCCCCAAAGCTGCGCGTTGCCAAGCCTTTCTATGATGGGAGAGATCAGTTTTTGCCATTCGGCATGATGTTCAACGGAAGTCACACTGGCAGCACGACGCGCCAGCCATGCAGTGCTTGCTCCCGCGCCATATTCAAATACTCGTGCCTTGGCACGCCCAGCGAGGAATGCTTCTACTTCCCGGGTGGCCCGAACATTCCACCAAGGTAGATCGAGTGCGACCATGCGTTTCACATCATGAATGGCGAGCAGTGATGCGGCCCAACGATGCCAGCGATACGGATCCCTGTCGCGGGCCTCATGAATAAGCTTTTCCAACGGTCCAAGTCTGGCGCAAACGTGCATGAAATTGGAATAGGAACGCTTGACCAGTTGCATATCTTTTCTCTCTAACCGTTCGGCAAGGACATGTTAACCAAAAGCTCCTGCTTAAAGGTTAAGGCGTCGGTTGCAGGTTACAGCATGTCTGCCGCTTCCACTGTTCTGGAAATAGGTGTCATCAAATACCGCTTCCTGAGAAGGCCAGACCGCTATGCGCATTATCGATCCGCAACATAAAAGCCCTTAGGACCGGCCGCATGGGGGAAGCATCAGCCTTGGCTCATACCGCTGAGCCGTCCAGTGGCGTCGATACAGTCGCTTCGTCAGACCGGAAATGGCGGGCAGCGTCGGTCGCGCCGGGCTGGATCTGGGCGTTTCTGATCGGGTGGATGGGTGGCAGTCAGCTGCTGCTCTGGCGCTTTCTCGATATCGCGCCCCTGTGGGCTTATGCGCTGGGCGGCATGCTGCTGGCCGGGCTTTGTTTCTTCACCGTCAGAGTGATCAATGACGTCAGCGATACTCGCCGCCTGAGCCTGGGCACCTTGCTGACCTGCTTTCTCATTGCTTTCAGCCTGCTGCTGTTGAGCGGCGAAGGGCGGTTTTTCTACGCCAATGTGGACTGGCAGGTGCGCTTCGCCGTGTTGCGGGACATGGGGCAATATCCCTGGCCCTTCGTCTATACCGTACGCGCAGAACCCGATCTGCTGCGCGCGCCGATCGGCATGTTTCTGGTTCCGGCCTTGGCCTTCAAAGCGTTCGGCCCTCGCGCAGGAGACATTACCCTCCTCCTGCAGAATGCGACGCTTATCGCGGCGCTGCTCGCTTTGGGGAGCCAGCTATTTTCCAATCGCCGGTCGCGCATCATAGCGCTCGCGGTGTTTCTCTGCTTCTCCGGCATGGACGCGGTTGGCGACCTGCTCGTGCAGGGAATGCTTACTGACCATATGGAGGATTGGGCCTTCCTCCAATATTCCTCGACCGTCACCCTGCTCTTCTGGGTGCCCCAGCACGCCCTTGCCGCCTGGATTGGCGCGGTCGGCTATATGCTGTGGCGGGACGGCCGCATGCCGCTGGCGCCCTGGCTGGCGCTGCTGCCGATGACGGCGCTCTGGTCGCCGCTCGGACTAATGGCGGCGATGCCTTTTGTCGCTTTGGCGGGGGTAAGAACGCTGATCGCGCGCACGCTTCAATGGCAGGACGTTCTGATCCCCGCCGCCGCTCTGCTCCTGTGCTTTCCGACGCTCGTCTATCTCGGCGCCGCCGGTGACGATGTCGGCATCCGATTCATGCCAGTTCCTTTCGTCCAATGGCTGATATTTCAGTCGCTCGAAACGCTGCCTTTCCTTGTTCCGCTGCTGATCGCCGGCAAGTCGATCCGGTTCGGTCGGGACAGTGTGTGGCTGGCCTTTATCTGGCTGATGCAGATCCCATTTGTGCAGATCGGATGGTCAAACGACTTCATGATGCGGGGATCGATCACGGCGCTGGCACTGATTGCGGCGATGGTCAGCGATCAATTGGCTGAGCAGGGCGCAATGCGCCGTTGGCTGATCGCAGTGCTGGCGATCGGAAGCATGACCGGTCTTGCCGAGATCCGGCGTGCGTTCATCAACCCTCCAGCACCAGAGGTACGCTGCAGCTTCTTCAAGGCCTGGGACCAGGCTTTTGCCACCTTTCCCAAGGGCTCCTATCTGGCACCGGTGGATGAGGTTCCCGCGCTCGTTCGTCCTCATCGCCCGGCTTATGTATCGGTGAACGAACCGGCGCGCTGCTGGAGCGGCAGTTGGCCTCGCTCGTCCGACCCGCGGAAAGCGGCGTCAGGCGGACAGGATGGCGTAGAGTGACAGGCCAGCAGGAAATGAAACACGGCCGAGCAAATGCCGCTCTGCCGCGAAAACCCTCTGGAGCGCGGCGTTGACGAGCGGCGACGGTCGCGCGTCCAGCGGCGCGGCGCGGCGCAGCAACTGGTGGGCGATACGCTGAGCAACTGCGAGCGGGAATAGCAGGCTGTTGAAATAGCCGGAGACCTCGACTTTCAGCCCGGCGGCACGGATGACTTCCAGCAACCCGGCATGGGTGTAACGGCGCTTGTGATGGTGCAGCTCATCGTGGTCCGACCACAGCCAGGGCGCTGCAGGCACCGTCAGGAGCAGACGCCCGTTCGGTGCCAGCCTTGCGCCCAGGGCTTCCAGCGACGCCGTGTCCGCATCGATATGCTCCAGAACATCCAGCAAAGCGATCAGGTCATAGCGGGCTTCGCCAAATCCGATCGCATCGGGCAAGGCCCCTGCCTCCACCCGGCACAGGCCTCGCGCAGAGGCGTGGCTGCGCGCATCGGCGTCATATTCGATCGCATCGAGCGCGCCATATTGCGCCAGCAGGGCAAGGTTGCCGCCAGTGCCGCATCCCGCTTCCAATATGCGAGCATCCGAGGGGAGAGGAACATGGGCGCGAACGAGGCTGTCGATAATGGTGCGCCGGGCAACGAACCACCAATGATCCTGCTCCTGCGCGCTCATGCTCGCATAGGCTGATCGATCCATATTTCTTCCTCTGTGGGGATTTCAGCGGCGGGCGAAACAACAGGTTCGCTTTCCTCGGCCACCACATAAAGTGGCCGATGACGCACTTCCTGCGCGACGCGGCCGAGATATTCGCCGATGATGCCGAGGCTCATCAGGTTGAGACCGCCCAGCAGCAGCACGGCGACCATGATCGATGCATAGCCCGGGGTATCCACTCCGGTGAGCAGCGTGTGCAGAACCAGGAACGCGGCATAGGCGAACGCCATCAGCGCGATGCCGCCGCCGATATAGGACCAGATCCGCAGCGGCATGGTGGTCGACGCGGTGATGCCGTCGATCGCCAGCGCCCAAAGCTTACCGAGCCGCCATTTGCTCCTCCCCGCCTCGCGCGGCGCGCGCTCATAATCGACGGTTGCGACGCTAAAACCCACCCAGGAAAACAGGCCCTTGTTGAACCGTGCCTGTTCGCCAAGCTGCTTGATGACATCCACCGCCTGCCGGTCCAGCAACCGGAAATCGCCGACATTTTCGGGAATGGGATGATCGGACAAGCGGTTGATCAGGCGATAAAAGCCTTGCGCACTCCACCGTTTGAACCACCCGTCGCTCGACCGGTCGATACGCCGGGCGTTCACCACCCGTGCGCCCGCCAGCCATTCGCGCACCATCGCGACTATCAACTCGGGCGGATCCTGAAGATCAACGTCGATCGGAATGACCGCATCCCCCCTCGCCCGGTCAATGCCTGCGGCCAAGGCGGCTTCCTTGCCGAAATTTCGGGACAGGGCGACATAACGAACATCGGCGTTCAGCCGCGCCAGGATCGCCAATATGTCGCCCGTGCGGTCAGTGCTGCCGTCATTGACGAAGAGAAATTCGGCCCGTGCGTCCGCACCCATGAATCCAAGCGCTTCCGCTACCGCAGGCCGCGCCGCATCCATGAACAGCGAAATGCTTTCCTGCTCATTGAAGACAGGCACGACGATCGACAGCAGCGATGGTTTAGCCATTCCTCATTAATCCCCACATCCGGGCCGGCGCCCCTTGCGCATGAACTATCTCGGAAAATGGTTAACAAGCCATCACCCGATCGCAGAGGTGAATATAATGTTTACCATTTTCTGCGAGCAAATGAGGATGGTCGAGACGGGGAATGGCAAAATATGACGATCAGGAACGGCGTTTGGAACGTCGGCCTTCTCACACTGGTGGCGTTGCTCATCATGCTGCCCACGCTTCTGCTGGGTCCCGGTGACTCCCATTCGGTTAGCTACAACTATATCTGGACCAGCCAGTTCGGGACCGAAATGGCGGAAGGCAATTTCTACCCCCGCTGGTTGCCGGACAGCTTTGAAGGATTGGGCAGTCCCACCTTCTATTTCTATCCGCCGATCACCTTTTGGGTGGCAGGCGCTTTCGATGCAGTCGGCCTTTCCACATTCGCCGCGATCAACATGACCGGGCTTACCATGCTGTTGCTGTCCGGCTGGGCCATGCATCGTTGGCTGTCGGAACGCGGCACCTATCCACTTCTGGGAGCCATCCTCTATATGGCGGCTCCCTATCATCTCATGGACTTTTATGTGCGGGGCGCACTGGCGGAGTTTGCGGCGTTCATCTGGTATCCGCTCATCGCTCTGGCAATCACCCGCCTGCCTGAACGCCGGGGCATTCTCCTGCTGACGCTTTCCTATGGCGGCCTAGTATTGACGCATCTGCCGATGGCGATGCTGACCGGCTTCTTCCTGATTGCTCCCCTGGGGCTGCACAGGATGATGCAGGACCGCCGCGTCTTCTGGCCTCTCGCTGCAAGCGGCGCACTCGCCATAAGCCTGGCCGCCTTCTATCTGCTTCCCGCACTTACGCTGCAGGAGCATGTTTCCTCGCAACTGCTCTGGGGACCTTGGTATCGACCTTCCTCATGGGGTCTGCTGGCACCGGGTTCGCTACTTCAGGTGCTTTCCATTCCGGCGCTCGTGATCGGACTCATTTCACTTTCTCTTGGCGCCCGTTCCATCTGGACCCTGATCACCCTTATCGCAGGCTTGGCCGCGCTCGGTCTCATCCCCTTCATCTGGGACATTCCGCCGTTCAGCCGCGCGCAATTCCCATGGCGGCTGCTGGGGCTAATCGAATTCGCTGCCATAACGGCGATGCTCTCCTGTCATCCCAAGCCGATCTTTTTGGGTATTGGAATCGGCCTGGTCCTGTTCGCCTACATGAAATGGATACCGCAGTCGGCAGAATATCTGACCAAGCCGGTGCCCTACTCCAGGATAGCGCGTGATTTGCCTGATGCCGTTGAGTATCTTCCTGCGGGGTTCGACATCCGGCTCATACAGGAAGTCGACCGCTGGCCCGATCTCAGCGCGTGGCGTAGCATCAAGGCAGGCGACGAACTGGCGGTGAACAGTTCTGGAGAGGCGATGATGCGCCGGGCCGCCTTTCCGATCTGGCGGGTCATGCGGGAAAAGGAGATCGTGCCGTATCAAGGCCCTGTCATCCGCTTCCATGCGCGTCCTGGCCATTATCGGATCGAGCGGGTGTATCTCTGGCAGGAGTGGGCCGGCGCCCTCATGAGCCTGGGCGCCCTGCTCTTGCTGTGGTCGGTGTGTCGAAGTCGGCGCTACCTGCGTTCGGGCCAATTGTCCTTGGGTTCTGAAATTCAACAAGCCTAGTTAGATAAGGTCGGCTTCCATAGCTGAGAACTTCTCAGAGGCTTCGCCGGCGGCCTTGGTGGGTGTCGATTCCGAATGTCGATTAGCGGCGAAAGCAATCCCCTCCAAGCCATCCGCGAATCAATGCTACGTCTTGCAAATTCGGTGGCGGCGCAGAAGAGACGCGCGAACCTGGACCAGCGAGCATGGCCTGGACCTTAATATCGTTAACCTCGGTGGAGGCTGGGGTGTGATTACGGCGATCCGAGCTGGCGTTTTTGACATCCAGGGTTTCGCACGCGCGCTGACGCCATACGTAGGAGGCGCTCCCCGCCTGCGTAACATCTTCGGCCGGGAATATATCGTGCCCGCGCACCGAACGGTCGGGAAACTAAACATGCCGGGCGCACCGCGCTCGGTGATGCTCACGCTACGATACGCCATCGACTAGCCGCGCCGCGGCCGCGTCGTCCTCAGGAGAACAGCCATGAACATTGCCACCGCTGTCAAACCCGCCCGTGGGTCCGCCACCATAGAGGAACCGGTGGTCGAACTCATCCCCGCGATGCTGACCGCCTTCCTGGACAGCGATCGCAACTTCATCAGAGCCCGACACGCGGGGTTGCGAGAGAAGGGATGAAGGACAGGGGATCGGTTTACGAACGCGTGACGCGGATGCTACGTCGAACTGATGGTCGAACCTAGGGCCGCTGCGCGATTAATGAAATCGGCGCTACAGCGCGTCGCGAGGAATCGCCGAAGCCATCGAATGTGTTTGTTGAAGCAACGGCTATCCCGTCCCTCCGATATCCTGCGGGCCGACAACCACGGTAGGCAGCTATGGACGGCCTGAACTGGTCGATCCATGCAGGATCGAGCCTTTCATGCAAACCGCGTTTTAGTGTTGACTGAAGCATCCCAATGATGGCAGGGCGCTGCGCCTGCGGGCGGGTATAGCTCAATGGTAGAGCACTAGCCTTCCAAGCTTGTGATGCGGGTTCGATCCCCGCTACCCGCTCCACTGTTAACATACATGGCCGCATCAAGCGGCTGACCGGCGGCAAGCGCCAGCATGTTAGCGATGCGGCCAGTGGCCTCGACTTCAACGCCCCGCCGCCCTTCTGCAGGAAAAACGGTCACGCTTCCGATCAGCGCGCGCAGCTTTGGGATTGCCTCCAGCTGCGCGTGGCTGTTGCCGTCGAGTGCCTTAGCCAGTTCCTCGATCTGCTCGCGATAGTCCTTCGCGATGCCGGGGTGCAGGGTGATAACGGGGAACGCCTCCAGGTCGGCCATCTGCTGCGCGATCGCGTCACGATCATTTCGAGCCTTGGCGAGCACTGCGCGGATTTCCACGAACTCATCGCCGCCGTCTGCGATGGCGTTGACCAGGCGCTCCACCTTCGCCGATGCCTCGCGATGGCGGCGTTCCAGCTTGGTGCGCTCCTGAGCCACGCCCTGCGATCGGCGGCGGCGGCTCTCATGGAACTCCTTCACATAGGCGGCGACGGCGTCAGGGTGCAGCATGTCGTCGCGCAGGCCGTCGAGCACCTTCTGCTCATAGATGTGCGTCTTGATGGTGCGGTTGTTCGAGCACCCTCCCCCGTCACGATGCTTGCCGCATGCCCATTGGTCGCGGCCGATGACGATCCATCCACCGCCGCAGATCCCGCAGCGGCCAACGCCCGACAGCAGCCTCTTGGGCCGCCGCGCCATGTGCGGCTTGTCCATGCTGAAGGCGTTGCGCAGCAGCTGGACGCGCTCCCATGTCGCATTGTCAATGATGCGGAGATCGGGCGCTTCGGCTTCGATCCACTCGCTCTCCGCATTGGGCCGGATGCGCTCTTTCCGAGTGCGCGGATCCGCGACCTTGCTGGTCCGCTCATGCACGATGCGGCCAATGTAGATCCGGTTCTGCAGCATGCCGTTCTTGCGCTGGCGATCGCCATTGATGGTCGAGGCGCGCCATGTGCCGCCAGTGGGTGCGGGAATGGCCTCGGCGTTCAACCCTGCCGCAATCTGACGGGCGCTGCGGCCGCTGGCATACTCCTCGAATATCCGGCGGACGACTTCAGCCTGCTCCGGGTCGATCGCGCGGAGGCCGCGAATGAGTTCTCCTCGCTCGTCGAGCCGGTTGGCCTTGCGGTAGCCATAGGCGAGCCCAGCTGGCGATCGACCAGATCGCACGGTGCCGCGCTGGCCGCGCTTCACGTTGAAGGCGATATCTTTGCGGGCCTGCGAATCCAGAAAGCCTTGGACCCAGCCCTTGATCTCGTCGATCTCGCCCTGGGAAAGGGTGAAAAGGCGGACGCCGAAATAGGAGAGGCGCTCGCGGATGGCGAAGCCGTCGCCCTGATGACGGGCGATACGGCTGGTCGATTCGGCGAGTATCTGGTCAACGCCGCCGCGCTCCACGCGGGCGAGCAGCGCGCTCAGGCCTGGGCGCTGATCCTCGCCAATGCCGGCAGCGCCGCTGATAGCTTCATCTGTGAAGGTATCGACGATTTGCCAGCCTTCTCGGGCGGCGCGCTCGCGACACAGCGCAATCTGGTCCGCGATCGAGCGGCTATTCTGAAGGTCGCTGGAAAACCGGGCGTAGATGATGGTCCGCATGGACGGGGCTTTCTGTGGGGCGGGAGCGGCGCTCAAAGTCGCGCGCTTCGTCTGCGCGCGCAAGAGCGCGGATAAAATCAAGCATTTCGGCCGATGGTCGGCGCAGGAAGGGCGCGTTCATGTGGCCTCCCGATTAATGTAGGGCGACCAGCCAACTGGCTTCAGCCAGCGGTAAAGTTGCCAGAGTGCTGTGATCTTTGCGGCGTTCGCCTCAATCGACGCGTCGAGGCTGGTCTCGGCCTTGCAGGCGGTGGCCCACGCGCTGCGCGCCATGATGATCCGTTCCGGCGTGGTCCAATACCAAGGCTGGCGCTTCAGGCAGACGGCATCGCCTGCCTCGCGCCCGGCCATCTGCTCGATGTTCGACCAGATGATATCGTCCTGCTGCGCCCGGTCGGAAAGCCCCTGCCCTGCTGCCTTGAACGCGGCCTTGCGGCGCGCGCGCTCATCTTGCGCGAACTGGTGCAGCTGGGCAGGCGTCGGTTCCGGCACGACGCCTAATCCGCGCCTGTGCAGCACGGCCCGAGGATCTTGTGCCGGTTGGCTGAGATCGTCCAGGAACGGTGCCAAGGCCCATCCTTGCAGTGGCTGCAAAGGTAATACTCGCGCGGATGCGCGATAACATGCTTGTATCCCTCGATATCGAGAGTTCCTTCGCCCGGCGCGTCGGGTGACGGCGGTGAGAAGATATTTGCCGGCTGAGCGATGCGAACCGCTTCCAGCGCCTCTGCCCTGAAGGACGCGATCGACCGCTCGGGCATGATGCCAAAGAGCCGCTGCAGAATCCCGCTCATGATAGCGCCTCCGGAGAGCCGTTATGCTCGGTCCCGTCCGGCAATCGTCCAGTTGCCTTCGTCGCATCGGCGATGATCGCGTCGAGCTCTTTCAGGCCGGCATAGCCATTGTGGCAGTTGACGGGAAAATCCTTGTCCCACTTGATCAGGCGGAGCGCGATCGCGAGCAGTTCGGGCGCGGCGTCGGCAAGGGCTTTCTTCTGGACGAATTCGGCCGCGTCTTCCGGCGTGTCGCAGCACTCGGGCATGATCGCCCAGGCTCGCTCGAAACGTGCGTCGGTCAAGTCGAAGACGGGGCGCTGTGCGTTCGCCATCATCGCATCTGCCCAACAGGCGGTGAAGCCGTGGTCAAAAAAGAACTGCGCCAGCGTGCGGTTGTCAGCTTCGCTCATATCCATGTCTCCACGATCACGCGGTCGTCGCTCGGGTCGCGCGCGAGTTTGACCCGGAAGGCGGGAAGCTGGGCCCGCACATCGTCGAGGGTGTTGCCGACCAGGCACTGGTGGGTGGCCGCCTGGACGCCGCTGCCGATCAGCCAGCGATGGGCGACGAACTTGCCCGGATGGTCCGAGGGATTGTCGATGATGACCCACATCGACAGCAGCTGCGCGTGGTCGGCCTCGGCCTCCAGATATTCGATCTGCCACGTCGGATGGTAGGGCATGGCGTGCTGCATGCCGTCGATCTGGATGAGCAGATGCGCGCCCTGGGCATCGACGATCGTGCCCAGTTGCGGGTGCCGTCCGCCAGTGTAGCGGACGCGGCCGCCCTGACGTGCCGGCACACCATAATGGCTGCAGATGTAATCCATGCTCATCGCGCTGGCCTCCTTGCGCGCAGCGGCGGGGCCACGGGCGCCACGCCGATTGCGAGGCGCGCCGTTCGGATGTGGACAACCCGTATCTCAGCATCGGGGCGGCCTTTGCGGATCTTCGCCACTACGCGGTCGGGGTGTTCATTGGTGAGCAGCAGGAGCGCATTGCTCCGAGGAAGTTCCCGCTCCCGGCAGTCCCAATCTGCGACGGCCGAACAACCGAAGTGTTTGGCGAAGGCTTCGCTATGGAAAGTCTTGCCGCTTGCCATGGGGCCATGAAGGACAACAATCACGCGCGCCTCCTGATCGTGATGATCGGCCGGTCCTGGGGGATCGGCTCAAAAAGAAGGGCCGCTGCCATCTTGTGGCGGTAGGCGGCGAACATGCTGACGATCGTCCAGCCAGCGAGCAGGAAGCTGCAGGCGAAGATGACCGCGGCAATCTGGCTGAAGGCGCTCACTGGACGGCTCCACGCGCATAGCGGGCCGACGTGCCGTAGCTTTCCTTGACATAGCCCACCTTCCGCCAGCCCAGGCGGCGCAGGAGCATCGCAATCTGGAAGTTGTCGCGCGGTGCCGGGATGCGACCTTCGCGGCTGGCCTCGGCCAGCTGGCGGCGCAGGTCCGACATGGTGACTTCATTGGCGTCGCGCAGCTGGCGGGCGATGAAGAGGCCGATCCGGGCCGCTGCCTCGCTCATGTCGGTGAGCGCGATCATCGCGTTTTCGTCGGCGATCTTGGGATCGACCAATTCGTTGATGTTAGCCCGGCGGGTGAGACTCGCAGCGTCGCCTTCGCGGGCGATGTGCGCCGTGCCGTCGGCCGCATGGCTCAGGACGCGCCAGCGCAGGCCGAGAAACAGCGCGATGCTGCCGGGATACGGAAATTGGTTTTCAGTTTGAAGCACATGAGCCTCCCGTGTTGGAGATTGGCTCAATTAGCTATCTTGGCTAAATCATGTCAACGGTGAATTTAGCCGGTCTAGCTAATCCGCCCCAAGCCCGTTGACTCTTTGGCAATCTTTGTTCGATTTATGTTCTCACCAGCAGAAAGGAGTCGTGGGTGGGTTATTCTGGTAAGGTGCAGCGGTCGATTGATGCGGCCGTGGGTAAGAGCAAGCCGATCGGCTATGTCTTCATGATCGATACACAGGTGAAGGGGCCGCTACGTCAAACCCGCGCGGAAGCCGTGCAGGATGCGGTGGAGGCGCGCGAAGCGCACGTCGATGTGCAATACGGGCGGGTGTTCCTCGAGCCTCTGACCTGGATCGCTCCGATCTGGCCCTAGAGGTCCGCGTTGTATCCGATAACCCGTCCGATGACAGTCAACGGCTCCTCACCTAAGAGCATTTCCTTGTGCTCCGGGTTTGTGGAGCACGGAGCGAGCCTGGGCGGGTTGTCGAGATACTGTTTGAACGTCATTTCTCCGCCCGGCCGCATCATTGCATAATAGCTGTTTGCGATCAGGGCCTTGTCGTCGGGATCGCAGAAGATGATGCCGCCGTGCGGAACAAGTTTGTCCATGCTGTCCCCGTCGGGCACGAGAGCGAAGGTGTTCGGCCCGCCCTTGGTGGTTGGGATAAGGTCCAGCGGATCTTCCATCGCCTCGCGCCAGTTGCCCGCAGCGATTTTTCCCAACAATGGCACCCTTCTCACAGGACGACGAGGGACAGTCGCGCCGACCAAATCGTCGGGTTCAACCCCTAGCGCTTCGGCGATTGCAGCGCGCCAGTCGCCGTCTAACTTCCGTTTGCCAGTTTCGATCTTCTGAATGGTGGCCAGATCGGTCGGCTTACCCGTGCGCGGGTTCGTCGTGAGCGCCCCCAGCTGCTCCAGTGTGAGCCCTCGGCGCTTCCGGATTTCGCGGATCATGTTCTGGTTTTCGGCCATGTCTTCCGAATAGCCGACCCGGCTAAATCCGTCTTGGCTGGATATAGCTAATTTGGCTTGACGCGAATTAGCCAATGTAGCTAAAGCGATGGCATGACGCTGCAAGATTACCTCTCTCGTGAAGGACTTACCTTTACCGCCTTCGCCGCTTTGATCGGGACGAAATACCCGCGCACGGTCGAGCGATATGCCAAGGGACAGCAAATTCCCGACCGCACGATGATGCTGCGCATTGTCGATAAGACGCGCAGCGAGGTGATGCCCAACGATTTCTACGGGGTCGGTCATGTCGCCCCCGATACGAGCAGCAGCGTTGCACCGTCACCGGGAAATTCTCCCGCAACTTCCCCTCTTGTAGAGGAGACAGCCTAGAAAATGCCACGGGGGATATTGCCACGGGGGAGAAGGCGCTTGCGCTGGCGACCAAACGCGCCATCGAAGCGGCTGGCGGGCTGGAACGCTGCTCCGCCGAAACTTCCATCAAAAAGAGCCAGTTGTCGCGGTGCAGTTCGGTCAATGAGCCCGACAGCATCACGATCCGGGACGCCATCACCATCGATCTTCTGGGAACGCGCGTGGAGGGGCAGCCCTTCATCCTGCGCGCCTACTGCCGCCAGCTGGGCGGCGTGTTCGTGCCGATGCCGGAGCCGCAGGACGATGCCAACGGCCTGACGCTGTCGGTGGTCGAACTGGCGGGCGAGCTCGGCGGTCTGTCGGATAGCATCCGGGAAGCGATCAGCGGCCAGGGCGAGGCTGGCGAGGCGGTTTCGCCGCGTGAGCGGGACGCCATTCGTGCCGACATTCAGACGATGCAGGAAACGCTGGCCGCGCTGGATCAGCGCATGCTGGCCATGGACGGGGGACGCTGAGGATGGCCACGAACGCACGCGATCTACGCTTCTCGATCGGGCCGCTCTGCCTCTCCACTTCCGTGCGGGAACTGGAGGAATGGGTGGCGGGTGCGCCAGAGGGCGCGGATTTCGTCTATGCGCGCGGCGCGGTCCTGGACCAGCGCCGCGATGTCGTTGTGCGGGCGCGGGAGCTTGCGCAGGAGGGCGAGGTTCGCACGCACCAGCGCAAGGTGAACGGCGAATGGGAATATTTCGTCGTCCGCCGCCATCCCGAACGGCACGGCAAGGCGGTCACCCGGCCCCTGCATGTGGTCGCGGAAACACCGGCTGGCCGGGTGCTGGCGATCATGGAGCGCTGCCTGAAGCTTGGCCTTCCGGCGCGGACCAATGCCGAGATCGCACGGGAAATGGGCCTGAAGAACGCAGAGGCCGCCCGTTACCTCTTCAACCAGCTGGTCGAGCAGAAGCTGCTGACCGTCACGAACTTCGGCACGCGCGAGCGGCGCGTCGTCACCTTCGTCGCCACCGGCAAATCGACAGTGCGGGGCGCGCTATGAGCGATCTGATCTCCTGCATGGGCTGCGCCGACATGCAGCAGGGCGTGCCGGAAGCGGCCCTGCCTGACGGCTGGGACGCCATGCGCATCCCCGGCTTTGAGCCCGCCTACTTCTGCGGGGGGTGCGTCGATGGCGGCATGATGGAGCAGTATCGGGCGCAACAGGGGCTTCCCCGGCGTGCGCGCTGGCGGTTCCCAAACGGTTTCATGGCGCTCTATCGCCCTGCGGCGAAGCAAGTGCTGCTGGCTACGGCGGATGGCATGGCGGAAATCAGCGAGAGGGAAGCGGAGCAGCTGGTGGCGGCGATCGCTGCGGCGCTGGCGGTGCGCGGCCTTGCCGAGCAGCTGACGGTGGAGGCGCGCCGGTGACCTTCGTCGATATGACCATCACCCGCCGCCACTTCGAGGCCCGCTACAATCAGGTGGGCCGCTGCATGCTGGCCGACCTGGCGCAGATCTTCGGCATCGAATTCGAGACGGCCGAGCAATGGGCCGACGAGATCGACCGCGAAACCAATGAGCAGATTGCCGCTGCCTGCAGGCCCCTTTCGGGCGGCGGTTCGACTGCGGGGGCCGGTGCGACTGCACATCGCCCGGCCTCCGCCTCTTCCCCCTCCGCAAATCCATAAGCCGCAACCGGCAAGCCCAAGAGAGAAGGACGTTTCATGGCCAGACCGAAGAAAGCGACGGCGCAGGCAGCGCCTGAAGAGACGACAGCACCGGCGAGCCCTCGGGTCGCGCCCATGGCCATTCAGCCGGTGCCGCTCGGCCGTCTTGTCCGCGCGCCGGAAAATGTGCGCCATACGGACAAGGCGGCCGATGTGGAGAGCCTGGCCGACGATATCGCCGCGCACGGGCTGCTCCAGTCGCTGATCGGCTATGCCGGTGACACCGATATCGACGCGGCGGCGGTATACATCATCGGCGGTGGGCGTCGCCTGCAGGCGCTGCAGCTGCTGCGCGAGCGCGGGTCCATCGACGATGGCTATGAAGTGTCGGTTCTGATCCGCGACCAGGCCGAGGCGATCGAACTGTCGCTGTCCGAAAATCTGGCGCGACGGGACATGAACCCGGCGGATGAGTTCGCCGCGTTTCAGGAGCTGATGCGGCCGGGCACGATGTCGCCAGCGGATATCGCCAAGCGGTTCGGCTTTTCGGAACGCTATGTGAAGCAGCGGCTGCGGCTGGCCTCGCTGGCGCCGGAGATCCTCGACGCCATGCGGCGCGGCAAGCTGACGATGGATGCGGCCATGGCCTACGCGGGAACGCAGGATCAGAAGTTGCAGGTCAAGATCTTCGCGGCCGAGGAAAAGAAGGGCAGCTGGGGCCACGGCGTCCAGAGCATCCGCTCCGGCATCATCAACGCCCAGATGACCACGGGCGATGCGCTGTTCAAGTTCGTCGGCAAGGCCGATTATGAGAAGAAGGGCGGCCGGTATGAGGATGATCTATTTGGCGATGCGGAGAGCTATTCGGGCCGCAAGCTGATCGATCCCGACATCGTGGCGACGATCGCCGCCGATCGCGCATATTTCCAGCAGGCGCGGCTGCTTAGCGAGGCGAAGGCTTCGCACCGGACGACCAGTGATGTCATCCTTGTGCCCGGGCTTCGGCTCGGCAAATTGCCCAAAGCTCCCAAGGGCTATGAGGTCGTTGAGCGGCCCTACTGGCGGCAGGATCTGCCCAGCTATGACAAGCTGCGTGGAAAGGCTTGCGATCTAGGGATCGATATCGTCGCTTTCGCCGGGGTCGATCATCTGGGCGCGCTGGTACTTGCCGAGCAATTCTTCATCCCCGGCGCGCGCATGTCGGACCTGATCCCGCCGCAACGGGAGGCCCCGCGCAAGACGGAAGCGGAATGGGCCGCTGAGAGGCGCGCTGCATCAATCCGGTCCGTCGCCGCCTGGCTGGTCGCGCGCGATCACCACAAGGATCGCACCGAAGGGCGGCTTTGGTGGAAATCGCAGCAGCCGCATCTGGGCTCGCTGATGAAGCAGAAAGGCCTGGGGGACTGCTACAGCGTCGATGTGTCGATCCTGGTCACGCCGGAAGAGATCGAGGCCCGGCTGGAGGATGCAGAGAAAGAGTATCTGCTCCAGGAAGCTGAGAAGGCTGCCCTCCGTGAGGCGGAAGAGCGGGCGAAGGCAGAGGCTGCAGAGGCACTGGAGGCGCGGCGCGCGGAAGTGCTGGCGATGGATCCGCAGCCCGTCGTGATCCAGGTTGATGGCATCGCGCACTTCCGGTGGGCCGACGGCGCGTATGGCGATGAGCAGGAGGATACGCCGGAGGCGGAGGAATGCTCGCTCTACGACGATCTTGAAGAATTGCTGGAGCATGCCGGGATCATCGGCCTTGTCTGGCCGTCGATCGAAGCGTGGGCCGACAATCCCCACGGCGACAATGTCGCCGAGCCCGAGGAGCAGGCTGCATGATCAACGTCAATGTGAAGGTGCTGCGCGCGGCGCTGAAGGCGGTCAACGCCGTGGTCGAGAAGCGCACGACGGTGCCGATCTGCGCTACGGTGCTGGTGCGATCGACGCCAGGGCAGATGTTCCTGACCGGCACCGACCTGGAAATCATGGTCGAAAAGACGGTCGATCTGGAGGATGCTGGCGCTAACAGCGCCATGAACTTCTGCGTCGATGCGTCGCTGCTGGCGTCGATCGCGGGCAAGCTGCCAGCGGAGGGCGTGGCCAAGATCGAGGCGGACGGCAACACCGGAATCACGATCAAGTGCGGCCGCGCCCGTTTCAAGCTGCCCACGCTGCCGACCGATGATTTCCCGGTGCTGGCCGCCCGTGATTGGGACGCTGAGTGGGAGCAGGACGGAACGCAACTGGTGCAGATGATCGAGAGCGTGCGTTTCGCCATCTCGACCGAAGAGACGCGCTATTATCTGGGCGGCATCTTCCTTCATGTGCCGAACGGGTCGGAATGCCAGTTCGCGGCCGCGACCGACGGGCACCGCCTGGCGCGCTTCCATTGCGGCGTGGCCGATGGCGCGGACGGCATGCCCGACATCATCATTCCCCGGAAGGCGGTCGCTGCGCTTGCCCAGCTGCTCGACGAAGAGGGTGGCACGGTCGATGTAGCGGTGAGCACGACGAAGTTCCGGTTCGAGGTCGGCAAGACAGTGCTGACCGGCAAGCTGATCGACGGGACGTTCCCGGATTACACCCGCGTCATTCCTGCGGCCAACCAGCTGGACTGCTGGTTTGAGCCTGGTCCGCTGGCCGAAGCGGTGGAGCGGGTGCTGACGATCAGCAGCGACAAGGCGAAGGCGATCGCCTTCAACTTCGCGGCCGAGGCGGTCACGCTGGAGGTCACCAGCCCCGAGAATGGCACGGCCAGCGAGGAAGTGCCCTGCGAATATGAAGGCGAGCCCCTGCGCATCGGGTTCAACGGCAGCTATCTGCTCGACGTGCTGCGGCACCTGAAGGGCACCGATTCCGGGAACGAACGGGCGCGGGTGAAGCTGGCGGATCCCGCCGCGCCCTCGCTTTGGCAGACCAGCGATGATGCCGCCCGCCTTTATGTTCTGATGCCGCTGAGGGTTTGACCGTGCAAAACCTAGTCTCGATACTCTCCGGTTCCACGGAAATAAGTGATGGCCTCACTATGCGCGCGTGCAACGTGGCGCCGTACCAGCAATGCGTGCTGACCGAAAATGAGAGCAGCGTCATCAGCGTATTCGCACCCGAGATCGTGGCTAGGGGTACTGATTACGATGCACCTACCTATAGCGTAACTGAAGCTGATCGAGTTGGCGTCCACCACTCGGCTTCCGCTATTCTGGTGCACGGCCGCGTTTCGGCAATCATTGACCAAGTCCGTGATGTCCCGATCAGGCTGCTTAATGTCATCTGCCCAAGACATTCTCGCGCCATCTTCACTCATCTTCTGAAGAAGATCGTTAAGATAAATCAGGGTTTGTGTAATCACCGCCGTTCGAACAGCAGGATTCACGCCGCTCCTAAGCGGCTCAGTTCGCATGAGCTCGTCAATTCCACGGATGGAAGTCGCGATGGTGCCGGCGTCCATCCAAGCATATTTTTTGGCTTTGCGTTCGCCCGCCATACTGCCTCGCGCTTAGCTGATTTCGTCTCATCAACCGCTCGTGCCTCTTTGGCAAGGGGTGCAGCGTGAACGGTTTCTTCAACGAGCAGCCCATTGCCGGCCCTGCACCCAAGGGGCTCGGCCGCATGATGACTGGCGGCGGGGCCAAGGTCGATCGGCAGGGGAACGACTATTATCCAACGCCCGCGAGCGTGACGCGCGCGTTCATTGCGGCCGAGCGGGAATGTCTGCGCGATGCCTGTAAAGTCGGCGACGTGATCCTTGAAAGGCCAGTTTGGGAACCGTGCGGCCGTGGTGGCGCGATCTCAGGTGAGTTGGAGCGCGCGGGCTTCGCGACCATCGCGACCGACCTGGTCGCGGACCCGGCCAACCTCGTCGCACAGCAGGATCTGCTGCTCTGCCGACAGGCGCTTTCGCCGGTCGTCGTGACAAACCCGCCCTTCGCGCTTGCGGCCGAGATGATCCGGCATCTGCTGAATAATCTGGGCTGCACCTATGTTGCGATGCTGCTGAAATCATCCTTCTGGCATGCCGAGGTCCGCACGGGCTTGTGGCGGCAGCGGACACCAGCGCGGATCTACGCGCTGAACTGGCGGCCTGATTTTCTCGGCAAGGGCAACCCGACGATGGAAGTGATCTGGTGCGTCTGGGACGCGGCCGCGATCGACAATCTTTGTGCTTATGACGTTCTGACGCCGTTTCGCGCGCCGGATCTCTTGGGGGAGGAATGATGGCTACGGTGGTCAAGGAACCGTGGGTGACGCGCTGGGGCCGGGAAACGGACAGCTGGAACGTCACCGAACTGGATGAGGACAATGCCGACCAGGACGCGGAGGGTGGCGACAGTGACGGTTCCGGCCTGCCGGGCCGCTGGCTGGTCGGCCAGGCCGTCGCGCGCTGGTCCCTGACACAGCCGGTCGAGCCTACGGCCGAGATGGTGGCGAGCGTGTTCAACCTACCGATCGAGCTCGCCCGCGACTGCATGGGGATAGAACTGCACGCGATCGGCACGTTGGGCACGGCGCTCCAGGTTTGGAGCGGCCTGCAGGACCATGGCTGGGAGGGGCAGACGGTCGGTGCGGCCGCGCTCGCCTTCCACCTTGCTCCTGCGCCGATCATCGAAGCGGTTGAGGGGCATTATTGGATGTATCTCGCCGGCGATCGGGACGATCCGACGGCCATGACGATCGAACATGACGGCGAGTAGCGCGCCGCCGTCCTGACGGCTGCGACTTCCGCGACATCGATGTGAATTTTTGACCTGATTTTCGGGGTGGCTTTCTGTGTCTCTGCCAACTTCATTCCTGGACCAACTCCGCGCCCGCACGCCGCTGTCTGCCCTCGTCGGGCAGAAGGTGAAGCTGGAGAAAAAGGGCAAGGAGCATAAGGGCTGCTGCCCCTTCCATAGCGAAAAGACGCCCAGCTTCACCGTCAATGACGACAAGGAATTCTATCACTGCTTCGGCTGCGGTGCGCATGGCGACGCGCTGCGCTGGCTCACTGATCATGAGGGCATGGACTTCATCGACGCGGTGAAGCAGCTGGCGGAAGCGGCCGGGATGGAGATGCCGGCGCGCACGCCCGAGCAGGCGGAGCGGGCGCGTCGCGTGAGCCAAGTCGGCGACGTCCTGGGCGAAGCGGCGGCGTGGTATGCGCGCCAGCTGGAGCCGACCGGCATGGCGATGGAAGCGCTGGCCGCGCGTGGCATCATGCCCGCGTCGATCGAGCGCTTCGGCCTCGGTTTCGCTCCCATGCGCGGCGGGGTGTCGGCGATCGGCATTGCGGCCGACCAGCTGATGGCGGCTGGCCTGGTCGTCGAAACCGACAACGGCCGGCGCGATCGCTTCCGGCACCGCCTCATCGTTCCGATTCACGATGCCCGCGGTCGGCCGATCGGTTTCGGCGGGCGTGCCTTCGGCGAGGCCCAGCCCAAATATCTGAACAGCGACCAGTCGGAGCATTTCGACAAGGGTCGCGTGCTGTTCAACCTGCATCGCGCGGCTCCGGCGGCGCGGGTGGCTCGCCGCCTGCTGGTGGTCGAGGGCTATTTCGACGCGATCGCGCTCGACCAGGCCGGGATTGGCGAAGCGGTTGCGCCGATGGGCACGGCCATCACGCCCGCCCAGCTGGAGCGCGCATGGCGCGTGACGGAATGCCCGGTCCTGCTGATGGATGGCGATGAGGCCGGTCGCAAGGCGGCTTCGCGCGCCTGCATCCGCGCGCTGCCCATGGTCGGCCCGGGCCGGTCGCTGAAGATCGCTACCCTTCCGGACGGCTATGATCCTGACAGCCTGGTGCGCGAGTGCGGCCGGGAGGCGGTCGATGATCTGGTCGATCGCGCGCTTTCGCTCTCCAGCTATGTCTGGACGGCCGTGCTGGCAGCTGGCGATCACGACACGCCGGAAGGGAGGGCCGCGATCTGGCAGCAACTGGCCGACCTGGCGGCGAGCGTCGGGCATGAAGAGACGCGGCTGCAGTACCAATCCTATTGGCGCGGCCTCTTCAACGCCGAGTTCCCCCCGGCCCCCCGGTGGGTGGTTGAGGATCAAAAGCTTCCGGGTGGAACCATGGAGGCGAAATTCTCCGACCAGACGGAGGAAGTGCGGGACCGGCTGAAGGCGGTGGCGGCGAAGCGGCTGCCCGGTGCGATTGCCTCGGCCGAACGGACGAAGGATGGCGTCACCCTATTCGCCTGGGGCATGGGCCGGCGCGTCGGCGCGGGCCTGATCGATCAGGACATGGCCGACGACGCGATCGACGAAGTGGCCGACGGCGTCGAGGGTGTCTCGGCCGAGGATATCGAGCGCAGCTTCGCCGCTGGCGTCGCCAAGGGCTTCGATATCGCGCCCATGTTGCTCGACATGCGGTGCGCCGGATTCCAGCGCACGGATCTCGGCAATGCCGAGCGGTTCAACGCCCGTTATGGCGGCAGCTTCCGCTTCACCACGGCGAAGGGCTGGCTGGGCTGGGACGGCCGCCGCTGGAAGGTGCTCGACCAGGACAAGGATACGCTGCCAGCGGAAGTGCAGGCGGCCGTGTTCGACACGGTGCGATCGATCCAGCGGGAGGCGGATTTCGTGTCAGCCACCGGCTTTGTCGAGCCTGACGAACCGCTGCCGGAGGATGAGAAGCCGACCCTGATGCTGGTGGTCCAATGGCGGCTCTATCGTGACAGCGGCGAGCGTCCCGGCGCGATGAACCGCGTGACTGACATGAAGGGCGGCCCGGTGCTGCTATCCGAGCTCATCGCCAAATGGGGCCGCGCGTCGGAAGGATCGGGTCGGATCGGATGCATCGCCGGTCTCGCCAAACGGTGGGTGACCGCGCCGATCGAGGACTTCGATCGAGATCCGCTCGCCATCAACGTGCTGAACGGCACGCTGCGTTTCCGGCGCGACAAGGAAAATGGTTCGACCGTCACGCTCGAGCCGCACCGGCGCGAGGATCTGAACACGAAGCTCGCGCCGGTCACCTATGCCGCGGCCGCGACCAGCCCGATCTATGACGACTTCCTGGCATGGGCCCAGCCCGACGCCGGTATGCGCCGCTATCTTCACCAGTGGGCCGGATATAGCGCCAGTGGCGACATATCGGAGCAGAAGCTGCACTTCTGGTATGGCCTCGGCGCGAACGGCAAATCGACCGCGATCGACCTGTGGGCCCATGTGGTCGGCGACTATAGCGGCACGATCGGGATCGAGACCTTCCTCGACCAGGGCATCAAGAAGCGCGGCGAACAGGCATCGCCGGATCTCGCGCGGCTCGGCGGCGTGCGCATGCTGCGCGCGTCGGAGCCGGAGCGCGGGGCCAAGCTCAATGAAGCGCTGATCAAGGCGGCGACGGGTGGAGAACCGATGGCGGTGCGCGCCCTGCATCGCGGCTTTTTCGACCTGATGCCGCTGTTCAAGCTGACGATCGGCGGCAACTACAAGCCGGATATTCCCGGCACGGACGAAGGCATCTGGCGGCGCATGAAGCTGGTGCCGTGGAATGCGCATGTCGCCGATGGCGATCGCGACGAGCAGTTGCCTGCGAAGCTGCGGGCGGAGGCCGCCGGCGTGCTCAACCATATTGTGCGCGGCCTGCTGGACTGGCTCGACAACGGGTTGATCGAGCCGCAGGCGGTGAAGGATGCGACGGCGGAATATCGGGAGGCCAGCGATCCGTTGGGTCGATTCCTGAACCTTTGCGTCGAGAAGGATCCGAAAGGCCGAATCCAGTCGTCGAAGCTGCACGAGGTGTTTCTGGCCTGGTGCAAGGTCGCTGGCGAGCGCGACTGGTCGAATAAGGGCTTCACCAGGGCGATGCTGGACAAGGGCTACGTCAAGAAGCCCAGCGACGGCATCCAGTGGCTGGGCATTCGCCTGGTGCGCGAGGCGTCCGACTTCGTCGATGAGCACGGCCGGGCACGCGAGGATGCGCCGATGCTGCCCGATGCAGCGCCGAGCTCGGCCGATGCATCGCCCGACATGCCGCTCGCGCCTCCTCCTTACGATGACAACTTTGTGCCCGACTTCTGAGCGGCGGCGGCGCGACAGGTTCGAATGGTTCCGGGTTGGAAGGGTGGCGGAAGCATCACTGGAAGGAAGGAAGCGCGGATTTCTGCGCCATTGGAAGGGTTGGAATGATTGTTCGCATGTTTCCTTCACATATGCGCGTGTGCGCGGGCGCATGCGTGATGAAAATATACAATAATCATTCCAATCCTTCCAAAGCTTCCAAATACAAGAATTTAGATAGGCTTTTCATAGAGTTGAGTAGCGGAAGGGTGAGAGCATGACGGTTCCGGCAGTGGAAGGTTCGCAATATTGGACGTTTGAGGCGGTGCAGGAGCGCTTGGTGGAGGCATGGGGCTATCTGGTGCGCATGCCCGATGGTGAGGCGGCGTGGCTGCGCTCCTGCTCGCGTTCCTCCATGCCCGCTGTCATCCGTGATGTGCGCAAGGGCGACTGGATGGAGACGCGGCCCGGTCGCCCCGGCCTGCGCTCTGCCCAGGTCGATCTGGTCGAGCGGCTCCTCACGGGCGACGGCGCATGGATCGAATGGGTGGTGCCGCGCGATCGGTCGCTGGTCGCCACGGTGCTGCGCCTGCGCTCGCGCAAGGTCGGGTTCGATTGGCGGGACGTTGCCGAATCGGAGGGCGTCATGGTGGGTGCGGAGGCGCTGCGGAAGCGCTATTCGAGGGCCATCACCGGCATTGCGGTGCGCCTCAACCGCAACGGTTCGTCGCACGATCTGCTCTGATGCGCCACGAAAGCCAGCATTCCCGGTTGCGGAATGTGTCAACCCCCGGAATTTTTCCGGAGTAAATAATGGGTGTCCGTTTCCGCAGTGAATGGCCCTATTTCAGATATATGCTTGGTCCAGTCGTGCGATTGGGGGGAGCCAAGCATTCCTCTCCTTGGAACTGGAAGCGGGGCTGGTGGCGACATCGGCCCCGCTTCTTTTTGGGTGACGCCATGCCGACCATGCCGAAGCGGTTACGACCAGCGGGCACACGATCGCAGGCGCAGGCCCGCAAGGAGGCGGACGACAGGCGCGGCTCGGCGGCCTCACGCGGCTATACAAGCCGATGGTCGAAAGCGGCAGCGACGTTCCGGCGGGGGCATCCGCTCTGCGAGTATTGCTCGCTGGAGGATCGGGTGGAACCGTCCACGCTGGTTGACCACCTCTACCCGCACCGCACCTACGACGGTGTGTTCTGGCGGGTGGAGTGGTGGGTCGCCAGCTGCGCCTCATGCCATTCGGGGATGAAGCAGGCCGTCGAGGCTGCGGGCAAGGCCGCGATCGACGCGCTCGCCCGCCGCCTCGGCCGCGAGCCCCTGACCTGACCCGCCCAGGGAGGGGGGGTGGTCAAAGTCTAGCGACCCCGGCCTCATGACCGGCGGTTCAGACACGGAAAAATCGGCGCGAAATTCTGCGCCAGATATTTTTTTAAGGCGCTGAATTCGGGCGCGATTTGGCGAAGGAGGTGGGCCGCGCGACGGTCGGCCGAGGAGTGATTTTGTATGGCGCGTGGACGTAGGCCCGACCCCGATCAGGAAGCGAAGGGCTTTCCCAACCGGCGCAAGTCCGCAACGCGCAAGCGTGAAGAGGAAGCCGAGCGCGTCGCGCAGCTGCTGATGGCGTCCACATCGGGCGACGTGCTGCAGCCGCCCGCGATGATCGACCAGGGCCCGCTCTATGCTGGCGCTGTCGCAGTGTGGCGGGAGATGGCACCGCGCTTGGCGCGCACGCATCGCCTGCCCGAGCAGCACCGGATGATCTTCGCCATGTTCTGCGTCTATTATGCCGATTGGGTTTCGCTGAACGATCAGCTGAAGCAGGAAGGCATGACGCAGCGTGTGAAGACGGTCGCCGGTGGCTTCATGATCCGCGACCACCCTGCCGTGCGTCGTCGGCAGGAATGCTTCGACAATGTCATGGCGCTGTCAAAGCAGTTCGGCCTGACCCCGCACGACGAATATGACCTGTTCAAGAATCAGGCGGGCGCGGCGGCGACGAACCCGGGCCTGTTCGGCGGCGCGCTGGCCGTGCCGGCGCAGCGGAAGGGAGAGCCGGAGGAAGAAGCGCGCGAGCCTGCGGCCGATGTTGGCCCTCGCGTCGGCATGCTAGGCGGCATGGACTCACCGCCTCCGGGACAACGGCCGAACTGATATGGCCGACCAGTCGGCAGCGGCAACGCTGTCGCCCTGGTGGCGGGATGAAGATCCGCTGCCGCCCTGGCTCGCGTCGGTCGAGAGCGACCCGGCCTATGCCTGGGCGATCGGCGCGTGGAAGAAGGCGGCGGGACAGCCTGGGGCATGGTTCGACCATGCCAAGGCCGATCATGTCGTCGAGCTATGGCCGCAGATTTTCCGGCTGACGGACGACCGCTTCGCCGGTGTCCCGTTCCGCCTCAACCTGTGGCAGGAGATCATCGTCCGCCTGCTGTTCGGGTGGAAGCATCCGATCCAGATCATCGATCCGATGACTGGCGCGGAAGTGGAAGAGCATGTGCGGATCTTCCAGATCCTGCGGCTCTGGATCCCGCGCAAGAACGGCAAGTCGGAATTCCTGGCGGCGCTCGCCCTCATGTTCTGGGCGGTCGAGGGGTTACAGGGCGGCCAAGGCTACGCTTTCGCCCGCGACGAGGATCAGGCGGAAATACCGTTCGCCAAGATGAAGGCGATGGTCGCGCACAGCGAGGTGCTGGCGCGCGACATTCAGGTGCAGAGCAGCCACATGTGGCTGAAGCCGCTGTCGTCATCGTTCGTGGTGCTGACGGGCAGCGACCAGGGCAAGCACGGCAAGTCGCCCAGCGTGACGCTCGGCGACGAAATGCACGAGTGGAAGAGCCGCAAGATCGAGAACGATCTGCGGCAGGGGCAAGGTGCTCGCCTGCAGCCGATTGCGCTGTTCGCATCGACCGCTGGCCTGAAGACGAACCAAACCGGCGTCGAGATCTGGGAGGAAAGCGAGCAGATCCTCGACGGGACGATCGACGATCCCTCGACGCTGGTGGTCATCTTCGCCGCGCCGGATGATGCGGATTGGGAAGATGAGGCGGTCTGGAGCTCGGCGAACCCGTCGCTCGGCCTGTCGCCGACGTTGCAGTTTCTGCGCGGTGAAGCGCGCCTTGCGAAGGGGAACCCGGTCAAGGAAGCGCATTTCCGCTGCTACCATTTGAACCAGTGGGTCGATGACCAGGCCCTCTGGCTCAACATGCAGAAGTGGGACAAGTGCCAGGTCGGCTCCAATGGCTGGATGACGATGGCCGAACGCATGGCGGGTCGCCGCTGCTTCGGCGCATGGGACTTGTCATCGGTGCGCGACATCACCGCGCTGGTCTGGCTGTTCCCGCCGATCGCGGGCGACCCGCTCTGGCATCTGCTGTGCCGCTTCTGGGTTCCCGAGGCATCGCTCGCCCAGCGCGTGAAGGAAACGAAGGTGCCCTTCGACCGCTGGAAAGAGGCGGGCGCGCTGGAGGTGACGCCGGGTGATATCGTCGATCAGGACTTCGTCCTGCGCGCGGTCGAGATCGGCATGAACAGGTTCGACGTGCAGCGCATCGGCTATGACCCATGGGGCGGCGTCAAGCTGGTGACGGACATGCAGAAGGAAGGGATCGACACCGATCTGCTCCTTCAGGTTCGCCAGGGCATCCATTCGCTGGGCGAGCCGACCAAGGAATTCGAGCGGCATGTCTATGCCGGCACTCTGGATCATGGGGGCATCCCCTGCTGCGCTACATGGCGCGGAACACCATGGTCCGGTTCGATGAGAACCTGAACTACATGCCTGCGAAGAAGCGGTCGAAGGATAAGATCGACGGCATCGTCGCGGCGGTGATGGCGAAGGCGGTGGCGATGGCCCCCGAGGACGACGCACCGGAACCGGAGATCCACAACCTATGAGCTTTCGCGAAAAGGTCGGCCGCTGGCTGATCGGGACGGACGCCGCACAGGCGGATTCCGGCGGGCCGATCAGCAACTCGGCGGAAGTAGCGCTGCCAACGATCCGTCGCGGCACCGAAGCCTATGAATGGTTCACCGGCATGCCCGCTGTCGCTGGCCTGCCTGTCGTCACCGATCGCAGCGCCCTGACGATCAGCGCGATCTGGTCATGCGTGTCGCTGATTGCCGGCGCGATCTCGACGCTGCCTATGAACCTCTACAATCGGTCGAGCGATGGCGAGCGCACAATCCGCGAGAGCGATGACCTGTGGTGGGTGCTGAACGAAGAGTTCTGCCCGCGCTGGGTCGCATCGGCAGGATGGGAATGGCTGGTGCTCTCCCGACTGTTCGAGGGTGACGCCTATGCCGAGATCCTCCGCAAGGGGCCGCGCGTCTCTGGCCTGGTGCCGCTTCATCCGCGCCGGGTAGAGCCGGTGCCGTGGAAGGACGGCAGCCGCCTTGCCTATGTCGTCTATCCCGAGCCGGATCTCGCCGACCAGAGCGTGCGCGTGATCGACCAGGACGACATGCTGCATGTGCCCGGCCTCGGCTTTAACGGCACGCGGTCATTCTCGCCGCTGCGGCACGCCCTGCAGAATGTCGGCGGCGTCGCGCTGGCCGCCCAGAATTATGCCGGGCAGTTCTTCGCCAACCAGGCCCGACCCGATTATGCGCTGGTCGCCCCGGTCGAAGCGAAGTTCGACAAGGAAAAGATCGAGGATCTGCGCAACCAGGTCGAGGAGCGGCACGCCCTGCGCAACGGGCAGGCCAGCAAGCCGATGCTGCTGACAGGCGGTCTCGACATCAAGACGATCACGCTGCCGAACAAGGATGCGGAGCTCGCCGTCACCCGGCAGCTGCAGATCGAGGAGATCGCCCGCATCTACAACGTGCCGCCGTTCATGATCGGGCACAATGAGAAGACGACTAGCTGGGGCTCCGGCGTCGCGGAGATGGGCACGGCCTTTGTGCGCTACGTTCTGCGCCGCCACCTCAACGCCTTCCAGAATGAGATCAACCGGAAATTCTTCCGCACGGCCTCGCGGCTCGCCGAGTTCGACACGTTCGAGCTGGAGCGCGCCGACCTGAAAACCCTGTTCGAGACCTTCCGTTCGGCGCTCGGTCGCGCGGGAGAAAAGCCGATCCTGACGCGGGACGAAGTCCGGCGCCTGATCAACTATGGCCGCACTCCTGGCGGCGACAGCTTCGAGGAAACCGCCAATGCGAAACCGGCTGCTTAACCTCTATTCCCGCAATGCCCAGGTCGGCGCGGGCATCAAGGCCGAAGGCAACACCATCTATCTCTACGACTATATCGCCGGCTCGGAAGCCGACGCACAGTGGTGGGGCGGCGTCAGTGCCGAGGGTTTCACCCGGCAGCTGATGGCGATGGAGGGCGATGTGTCCGTGCGGATCGACAGCCCCGGTGGCGACGTGTTCGGCGGCCGCGCGATCGCGCAGGCTATCCGCGAATATGACGGCAAGGTCACCTGTCATATCGACGGCCTGGCCGCGAGTGCCGCCAGCTACATCGCGATCAGCGGCGACCATGTCGTCGCGGCTCCCGGCGCGTTCATGATGATCCATCGTGCCTGGACGCTGATGATCGGGAACAGCGCAGATTTTCGCGCGGAGGCTGATCTGCTCGACAAGATCGATGCCAGCATCGCGGCCAGCTACGCCGCAAAGGCCGGTGGCGAGACCGACTGGATCGCGCTGATGGACAAGGAAAGCTGGTTCACCGGCGACGAGGCCCTCGCGCTCGGCCTGATCGACGAGGTGCTGCCCGAGCAGGGCGGCAAGGCGGCGAACGCGGGCAAGCGGGGCTGGAACCTGTCTGCCTTTGATCATCCGCCAGTGAACAAGATTCCTGCGCCAGCGTCCGAACCGGCACCCGAACCCGAACCCGAGCCCGCGCCGGAGCCGACCGAATCCGACGAAATTGCAGCACGCGAGCGGCGGCTTGCCGTCGATCTGCTGACCCAATCTGCCTGAGCGCGCCGCGCGAGGGAGACCACCCGGGCCGCTTTCGCGGCCCTTTTTCATGATGGAGAAGCGTACATGAGCATTCAGGCTCTCCGCGAGCAGCGCGCGGCAAAGGCGAAGTCGCTGCAGGATCTGGTGAAGAAGGAAGGTCCGTGGACCGCCGACAGCCAGGCTGCTTATGATGCCGGCATCGCCGAGATCGAGGATATCGACGCCAAGATCGAACGGCACCAGCGCATGAACCAGCTGGCCGCCGAAACTGCGCTCACCAGCAACGTGATCGATGCCGCCAATCGCGTCGGCCGCGACCAGAACAGCGAGGCGAGCCGCCTGTTCGCCAAGTGGCTGCGCGGCGGTGACAATGCTTTGTCGGCCGATGAATGGCAGGCGCACCTGGCCGCCGTGCAGAACACCATGTCTACGACCACCGGAAGCGAGGGCGGCTATACCGTCCAGACCGATGTCGCGCAGACGGTGCTCGATGCATTGAAGGCATTTGGCGGCATGCGCGCGCCCGGCATGGCGACCGTTCTGCAGACGGGTTCCGGCAACGGGATGAACTGGCCGACCAGTGACGGCACCTCGGAAGAGGGCGAGATCCTCGACCAGAACGCCACCGCTGCGGACGCAGACCTGACGTTCGGCACCAAGGATCTGCCAGTCTACAAGTATAGCTCGAAGACTGTCGCGGTCCCGATCGAACTGCTGCAGGATAGCAGCGTCGATATCGAAGCCTTCGTCCGTGCTCGCCTGGTGACCCGCCTCGGCCGCGTCACCAACAAGCACTACACGATCGGCACTGGTTCCGGTCAACCCACCGGCGTGATGGTCGCGGCGGGCACCGGCAAGACGGGCACGACCGGCCAGACCGCAACCGTCGTCTTCGACGATTTGATCGACCTGGAGCACAGCGTCGATCCGGCCTATCGCGAGGGTGGCAATTGCCGCTTCATGATGAACGACAGTTCGGTGAAGGTGGTGAAGAAGCTGAAGGACAGCCAGAATCGCCCGATCTTCCTCCCCGGATATGATCTGGCGAACAATGGCAAGCTCGACACGCTGCTCGGCTATCCGATCAAGGTGAACCAGCACGTGGCCGATATGGCAGCGAACGCCTATTCGATCGCGTTCGGCGATTTCAGCCACTACGTCATCCGCGACACCATGGCGATCGAGATGTTCCGGTTCACGGACAGCGCCTATGCGCGGAAGGGCCAGGTCGGTTTCCTCGCCTTCCTTCGCTCGGGCGGCAACTTCATGGACGTCGGCGGGGCGGTGAAGCGCTACCGCAACAGCGCGACCTGATGACGCAGGGCCCGGCCTAATCGCCGGGCCCTTTGTCCTTTCTCTGGTTTGGGGATCTTCCATGTCGAAACCGAATATCGCGGCCCTGCAGGCCGCCGTCACTGCTGCGCGTGAGGCGCTGGCCGGTGACCCCGAAAATGAAGCGCTGAAGGCAGAACTGGCAAAGGCGGCGCAGGCGCTGGCCGATGGCGAGCAGGAGCTCGCCGAAGCGATCGAGGCCAGCAAGGTCGAGGTGCGCGTGCTGGTCGATCGCGGCGAGCATAAGGCCGACAGCGTTGCGCGCCTTCTCCCGGCGGAAGCAAAACGCGCCGTCAGAGAGGGCTGGGCCGACGCGGACAAGGAGGCAATCGCCTTCGCCAAGGCCGAAGCCAAGTAAGGGGCACGCGCCGCGATGCTTTTCACCCTGACCCCCACGGCCATGCCCGATGGCTATGGGGACGCCCTGTTGAGCCTGGATGCGGCCAAGCTGCATCTGCGCGTGGACGATGCCGAGGAGGATGATCTCATTGAAGTGCTTCGCGACGCTGCCCTGCAGCTGGTCGAGAAGTTCTGCAGCGTTCGCCTCGGCCCGGTGGAAGGCATCGTGGCGACGTTCCCGGCGTTCGGCCGAGGCATGAACCTGGGTGTCGGGCCAGTGCCCACCGTCACCGTGACAGCCGTCAGCTACATCGGGAGCGATGGCGAGCCTGTCGATCTGCCCGCTGGAAGCTGGCGGCTTTCGGTCGATGGCGCGCTGGTCCCGGCGCCGGGGACCAGCTGGCCGACGGGCGGGCCGGTGACCGTGACGTTTGAAGCGGGCTATGCAGCCGACGCTTGCCCTCGGCCGCTGATCGCGGCCGCTAAACTGGCGCTCGGCCACCTCTACGCCATGCGCGACGTTGCCATGGAGGGCGAGGCAAGCGGCGGCATGCCCGCAGCCTTTGGCCTGCTGTGCAGCGGCTACAGAATGCCGGTGCTGTAATGGCGTTCCAACCGCTGCGCGCCGGCGACCTTCGCACCCGGATCCGGATCGAGGTGGAAGGGCGCGTTTCCAATGGGCAAGGCGGATGGACGACGGCTTGGTCGCCGGTCGCGGTCATCTGGGCGAAGAAGGTGCCGCTGCGCGGTGATGAGATCACGCGCGACAGCATACAGCGCGCGGTCAGCGTCACCCGGTTCGTGATTCGGCATCGTTCCGACGTGACGGCCAAGCACCGGATCGTCGAAGTGAAGCAGGTCGGCGAGGCCTATGAGGTTATCGGCGGCCCGTGGAATATCCGGCGGATCGATGATCCCTACGGCCGCCGCGATCGGCTCGAGCTCGACTGCGAATGGCAGGCGGGCCTCGGCTGATGGCGCGCCGTGTCCAGGGTGGCGCGTCCATCCGCCGCTTGTTCCGTTCTCTGCCCGATGCCGCCCGCGATGAGATCGCCACCGTGCTGGATGACGGCAGCCGCGAAATAGAGCGGCAGATGGTGGCGCGCGCGCCACGTCGCACCGGCGCGCTTCAGGCGGGTATCAAGCGTCGGCTGCGCCGCAATTCCCTGTCGGTGTCGATCGGCATCACCGGCAGCAAGGCTGAGAAGCGCAAGCTTTTCTATGCTCGCATCCTCGACCTGGGCCGCAAGGGCCAGACCGTGACGGCGAACAGGCGCAATCCGGGTGGTGGCACGAGCCGCTACACCATGCGGGTGCGCGCGATCGGCGCGAAGCGCTTCGTCACGGGCCGCTATTCCGACGCGCGTGCAGTGCTCAACAATCGGCTGAAAGGCGTCTGGGACCGGATCCTGCGCCGTGTCGCAGGGGGTGATTGATGACCAGTGCCGAAGACGCGATCGAGAAGGTCGCATTCGATCTGCTGTCGGCGATCGAGGATCTGGGCGCGCCGGTTTACCAGCATGTGCCGGAGAATACCGCCCCGCCCGTCGTCATCATCGGCGATATCGAAGCCACGCCGCTGGGTGGGAAGAATGATCCCGATCGCCGCGCCACGCTGTCGGTGATGACCGTCACGGAAGCGGAAGAGCGCAAGTCGCTGCTGCAGATCAAGGGCAAGGCCGAGGCGGCGCTGGATGGTGCCCAGGCCGAGCATGATGGCTGGACCCTGTCCTTTGCCTTCATCGCCGCCACGGCGGTGCTGACGGCCGAGGGCGATGGCTATGTCGGCGAAAGCCGGTTTCAGATCCTGGCGCTTCGCGCCTGATCGCATGCCCCGCAGGGGCTAACCTGAAGGAGTGAACGATGGGCAAAAAATTGGGCAATGACTATCGGCTGTGGATCGAGAGCGCCACGCCGGGCACCTTCAATGAGATCAAGGGCGGCACCTCACTCAAGATCAACCGCACGTCGAACCTGATCGACACCTCGACGAAAGACGATTTTCCGTATGGTACGCAGGCTCCGGGGCTGAAGGCGCTGACGATCGACAGCGAGATCTACCCGAATCTGCCCGACGCCAACGGCTACACGAAGCTGGAAGCGGCGGCGGCGGGAAGCGCGCCGGTTGGCTTCCAGATCCGCAAGGGTGGCTCCGGCGGTCTCGAGGCCGACGTTGTGTTTGAAGCCTCCATGTATGTCGGCAACTTCAACACCGACATGGGCAAGAATGATGTCGTGAAGTGCGACTTCCAGCTGACGCTGGCCGCCGCGCCCACCACGGATACGCTGGCATGAGCCGCGAGGCGAACAATGAACGGGGTGAGCTCACGCTCACCCTGGACGGCGCGGCGGTGGGCCTGCGCCCCAGCTATGAGGCCATCCATGCCTTTGAGCGCGCCACCGGCAAGGGCCTCATGGAACTCGCCCAGGCCGCGCTTGCCGGGACGCTCAGCGCGGGCGACACGGCCATCATCGCTTGCGAGTGTGTCCGCGCCTGGGGCCGTGCCACCGAAAACAAGGGCTATGCTGGTGCGAACACCACGCGCATCGCCGAACTGATGATCGAGGCCGAGGGGGGCTTTTCCATGTCGCTCTCGACGATCGCCGGCATGCTGGCGATGGCGACCACCGGCGGATACACCGCAGCGGGGGAACTGAAGCCGACGGCGATGAAGAAGACGACGGAGTCAGCCCCCGCCGTCGGCTAATGGGCCTTGCGGCCGCTGCCCTTCAATGGCGGCCTCATGAATGGTGGGCGAGCACGCCGCACGAGTTCTGGGCTGCCATGGAGGGGTGGAAGTCTATGAATTGCGTGGAAGATCGTGATAAGTGAACCCCGAATGGGGGAAATCATGCGATTTGCAGTTTTGGCAATGCTTTGGGCTGTGGGCAGCTGCTCGATGCCCGAAAATGAGGCGGTAAAGGCGTGCGAAGATTTCATTCTGACTAAGTTGAGATCTCCGTCCACTTACAAGCGGATCGAGGCATCGGGATCATTGGTTCCATTCGACAAGCCTGAGACGTTTACGGCTGTCGTCGAATATGATGCAGCAAATGCATATGGAACTCCTATTCGAGATCGCCAAGTGTGTGTGTTCGGACTTAAAGATGGGAAGCCCGACACATCCCGCTACTACGATTTCGACTCGGATTTTTCCGGCAAGGGCAAAGACGTGGATCAGGCGGTGCGCGAGAGCAATGCCGCCGCCGATGCGGCAATGCGCGCCGCCGACAATGCGGAACGCGCAGCTATTGAAGCGATGAACAACGCCGAGGATTTGCTCGACTGAGCTTTGGCGCTGATCATCATCCATTTGGAGGGCGGCCACTGGCCGCCTTTTTTGTTGGAGATTGGGATTGGCAACGGACGTCAAAGACCTGCTGCTTCGGATCGATGCATCGACCGAACTGCTGCGCAAGAACATGGCGGCCGCTGAAAATGTCGTCGGCGATTTCGAGAAGGTGGTGGAGCGCGAACTCGACAAGGTGGAGCAGCGCTTTTCGCAGCTGAAGGGCGCTGGGCTTTCCAACTCGCTGCGCGCCATCAAAGAGGATTTCCGCAAGAATTTCACGGACATCCAGAAAATAGCGGCCCAGGCGATCGAAGCTCCTCGCCTGAAAGGCGGCGGGCTCGACCTGGGCGTCGGAGATGCGAAGGCAGCAGCTGCGGCGGCTCAGCAGCAGGCGTCCGCCTTGCGCCTGATCGCGGACGCGGCGGAGCGTGCTGCACTCGGGGAGGACCAACTGTCTCGCGCCACCGATCTGCAGGTGCGTGCCGCGCGAGCCGCAGCGGCCCAGGCCGAATTGCAGGCGCGCCAGCTGGCGGAGCAAGCGGGCGCACTGGAGCGGATCCAGATTGAGGCCAATCTCGCGGCAGCCGCCACGGGACAGTTTCAAGGGGCGGGCCGGAAGGCTGCTGCCAGCGCTGGTCAGCAGAAGGCGGGCTATCAGCAGCTGTCCTTCCAGATCAGCGACGTCGCCACTCAATTTGGCATGGGGGCGAAGCCCATGCAGATCTTCGCAGCGCAGGCGTCCCAGGTGGTGCAGGCGATCGGGATGATCAAGGGCGAAGCGAGTGGCCTGATCGGTTTCTTGGCCGGCCCGTGGGGCGCGGTCCTTCTCGGCGCGGTCACAGTGCTCGGTTCGCTCGCGCTTGCGGAGGACAAGGCTACCCAGGCAAAGAAGGGGCACAAGGATGCGGCCGATGATCTGCGCGATGCAGTTGACCGCCTGAACAGCGCACAGCGATCGGCATCCGAGGCGACCCGCCAGGGTATAATCGACAGCATCAACCAGTCCCGCGCCTATCGGCAGCTTGCCATGGATGCCCGAAAAGCGGCACTTGCAGAATTGGAGCGTGCGAAGGCCAAGCTCCAAGCCGACACCAGTTTGCGCGCCGCGCTGCGCAAGGGTGATGAGTTGGCGACCACGGTGCTAAGCCCGGAAGATGCGTCACTGAAGGCGCAGGTCTCCGCGCTGGAGAAGCGGGTTAACGAGCAAAAGGCCGAAATTTACAAGTCTAGCAACTCCATGCTGGCGGGTTACGCGCAACTCACGCAGCGCGACGTAGCAGCTAGGAACGATCCTCGCGCCTCGGTGGAGCAGCGGTTTGCTGATGCCAATGAGACGGCGTGGCGGGCGTTTCAAAGGTCCGGCGACCGATCAGCATATGATGCTGCCCTTAATCGCAACACTCAGACGCGCGATGCCTCGCTCAAGCTGCTCGAAACGCGGAACAAGGGCGATCGATCAGAGCGGGCGGCGGCGCGTCGTGCTGCCCGATCGGATGCGCGTTATGAGGACGACAAGGATAATTTCGCGGTCGCCGGTCTCCGCGCCCAAGCCGACTATAGCGGCGAGATCGACGATCGGTTGAAGGCGGAACTGGCGGCGCTGGATGCGCAGCTGGAAAGCTATAAGCGTCGGCTCGACCTGGACGAAAACCTCTCCTCCGCCCAGCGCAGCGAACTGGTGGCTGCGCAGGCCGCCGTGGTCGCGCAGGAAAAGATCAATGCCGAACGGAAGGCGGCTGACGATCGCTCCAGGGAACGGTTCGAGCTGGAGACCGCCGCCAACAGAGCGATGCAGGACGTGCTGGAGTCACAGCTGGATCTTGCCATGGGCCGCAAGGAAGAGCTCGCAATCCAGCGGCGGATCCTGATGCTGAAGCAGAGTCAGGAGCGGGCGGAGCAGGAGGCGGTGCTCGCGAGCCAGACCGCGACGGCCGCGCAGAAAAAGATTGCCCAGGCCGCATTGGTGCAGCTGGCTGCAAAGCAGGCCGCCGAGCAGGCATCGCTCAACCTTCGCTATGCCAGCCCTCTCGAGCAGTATCAGCGGAGCATCGCCCAGACGGGGGCCAATCTCGACGATGCCTTCGAGAATATCGGGGTCAGCGCGCTCGACGATCTGAACAATGGCCTGGTCGATGCCATCATGAATGCGGGCGACCTGGGCGAGGTGTTCGCCAATGTCTCCCGCAGCATCGTGGCCGACCTTATCAAGATCGCCATTCAGCAGACTATCGTGGCCAATCTCACGCGGGCGCTGGGGGGGCTGTTCGGGGGCGGCGGTGCTCTCGCGAGCATGCCGACTTCGGTGCCGCAATACACCCTGCCCAGCCTGCCTCCCGGTTTCGCGTCGGGCGGCTATACGGGGAACATGCCGGTCAACCAGGTCGCTGGCCTGGTCCACGGGCAGGAGTTCGTCTTCGACGCAGAAGCCGTCAAGCGGATCGGTCGCGGGCAGCTGGAGGCGATCCGCAACGGCAGCTTCAGGGCACCGCGGATCTCCGCCGGCACGCTGCAGGCGGCATCGGGTGGCGGGGCTGTCCGGATCGAGGTGGCGAGCACGGAAATGTGGCAGGCGGCGGTCCACCAGATCTCGGGCAATGCCGCCGTGTCCATCGTTGAAAAATCCGCGCCAGCTGTGGTCGCCGCATCGGTCGGCCAGAGCAGGAGCGATGCGATGCGGGCGGGTCGCCGCCGCATTCCTGGGAGAGGTTGATGCCGTCCATATCGTTGCCGACGTCGCCGGGCCCGCGCGCGGCGAAGATGAACCTCATGTCGTTCGGGACCATCCTGACGCCGTTTCTGGGCGGGCCGACGCAGAGGATCAACCGGCTCGGCACTCGCTGGTCCATGCTGGTGTCGATGCCGACGCTGATGGCCGATCCGGATGGCCGGGTCTGGGCCAACGCGCTTGCGCAGGCCGTCGAAGCTGGTGCTGTCATGCCGATCGTGCAGGACATCGATACCGGCTCGCCCGGTGCGCCTGTCGTGTCGGCCAATGTGGCGAGCGGGTCGATCCTCCCGCTGTCGGGGATGACGCCGGGCTACCAGCTGCGCGCAGGGCAGTTCGTCTCTATCATTCATGCGGGCCGCCGCTACGTCTATGCGATTAGGGAAGCCGTGACGGTCGGCGTGGGCGGAACGATCAGCGCTTCAATCTTCCCGCTGCTGCGCACCGCACTGTCCACCGGCGATGTGGTGGAGATCGCCACGCCCATGATCGAAGGCTGGATCGATAGCGCCTTCGGATGGGACGTGCTGCAAACGCCCATGATCCAGATTCCCGACTTCACCATCGTCGAAGCTGCGTAGCGCTCAGAGCGCGCGCCTGTTCCATCCTGCTGGGCTGCCGTCATCGGCGGCCCTTTCCATTTGGGGGTTCCCGTGGATCCTACTCTCAAAAGTGCGCTGGCACAGCCCAGCGTGCTGCTCTTTGGCGCGCTCAGGATTGCGCTGCCGACATACACCATCCGGCTGCTGGATGGGTCTGGCACGCTCCAGATCGGCGGCGAGACCTATACCGGCTGCGACGATGTGTTCGGGACGATCGCCGAACTCTCCGAACTCAGTGAAGAGATCGGCGACCAGGCTCCGGAAATCACGATCAAGCTGTTTCCGCCGAATGTCAGCGGGGCCGCGACCCTTGCCAGTCCCCACATGCAGGGGTGTTCCGTGCAGCTGCTCGTCGGCGCGGTGAACATGACGACTGGAACAGTCATCGGCACGCCGGAGGTGGTGTTCCTGGGCGAGATCGACGTTCCAACGGTCGAGATCGATGCCCAGGGCGAGCGAAGCGTGAGCTTTACGGTGGTCAGCGTGTTTGAGCGGCTGTTCGAGGTCGAGGAAGGGCAGCGCGCGCAGAATGCCTGGCATCAGTCGATCTGGCCGGGTGAGCTCGGCCTCGAGCATATGACAGGTACCGACGTGAACCTCTATTGGGGTGCGAAGCCGCCGCAGGGCAACAATCAGAAGAACGGGCTCGCTGGATGGCTCGCCAACGCTCAGGCTGTAAAAGCGAGCATGCCGCGATGACGCCGCTGGAACGCCGACACGCAGCGATTGAGGCCACGATGGCGCGCTATCGGGATCGACCCTTCGAGTGGGGGAAGGTGGATTGCGCGAAGGTCGCCGCGTTTCACCTGAAAAGGCTGGGTCACAAGATCCTGATCAGCAAGGCTGGCAGCTACAGTTCCCCCCTTGGCGCGTCCCGCGCGCTGCGGCGGCTCGGTTATGCGACGTTGGCGGAAATGGCCGATGGGATCGGCCTCACGCCAATTCCCTATGCCCGCATGCTGCTGGGCGATATCGCGGAAATGCCCGCTGAAGCGCCGTTGGGCGCGATTGGTATCTACGCCGGCAATGGCAACCTGTTCTGTTTTCATGAGGATCATCCCGGTCTGGTGACGTTCGCGCCCGACAGGATCCTGCGCGCCTGGAGTGTGTTGTAATGAGGGTGCTGCGCACTGCGGGCATGGTGGTGGCGGCGGTCGCGCTGGTTGCCACGGGCGTTGGCATCGCTGCCGGCGGTGCGGCCGCTGCGGCGGCGGGATCCGCGACGGCGGCGACGGCGCTTTCGATCGGCACCTATGCCAGCCTTGGCGCGGGCATCCTGTCGATGGCCACGGCTTTCATGGCGCCGAAGATGGGCGTTGAAGGTTCGGCGACCACCTTCGCGACGAATCCGCAGAGCGGCCTACCCTATGCGATCGGCCGCACCCGCATGTCGGGGCTGCGCGTCTATGCCCGCACCTATGACGGGTTCAAGCAGCAGTCGAAGCACGACATCCTCGCCTTCGTCGCCCTGCTCAGCATCGCCGGGCCAATCCACAGCATCGAGCAATTCACGGCCGACAATGAGGCTGTGACCTTCTCGACCAATAGCGACGGCGACGCCAACGGCCGCTTCTACCGCTACATGGCGCAGAAGCTGTCGCTGGGGGCGTCGAGCGGCTCGGCGCTGGCGATGACCTTCGGCGGCAAGCCCTTCCCCGAGTGGACCGCCAATCACAAGCTGAGCGGCATCGCACACGCGCAATGGGCGCTTCGCTTCGATACCGACGGCGATCTGTTCGGCGCAGGCGCGCCCGAGCCAGCGTGGATCGGCAAATGGGTGAAGGTCTATGATCCGCGCAAGGATAGCACCTATCCCGGCGGATCGGGCTCGCACCGCGCGCTCAACGAGGCGACCTATGAATGGTCGGACAATCCGGGCCTGCACGCGCTCACCTGGGCGCTGGGCCGCTGGCAGAACGGCAAGCGGGTGTGTGGCATCGGCGCGCCGGTCTCGACCATCCGCGTTGCCGAATTCGTCGAGTGCGCCAATGTCTGCGATGCCAACGGCTGGAAGGTCGGCGGCGTCGAGTGGACGACGGACAGCAAGTGGGACACGCTGAAGCGGATCCTGCAGGCGGGTGGCGCGATCCCGACCCAGACGGGCGCGATGATCGGCTGTCTTACCTCCACGCCGCGCACGGCGATCGCGACGATCGAGAGCCGCCATTTGCTCGATGGCCTGTCGATCGCGGCGACCAAGAGCCGCCGCGACCGCTTCAACAGCGTCATTCCGCGCTACGTCGATGAGGATAGCGATTGGGCCGTCATCAGCGGCACGGCGGTCACCGTGGCCGACTATGTGACGGCGGACGGCGGCCAGCGCACCAAAGAAGTCGATTTCCCGCTCGTGCAGGTGTTCAGCGGCGACACCGCGAGCCAGCCCGGCCAGCTCGCCGCCTATGCGGTCGTCAACAGCCGCGAGGCTGGCCCCTTCACCTGGACGACCGGGCCGGAATGGATCGGGCTGAAGACGGGCGATGTCGTCTATCTGAACGTGCCGGAAGAAGGGCTGGTCAATCAGCCGGTACTCATCACCCGGCGCGCGCCGGATCCGGCGACCGGCAAGGTGTCGTTCGCGGGCGAGACGGAGACCTATTCCAAGCATGCCTATGCGCTGGGGCAGACGACAACGCCGCCCAAGCCGTTCCGGCTCTCGGCGCCGGACCTGAAGCCGCCCGCACCGCTTGCTGAGAACTGGACCGTCACGGGCGTGACTTCCGGCGAAGGCTTCCCGGCCCTGCAGGTGGTCGGCGCGAGCGAGATGCCCTCGGCCGACGCCATCGTCATCGACTACCGCAAAACGGGCGACGAGCCGTGGACCGGCTCTGCCATCCTTTCGGCGGTCGAGCCGGTCGAGCATGTCATCGCACCGCTCGAGAGCGAGACGGCCTATGATGTGCGGATCGCCTATCGCGTCGGCACCGCGCTCGGCAACATGACGATGTTCGTCAATGTCGTGACCGGCTTGGGCAAGATCACGATCATCGAAGGGCAGCTCAGCCAGATCGATGTCCAGATGACCCAGCTGGAGCAGGATGCTGCAGCCGCCCAGACTGCCATCAACGCGGCTCAGGCCGACATCGATGCCGCCGTGGCGGATATCGCGGCGCAAGGCAGCGCGATCGAAACCATTGAGCAGAACGTCGCCACGAACAGTGGCGACATCGAACTGCTCGTGCAGCAGATCGATGCGCTCAGTCCGCAGGGGATAGTTGAGCTTTCGAACAAGCTGGGCGTGATGGCGACGACGAATGAAGCCGTTGCTGGCGCGCTTCTGGCAGCGACCATCAAGACCAGCGAAAGCAGCGCATCATTCAGCAGTGAACGGACAATCCGCGCGAACGCGCATCAGGTCATCGCCCGGGCCGTAGATGCCATGGGCGTCCGCATGGGCGCTGCCGAAGCCGGCATCAGCACTGAACAGACTGTACGCGCCACGGCCGACACCGCGCTGTCGAATCAGTTAAACACCGTGTCGGCGTCGGTTGATGCCAACTCAGCGGCGATCACGGCAGAGGTGTCGGCTCGGGCGACGGGCGACGCATCGCTGTCCAACCAGATCAACTCGGTCACAGCCACGGTTAATGGCCACACCGTGAGTATCACCAACCAATCCGTCGCGATCGGGACCGCCCAAGGCGACATCACGACACTCTTCGGGCGGGCGGCGCTCACCGTCGATGTGAACGGCCGCATCACCGGCTATGAGATCGACAACAACGGCACTGTTGGCAGTTTTACGATCCGATCTGATCGATTCCGCGTCCTGCCGCCCAGCGGCACGACTGACGGCTTCTATATCGATATCGATGGGAGCAACCGAACGACGCAATATATCCGAAGCGGTTCCGTGCGTGTCGTCGAACTGGGCTGGATCGTCAACTGATGCCCTGGGGCCTGCGCATCCGCGATGAGGATGGCAATCTGCAGATCGAAGAAGGGGCACGTTATGGACGGGTCTCGGGTTTCTTCGACATCACCGCTGAAAACTCCACCGTTTCCGGCACCACTTGGACAGGATCGTTCAACGACGCGATCTTCCTGACCGGCACGCCCTGGTGGGCGATCAGATACGACTATTCCTCTATCCCAAGGCGGCCTGTCGCTGGCGTCACTATCTCGGTGTCGGGACAAACGCTGAGCTGGTCCATTGACCGAAATATCTCGCCCGCCCCCAACGTCACCGCCGTTCGCCTGCTTTACGGGGTATATTGATGCCATACGGCCTGAGGATCGTCGGAAGTTCCGGCGCAGTGCAGATCGACCAGTTTTACCGGAATCTGATGCTGCGCACCGTCGCGACCGCGACCACCTCTTCGCCCGACAAGGATGACTATCAGACGTTCACGGAATATCCGAAGAACGGCTACAGCTACATGGACGCGGCGCCGCCAAGCTCGCCCGAGACGCCGCTCGTGTTCTTCTCGGCCGATGCTTACACCGGCCTGAGCGACAGTGGCTTCCTGGTCACCAACAAGGCCCGAGGCAGCACATCGAAGCTGGCTGTGTTCGATACGCCGCTGCCATTGCCATCGCCGCTCAATAAATGGGGTTTGGTTGTCAGGACGGCTGCTGGCGTCGTCACCTATTATTCGGGCTATCGCTACCTGCGGGTGCATCAGGTTCTGACCGGGAGCGACTATGTCGCGAACCCGATCAACCTGTCGCTGCCGACCAATCGCAAGTGGGGCTTCTGCTGCTTCAAATGGGCTGGTCGCACCCGCATGGATGACGACCGCGCCTATGACGACATCGGCTCCAACCTGCGCTTCTATCGCATCCGGCGCGAGATCATGGGGCTGCGCCTGTCCGGCGGGGTGCTGACCTCGATCGACATGTCCTACATGGACGACGACGATTATGCATTCCCTGACATGGCTTACGACCATCAGGATTCCGTCGATCGCTCCTATGCGGTCATCATCGCCGACATGACACACGTTCCGGAGTGGTGAGGGTTTCGCCTCGATCCGATCCGACCACCTGACCTGACGACCTTCATCATCTGCGCGTGGATGCGCGCGGATCTGCACGCCCATGGGGAGATAACTATTGCCTTGGTATAATGCGGGGACGGTCGCCGTCACCAACAACAGCGCCACGGTCACCGGAACCAGCACCGGATGGGTGGGCAACGTCGATGCGGGGCAAGCCTTCATCGGCCCGAACGGCATTCCCTATGAGATATTGTCGGTCAACTCGGCGACGTCGATCACGCTGCGGACCAACTATGTCGGCACGACCGCGTCGGGTCAGGCTTATCGGATCATGCCCGTGCAGGGCTATCTGCGCGACCTGGCCACGCAAGCGGCAGTCCTGGTGCTGTCCTTTGCTACGGTCAGGGATGGCGTGGGACAAGGCATCTTCCCCGGGGGCAGCGTCGGCACGCCGGGATTTCGGTTTAGCGGCGATGAGGATACCGGCATCTATCGCCCAAGCGCAGATGCCATGGCGCTGGTTACGGCCGGCGTCGAGCGCGTGAGGGTCGATTCGAATGGTGCATTGTGTGTCGGTCGCACAGCGCCCGACCTCTCCGGCGCCCGCGCAGTTATTGCAGACGATTCGACTGGGAGGGGCTTAAACTTTGTTACATCGTCGGGGAATGGTTGCGGAGTAATCGGTACTACCGGAGCGTCTGACGCAACTGCCGGGCTTATTATCAATGCTTATCGCGGTGGCGGGTCAATCCGCTTTGCCCTGAATGGGCAGGAAAGGTGGCAGTTCTCTTCGTCCGGCCATCTCTTTCCAGTCGCAGATAACGTCTATGACGTTGGCGGCGCAGCGAACAGGATTAGGCAGTTTTACTCTGGCACCAGCACAATCCACACCTCCGACGAGCGTGAAAAGTCGTGGATCGGGATCAATGCGGATGATCGCGCGAAGTATCTGCGGATTGCCCGCGCGATACTTGATGAGCTGGGCTGGTTTCAGTTTCTGGAATCGATCGAGGAGAAAGGCGCGGACGGCGCGCGCTGGCACTTCGGTGTCCGCGCGCAGGCCGTATGGGCCATCGTCGCCGGTGAGGGCCTGTGCGCTCCGCTCATTGGCACCGGGGCTGAGCAGCGGCCTGATCCCGATTGGGAGGGACCGCCGCCGCCAGCCTGGCTCTGCTTCGACCAGTGGGACGAAGCGGTGCGGCAGGAGCCCATCTTTTCCGAAGTGCTGCTCGACGCTGACGGCAAGCCACTGCAGACGGGCATACGTGAGACCATCGAACGCGAAGCAGGGAACCGCTTCGGCCTGCGGACTGACCAACTGGATTTGCTGCTCAGCTGGGGCCTGCGGGAACTCGACAAGGAAAAGGAGGCGCTGATCGCGGACCTTACCGCCCGCGTCGAAGCGTTGGAGGCGGCATGATCTTCCTGCAGCACATCGTCATGGCGCTGGTCGCCCAAACCGTCGTCGGCCTGCTCACCGGCAACTGGTGGGCGGGCGCGGCGCTCGGTTCCGCTTATTTCATCGGCCGGGAAGTCGCCCAGGCTGAATATCGCTGGATCGAGCGGTTCGGGGGCGGGCTGCGCATCAACATGCCCTGGTGGGGTCGCCTCGATCCTCGCGTCTGGCCAAAGCTAGACCAGTGGCTCGACTGGATCGGGCCGGTTGTCGCGACCGTTATCGCGGCGCTCATAGCAGCGGGGTAATCCAGGAATATGGCAGTGGAAACGGGGGCGTCGGCCGGTGAGGTTGGCGGGATGGTGGCTGGCGCGATCGCCATATTGGCGGCGCTGGGCAAAGGGGCTGCCTGGGCGCTGAATTGGAAGGACGCCCGGGCACGGACGCGGGCGGCCAAGCTGCAGGCGTGGCACGAAGAATTGCAGGCCCGGGAAGAGCAGCAGGACAAGCGCGATCGCGACTATCAGCAGCGGATCGAAACGCAGCTGCGTCGGCTCGCGGTGGAAAATCGCGTGCTTCGGCGAGCGTTCGAGTTGGTTGCCGAACCACTGCGGCGACTGGAGCCTGATAACCCGAATCTCGCTCGGGCTCAGTTGATGCTGGATCGTGCATTCCCGCTTGATCCAGCCCTGCCGGAGGATCTCGCCTCATTGACGGCCATGATCGATCGCCCGGCTCCGGAGCCCGAGCGAGTCTGACGCCGGCACATATCCGAACTTTTCGCGGGCGCTTCGGCGCCCTTTTTCATGGGGGAATGAGATGAACTCGACCGACCCTGCGTGGCTGCTCGCCGCGCGGCAACTGCTCGGCACGCGCGAAGCGGCCGGGGCTGCGAACAATGGCACCATTCTTGGCTGGGCAAAGCTGCTCGGCATCAAGGTGCTGGGCATCCTCTACAATGCGGACAGCACGCCCTGGTGCGGCTTGTTCGTCGCGCACTGCCTGCGCGTCGCTGGCGTCAACCTTACGGCCATGAAGGTGGGCGTGCGGGCCAAGGCGTGGGCGACCTGGGGCAGCGCGATCGCGGCCGATCGGCTCGCGCCTGGCGCAATCCTCGTCTTCGATCGAGCGGGCGGCGGGCATGTCGCCTTCTATGTGGGCGAGGATCTAACGCACTATCATGTGCTGGGCGGCAACCAGGGCGACCGGGTCAGCATCATGCGGCTGGAAAAGAGCCGATGCGTCGCGCGGCGCTGGCCCGCGCTGGTGCCGGTCATCGGTGGGCCGGTGAAGCTCACGGCTGCTGGCGTGCCGGTGTCGAGGAATGAGGCATGAGCGCGGTGCGCTGGCTGCGATCGCGCCTGCAGGAGCGATCGACCTTCGTGGGGATCGGGACGGCGATCGGCGCTGCCTCGATCCTGCCCAGCCCGTGGAGTTGGCTCAGCTTGGTCGCCGGCACGATCGCGGCGCTGATTCCCGACAAGAATTATGGGGGTGAATGATGGGTGCGATCTTCTCACGGATTTGGCCGCATCTGCTCGCTGTCGCGGCGATCGTGGGCATGATCTGGTATCTCGACCATCGCGGCTATGAGCGGGCGCAGGCGGATGAGCGCCTCGCCCGTGCCGAGGCGGCCGCGACCTTCAACATCCTGCTGCGTCGGAGCGAGGGCCGCTTGGCGGCCGTCGTCACCTCAAACGACCGAACGCTGGCCGACAAGATCGCGGCCGTGCGGACCTATCACCGCACCATCATCCAGCCTGCCCTTGAAAAGGAGATCGCGCATGATCCGCTTCTCGCCCGTCCTGATGCTCGCCTGTCTGACGGCGTGCTCCGCGAACTCAGCGCCGCCCGCGCCGGCAGCGCCTGTTCCCGCCGAACTGACGGCGGAATTGAGTGCGCCTTGCCCGTCGCTGTCTCAGATCTGGGATCCGGTGGTGGCGACGCTGGTGCGGGTGAGCCAGGTGGACGCCCGCCTCTATGAGGAATGCCGCCTGCATCATGCCGGCGTCGTCAATGCCTATGTGGAAAGCAGGGCCGAGATCATCCGGCACAATGGGGGGCGATCGCCTCCATCCGCGCGCGCCGACATCATCGATCCTCCCTGAACCGGAGGGGCTGGTCGGCTTCCGGTCAGCCTCGAAACCGATTGACGATCCGCTTCCATTCCCGTTCGTCCGGGAGGGTTAGCGTAATTTGCGGGGACGCATCGACCAGGTCGATCGCATTCGGCCGAATGCGCTTGCCGAGTCGGCGGGCGCATTCCCGGCACCAGAACTTCTGGCGCGCAGCCCCGAAATTATCGTCCCAGCCACGGCGGTGGAAATGCCACCAGACGCCATGAGGGTGGAACAGGCCGAAGTGACCGCACCGGCAGATAACCTTCACCGTGCGGTGCCAGGCCGCCGCTTCGAACAGACAGGTGGCGACCTTTAGTCCGTCTCTATACCGGGCCACATTCCGCCAGCGCCTCGTCGGCAAGCTCCTGCAATGTGGCGTAACGAACTTCGACCAGATCCGCGATGGCGGCCGAGATATACTTCACATCCCGTCCGGTGAGGCCGCCATCGTCAACCGCCTCATCGTCCTGCAATCTTTCAGCGAAGCGCCTGAAGCGCGCTTTCAATTCATCGTCCATTTGGTTCTCCATTCGGCGAGCCAGTGAGTTCCCCGCCTCGGCGGGGGTTGAGGCGCGCCAACGCCTCAAGCCGGCGGAAACGACCCGCCATGTCACCGGCTGGCCTGCCGGATTCATCCCGCCTCCCGGCGCTCGGGAGGGGTGAACAGATATGGAACAAACATAATGGAGTCGAGTCCGCTTTTTGACGATTTTGTCTCGCCCGTGTCGCCTGTGGCCGCCTACATCGGCGGCAAGCGGCGGCTGTGGAAGCGCGTGACGCGCGCGATCGATCTGGTGCCGCACCAGTCCTATGGCGAGGTGTTCATGGGCATGGGTGGCGTCTTCCTGCGGCGGGGTCGCCGCCCGCGTGCCGAATTCATCAACGACTGGTCAGAGGATGTGGCGACTTTCTTCCGGATCCTGCAGCGCCACTATGTCGCGTTCCTGGACATGCTCCGGTACCAGCTGACGACCAGGAGCAATTTCGAGCGGCTGATGCGGGTCGATCCTTCGACCCAAACCGATCTGGAGCGCGCCGCGCGGTTCCTCTATCTCCAGCGCCTGGCGTTTGGCGGCAAGGTGGCGGGGCGCAACTTCGGTGTCGATCCGGCAAACTCGGGCGGGTTCGATGTGACGAAGCTGCAGCCCATGCTGGAGCAGCTGCACGAGCGGCTTGCCGGCGTGACGATTGAGCGGCTGCCCTGGTCGGATTTCATCCGCCGCTATGACAAGCCCGACATGCTCTTCTATCTCGATCCGCCCTATCATGGGAGCGAGGGGGACTATGGGGCGGGCATGTTCGATCGAGCGGAGTTCGGCGTGATGGCCGAGCAGCTGCGCACGATCGAAGGCCAGTTCCTGATGAGCATCAATGACGTGCCGGAGATTCGCGAGGCATTCGCTGGCTTCGCCATGATGACCGTCGATCTGCAATATACGGTCGGCAACGGGTCGCCGGTGGCGGCGCGGGAACTTATCATCACGAATAGCCGAGACGTTCCGGTCGAGCGGCTAGTCCCTTCTAAAGGCCCGGTTTAGCGGGGTTTTGGCAGAGCGGGGGCGGTCATCGCCTGGACCTAACGAGCGTGTATGATATTGACTGATCCCCGCTACCCGCTCCAGCATCGGCAAAAGAGTTTGGCGCCCCGCCGAGCGACAGCGACGCTGCAGCCCATCTCGTCATTGAACATGAAACGAAGCTGCGGCACCAACTGATATCGACCCCGCAGCCTTCATCGCACAAGGAACCATCGCTCAGGCCTCGCGCAAGCGGTTGATCACGACATCTTCGTCGGCGGTACGCCGAACCGCCGGACATGCGATCATCCTGAGCGCCTGCCACCTCGGCCGGCCATCGCCCTATTCTACCCGGGTCTTGTTTTGATTCGATCCAAGCGCGCCATCTCGATTATCATTGGTAAAAAGAGCGAGTCGATTCGGCTCGCGACGCTGGAACGGGGTCATGTGCGGCGTGGTCGATCTGCCATGATCCATGGGAACACTGCGGGGATCTGCGGGGCAAAAATCAGTAGACATCGCCAGAAGGCAGCTTTACGTGCACTGATCGTCACGCGTGGCTACCAGCAAGTAGAAAATTATGCCTTACATATTTCGCAAGAAAAACGCATTATTTCTTGCTGTAGTTATTATTCCGACGATATTGTCGATACTATATTTCGGAATATTTGCGTCGGACGTCTATATATCTGAATCACGCTTCGTGGTAAAAGCGCCCAAGCAGGCAGCCAGCGATGGCGTCGGTTTGTTGCTTCAATCGGCGGGCTTCAATAACGCCAATGAAGAAGTCTATGCGACGAACGATTATATAATTTCTCGCTCGGCCTTGCAGCAGTTGAACAGGGATGGCGCGGTCACCGCTGCCTATACGGCGCCGGGCATATCCATCTTCGACCGTTTCAATCCGCTGGGATGGGACGGGTCATTCGAGAAGCTGTTCAAATATTATACTAATCGTGTCGAGGTCACTTCCGACTCCCGATCGGCAATCAGCACCCTGGTGGTCCGCGCCTACAGCAGCGACGACGCGTTGAGGCTCAACAGCCGCCTGCTACAACTGGCCGAGGACATGGTGAACCGCCTTAATACGCGAGGCCGGGAAGATCTTATCAAATATGCGCAGGCAGAAGTCGACGCCGCCAAGCAGCAGGCGCGCACGGCTTCACTTGCCCTTGCCGCCTATCGCAACAAGCAAGGCGTGGTCGATCCGCAGCAGCAGGCGGCGATCCAGCTGCAGATGGTGTCGAAGTTGCAGGACGAACTGATCACCGTGAAAAGCCAGTTGATCCAGCTGCGCGCATTCACTCCCGAGAACCCGCAGATTCCGGTTCTGGAAAAGCGCGCGCGCATCTTGAGCGAAGAGATTTACGAACAGACCGGGCGCGTGGCCGGGGACAACAGATCCTTGGCCGCCGCCGCGGTGGAATATCAGCGCCTGCAACTGGAAAACAGTTTTGCCGAACGGCAATTGGCGGGCGCCATGGCATCCTTGCAGGAGGCGCGGAATGAAGCGCGCCGCAAGCAGGTCTATGTCGAGCGCATCGTCAATCCCAACCGGCCGGACAGCGCTCTTGAACCACAGCGGTTGCGCGGCATTATTGCCACGTTCGTCGTCGGCCTCATCGCCTGGGGCATCCTCTCGCTCCTCCTAGCGGGCGTCAGGGAACATCAGAGCTGATGGCCGCCCCCGCTCCACCGGGCCTGGGCCACAGTTTTTACGAGCAGTTGATGGTCCAGCGCCGCGTTATCGGCGCACTGCTGATGCGGGAAATGCTCACCCGCTATGGTCGCCGGAACATCGGTTTCCTCTGGCTCTTCGCCGAGCCCATGATGGTTACGGTCGTCATCGCCGCCCTGTGGACCGCGCGCGGGCTGCATCAAATGTCGGACATTCCGATCGTCGCCTTCGTGATCATCGGCTATTCCGGCATCCAGCTCTGGCGCAACATGTCGAGGCGATGCATCGATGCGATCGAACCCAACAGGGCGCTGCTGCGGCACCGTCCAGTCAAGATGCTGGACATCTATCTGGCGCGTATGCTGCTTGAAGTGGCAGGCACCACGACCTCCTTCGCCCTGCTGTGCGTGCTCTTCCTGATATTCTCAAACCAGATTTCTCCGCCGGAAGATATATTGAAGGTGGTCTTCGCCTGGAGCCTGTTTGCGTGGTTCGCCATGGGCATGTCCCTCACATTAGGCGCGCTGTCGGAACTGACCACGCTTGTCACCAAATTTTGGCCGCCCCTGATCTACATTCTGTATCCCCTTTCAGGCGCGATGTTCCTGGTCGATGCCCTTCCGCACGGCTTTAAGGAGATTGTCCTCTACATCCCCCTGGTTCACGCCAATGAAATGCTGCGTGACGGCTTTTTCGGATCGCATTTCGTCGCCCATTACGACCTGTCCTATCTGGTCAGCTGGTGCCTGGGATTGTCCATCACCGGCCTGGGCCTGAGCTATCTGACGGTCGAACACAGGCTGAGCTGATGATCGTCCTCGACCAGGTAACGAAAAGATATCCGTCGCTCCGTGGCCCCATTCAGGTCCTCAAGGGGGTCGATATGACGGTCGAAATGGGGGAAAAGGTCGGCATCCTCGGGCGCAACGGCGCGGGCAAATCAACGCTCATTCGCCTGATCGGCGGGGGTGAAAAGCCGACCACCGGATCCATAACCCGCACCATGAGCATTTCATGGCCCATCGCCTTTTCGGGCGGCTTCCAATCGGGACTTACCGGCCGCGACAATCTGCGCTTCATCTGCCGCATCTATGGGCAGGACCCGGCCGAGAAACTGTCGTTCGTGAAGGAATTTTCCGAATTGGGCGACTTTCTCGACCAGCCTATCAGGATTTACTCATCGGGCATGAAGGCGCGGCTTGCCTTCGCGATTTCCATGGCGATTGATTTCGATTGCTTACTGATCGACGAGGTCATGGCTGTGGGCGATGCGAAGTTCAACGCCAAGAGCCGCGAGGAACTGTTCGTCAAACGTGCGCACAAGGCGATGATCATCGTCTCGCACAATATGAAGTATATTCAACAGAATTGCAGCCGCGCCTATCTGATGAACGATGGCCGGCTTGAACGCTTCGACGATGTGGACGAAGCCATTGCCACGCATAAGGCAATGATGGCCTGAACCGAACGGAGAATAGAATTTGTCCAGAGTGTGCATCGTTGGCGCGGGCTTCACCGGCGCCGTCATCGGCCGTGAATTGGCGGAGGCTGGCATCGCTTCGCTGATCGTCGATGAACGATCCCATATCGCGGGCAATTGCCACACCGAACGCGACGCTGAATCGGGTGTCATGGTCCACCGCTATGGCCCGCATATCTTCCATACGGACAGCGAGCGGGTATGGGACTATGTGCGCCGCTTCGGTGAGTTCAAGCCTTATGTGAACCGCGTCAAGACGACGGTGGGGGGCAAGGTTTATTCCCTGCCGATCAACCTGCACACCATCAACCAGTTTTTCGGCATGGCCATGTCGCCCGCCGAAGCCCGCGCCTTCATTGCGGCAAAGGCGCGCATGGACATAGAAGATCCCCAGACCTTCGAGGAACAGGGGATGAAATTTGTCGGTGAAGAACTGTATGAGGCGTTTCTCGCAGGCTATACGCGCAAGCAATGGGAAATAGAACCGTCGGCGCTTCCCGCTTCCATACTCAAGCGCCTGCCCTTGCGCTTCAACTATGACGACAACTATTTCAACCACCGGTTCCAGGGCATGCCACAGGATGGCTACACCCGGATTGTGGAGGGAATTCTCGACCATCCGCTGATCGAGTTGCATACCAACTGCCGCTTTGAGGATCTGACCGAGGATTTCGAACATATCTTCTATTCCGGCCCGATCGACCGCTATTTCAACTTCGACCTTGGTCGCCTGGCCTATCGCACGCTGGATTTCGAGATGATCCGCGCGGACGGCGACTATCAGGGCACGGCCGTCATGAACTATCCCGACAGCGATATCCCCTATACCCGGATCGCCGAACACAAGCATTTCGCGCCGTGGGAAGCCGACCAGATGGAAAAGACCGTCGCTTTCCGGGAATATAGCCGCACCTGCGGGCCGGATGACATTCCCTATTATCCCGTCAATTTGGTGGGTGGCGTCGACCTGCTGAAGGCCTATCAGGAACGCGCAGCCCAGCTGAAGAATGTCACCTTCGCCGGGCGCCTCGGCACCTTTCAGTATCTCGACATGGATGTGACCATCGACCGGGCGCTGGACGCCGCGGCCGCTTATCTTCAACAGCGCGCTGTAGCCTGAAAGCACCTTAATGAGTTGAGGCAAGATGACCGGATCGCCAAATTCGACTGGCCGCTTTGCCTTTCCTCTTTTTTCCCTTCTGGACGGGCTGGAGCAGCTTTCCTACGAGACGACATCCGACGCCACCTTGGATAGCGGCGCGGTCCAAGCCGGGAGCGCGACAGCCTTGCGGCTCGATCGGCTGTTCGACATCTTTCCCGAAAGCTATTGGGGCCGTTACACCAGCCTCACCGAAATTGCCTTAACGGCCACGCTGACGGGCAAGGCGCGGATCGAAATCCGGCGGAGAAATGCACTGACCGGTGAGGAGCAGGCACTCGCCGAGGTCGATTGCGAAGGCAAGGCGCAGCCCATCGCAATTCCGATCGTCTTGCAACAGCCGGGCAGCGATGAAGATGCAAGCTATCTGATAGCCGTTCTTCACCTGTCGGCAGGCGCAGGACTTCGCAACCTGCACTGGAGCGCCGCCACGCCGGGTGTTCGCGATGTCCGGATCGCTGGCGTCATCTGCACATTCAACCAGGAAGAGATGCTCGCCGATAATCTCGCACAGATCTCGGCCGCGCCCGCTTTTCTGCATCGGCTGTTCGTGATCAACCAAGGGCCTCCGGGCCTTGAGAAGCGGATAATCTCGAGGGGCGGGTCACAAACGCTGTTCACCTTTATCGATCAGGCCAATTTCGGCGGAGCCGGCGGCTTCACCCGCGGCATCATCGAAAGCCTGGACGATCCGCAGGTCACGCACATCCTGCTGATGGACGATGACATAAAGGCACAGCCATTGCTGCTGGCCCGAATCGCCACCATCCTTGCCTACGCCGGGGAGCGGCATTGCATCGGCGGCGCGATGTTGGACATCCACGCGCCAACCAAGCTGTTCACCTGCGGGGACCAGATCAATCCCGGCCGGCCAGCAATCATCAATATCGCGCCACCGGAGGGGTGCGAGGATGTCACCACCGACGCCGGGCGCGACTTCGTGGCGCTTAATCACAAGCCGGATTTCAACGGATGGTGGTGTTTCGCCTTCCCGGTCGCGGCAGTCAGACAATGCGGCCTGCCCCTGCCGCTATTCATCCGGGGCGACGATGTCGAGTTCGGCTTTCGCCTGTCCCGTGCTGGCTTCCCGACGATCGTATGGCCCGGCGTTGCGGTTTGGCACCTTCCCTTCCAACCCAAAGTTCAGCCGTGGCAGGCCTTTTATGACCGCCGCAACATGCTGTTCCTGAATGAAGCGCATGGCCTGTTTTCCCGGCGTCGGCTAGCGCGTTCGGCCTGGGGCAGCTTCGCCAACGCGATCAGGGGGGGCGATTTTGCTCGGGCGCGCGCCATCGTGGAGGGCGTGGAGGCTTTCAACAAGGGCCCATCCCATCTGGCAAGCTGGTCCGGTGAGGATCATTCGGCACTAGTCGGACGCATGGCTCGAGATCACAGCTGGCGAAGCATCATTATCCTTTCTGCATGCGCGCTTTCAGCTATCGTTACGCTGCGCTGGCGCCGCCGGTCCAATCCCGACGCGATCAATCGGCTTTCCAGCGCGGGTTTCTGGCGTGATTACCTGTCGATATCTTCGCCCGCGAACGCGCCTTCGCACGACAAGGGCTTTGCAAGTCATCCAGATGACGGCATTGCTCCTTCCCAACAGATTCAAGCGACGAGTGTAAAATCATGCGATCCTATCTAGCCAATGCCCTGGTCTCCGTCGCCTCGCTCGCGTTGCTCTCCGGCTGCGCGGGTTTCGATACCTCGGTCGGCCCCGGCAAGGGCCGCATCGCAAAGATCGAAGGCGACGGCACCATTCAGGGGGTCCGCGTCATCGATGTCACGGATCAGGTAGCCCGGCAGATCCATGCGCAGGAGGTTCGAAACAGCTTTGCCGACGACATGCCTCAGGCACAGCCGACAGGGCAGCGGATCGGCAAGGGCGACATATTGTCGGTACTTATCTGGGAAGCGCCGCCCGCAGCGTTGTTCGGGACAAGCCTCGGCAGCACGACCTCGCTTGGCGTGGCGAACACCACTGCCCTTCCCGAAATGCAGGTTGGGCCGACAGGCGATATCACCGTGCCCTATGCTGGCCGCATCCATGTCGAGGACCGCACCCTGCCGGAAATCGAGCGCGAGATCGTCAGGCGGCTATCGGGCAAGGCGCATATGCCGCAGGTTACCGTACGCCTTGCACAAAACACATCGACTCAGGTGACGGTCGTGGGCGAAGTCGCCACCAACTCGCTCATGCCGTTAACACCAAGGGGAGAAAGGCTCCTGGACGCCATCGCCCGCGCAGGCGGCACCAAGCAGCCCGTCGACAAGATGGTGATCCAGTTGACGCGCGGGAACCAGGTGGAAAGCATGCCCCTGTCCGACATCATCGCCAATCCGCGGGAGAATGTCGTGCTGCAGGCGGGCGACGTCGTGACAGCGGTGTTCCAGCCCTTCAGCTTCACCGCGCTGGGCGCAGCCGGCCGCAATCAGGAAGTCAATTTCGAGGCGCGCGGCATCACCCTGTCACAGGCATTGGGACGCGTAGCAGGACTTGAGGACCGCCGCGCCGATCCGAAGGGCGTGTTCCTGTTCCGCTGGGCCGACCCTCGCTCCGTCCCCGGCGGCGCGATGAACGCGGCGCAAGACGAACAGGGGCGCATTCCTGTCATCTACCGCATCAACATGAAGGATCCGGCCACCTATTTCGCGATGCAGCGTTTTGCGATGAAGGACCGGGACGTGCTGTACGTGTCCAACTCACCTGTGGCGGAGTTCCAGCGCTTCTTTGGCATCATCGCATCAACCGTGCTGCCCGTGATGGCGGTTAGTCGGGCGTTTTGATGCTGCTTCTGAACGACCGATGCTGCTAGGAAATGACGCGAGGACATCTATTGAAATGAGGATTTGCGCTCTCATGATCGGGCGCGGGGGAAGCTCCCTCGCCAACAAGAACATTCTCCCGGTTCACGGCCACCCACTTCTGCATTGGGGCGCTGCAGCTGCTAGGCGGAGCCGCCATATCAACGACTATTACATTTCCAGCGACGACGACGCCATCCTCAAGACAGCTGCGAAAATGGGCTACAATGAAATCCGCCGACCTGACGATCTGGCCTCTGCCACCGCTCAAAGCTGCGATGCTGTGCGTCATGCGCTGGACATCATTGAAGCTGATGGCATTCCAGTCGATGTTCTTGTCATCCAGCACGCAAATGTCGGCACAATCAGCGAAACCATGATCGATGATTGCATCGATATCCTCCTGGCAAATCCCGACCTGACGGCAGTCGTTCCAAGCCATGAAAATCAGGAATATCATCCCATGCGCTCCAAACGCGTCATGGATGATGGGACCCTGCAGCCGTTCGTGCCCGGCCCTGCGTCGGCCAACCGCCAGGAATTGCCGCAGGCGGTTTTCTTCGACCATAGCTTTTGGGTCGTTCGCGGCAGAACGGCCGTATGCCATCCTGAGGGCCAAGGCCCATGGCCCTGCATGGGAAATCGCATCAGACCCTATCTGACGCAAGGATGCCTTGATGTTCACCATCTTGAAGATCTGAAGAAAACCGAGCAGTGGATTACAGATAATTCGATCCCCTCCCCGTCAGTTTGATGAGCCATTCCAGCAAGGAAGATTTGGTGTTTCCCAGCTACAGTGATCCTCGTGAATTGCGCGTTCGCCGTTTTGGTCTTGATGGCCGAATCTCAAAAAAGATTATGAAGAATGAACGATGCTTTATCCTCGGTCTCGGCCCTAGCCTGGCAAAGGTGGATCCTGAGTTTCTGAAGGACGAGTTCGTAATCGGCACCAATAATATTTTGCGGACGAATTTCGTCCCGGATGTGATTTGCGTGGTAGACAACCGACGTTTTGATTACGAAAACTGGCTTAGAACACAAATAAAGGTTATAACTGTAAAACAGATTGCTGAACGCCGTGCTGACAAGATATCATCGCTCAATATATATCACGACATTGATTATGTTGACTATGGCAATGGCCTCACTCGGGATGTTTGGAAGATCGACGAATTCGATGACAGGCTGCGGACAGTCAACTTTGCAGGATCTGTCATAACGGATCTAGCCATTCCATTCGCAAGCTATTTAGGCTTTAAAGAGATTTACGTTCTAGGCTTGGATGGGGCACTCGCCAGCTTTCCCAGCACGCATATTTTTGGGAACGAAAAGAATTATGCGGCCGCGCACCCTTCCCACATGTATCATCTGCATGAGCGAACGGCAGCGCTGGCGCTCAAGCGCGGCGTAAAAACCTTCAACGCCTCTCCGGGCGGCGTCGTATTTGCCCTGGAAAAGATCGCCCTAGAGGCCGTGAAGCCTTCCGCAGTCCGGCGCGATTTCGGACGCAGTGTTAACGGCCATTACGTTGTCCTCGGGACCGGCCTTATCCGCCTGGTCGAAAAGGATGGCGCATATCGCCTCATGAATGAGGCGGGCGACAAATATATCAGGCACAAAAACAACGTGGTCCGCCTTGAACCAGATGACGGCTCCCCGCAATTTGAGAAGGATTCCACTTGGCACATTGAACCCTCTTTTGCGAAAGAAGAGTGGGCATGCTTTCGCTCTGTCAACGCTAAAGGCAAGTATATCACCGCGTTGGATGAGTTCAGCGGATATAAGCTTCGCCCCGCCGAGGGCGTATTTAGCGCTTATTTCTCGTCTTTCCGCGTTTACCCGGAAAAAAGCCGTTTGACACAACGAGTTTCCAATAATCTTATGCTCAAAGAGCTTTCAAGTATGAAGGCAGCTATCGGAGCAGCGATGCTAGCCGATGATATTATTTAAAATATATTCTCAACGCAAAGGCGTTTCACCATGAAGATGGTTTATATCATAATTCGTTATAGTATTATATCCAAGGTTAATAAGGCATGGATAGTTAGCAGGTCTGATTTTGTAGATTATGAAAATCACTTGTTTAGCAAAGAGCGCATGAAAGAAAGAGAGAATTTATTCTCCACGCACACTCTCCCATCATTAAAAAACATGATCGATAACAAGCCTGACGATATTGACGTGAAGGTTATGATATTTACATCTTCATCAATGCCCAGCATCCATAAGGAATTCCTTTATAATTTATGCCATCAAGATCATTTTCGTATAATTGATGTAGATATCGAAGAAGATTATATCAAAGCAATGGAAAATTATTTATTAGAGGAGATTTTGTCTGCTTCAGAACGACCCAGTGTATATGCTACAGTGAGATTAGATGATGATGACGCACTATCTCAAGACTTTCTTCATCAAATGTCTCCGTATATCAACAGAAATTTTGACGGATTCTGCCTCTCATTTTCCAGAGGCTACCGTGGATTTTACTCCAATGGGCGACTGAAGGGTTACCAGCTTCAATTTAATCCTATGATAGGACTTGGACTTGCGCTCGTTTCATCGAGCAATAGCGACGGCCATACAAATTCCGTTCGTACTATTTATAGTGTTGGCGACCATAAAAAGGTCGATAGAAAATCTCCTGTTATTCTGGATTCACGTTACCCTGCGTATATTGTAAATATACATGAGCATAGTGACATGTCACAGAAAGACAAAGATAGAATAAATAAAGGAAAGGATTATACTGAATTTGATGAGGTGAAGAAGTATTTTCCTCACATATCTCTTAAAGGGGAATAGTACCTGTGGACAGATTTAATATGCGTTCGATAGTTTGGCTCGGCGCACATAAAACGGGCACAACATTTCTTCAGAGAATTTTGGAATTGTCATCTTCCATATTGTCGGAGCACGGATTAAGCTATCTCCCCCTCGACGCTTTCCGCGAAAAATATACTAGGCCACTATTATACCGCGGACATACTATTCGTCCCGTATATCCAGAGTATAACTTAAACTTTGTTTTTGATGAGAATATTCCGGGTCTCGTTCAACATGCACTGAGTCCAAGTGGGATTTATCCAGAAGTATCTAATAGATTAGCCACTATATGCGAATTTTTCGAATTCCAATGTCCAGATATATACTTTGGAATAAGAAATTACGCTGGATATGTGCCCTCTCTTTATTGCGAGGCGCTGAAATCCACAAAATTCAAAAGCTTCAGAAATTTTTATATCTCCGACCGGCATCAGTTGAATTGGGTTAATGTCGTGGATAGAATCAGGAGAGTGGTTCCCGGCAGTAAAATTTACATCTACAAGCATGAAGACGTTAGAGGCAACGAAGCCAAACTTCTATCCACCGTAACTGGTATCAAGCGGCAGAATTTTGCTGTCCCAGATAATTTGGAACGAGAAGGTTTCTCACATCAAGCTGTTCAAGCGTTGCTTGCAATAAGCTCAGAGCGAGAAGTAGCACGGAGAGATGTGTCTCAGTCTGTGAAAAAATTCCCGAAAGGTGAGCGATGGTCTTCTTTTGACCCTTGGAGCGAAGATGAACGAAGAGATCTTGCAGAACTATACGACAATCACGTCGACTTATTAAAGAAAACTGGCGATATTGAATGGATAGATTTATAAATTTATATCATCGCGCCTGACCTATATATTATAGGATATTTATTCCATTATTTCATGTATCATTATATCGTGTAAATGATATAGGTGATGAGATCTATATGAAATTTCACTTGTTGAAGATAGATCGTATTGATTGGTATTCGTCAGCGCTTTTCCGTGCCTGTATTGTCTCTCGGATGGTTTTAATATGCGCATTTTGAACTTTCGTATTCTTTTCCAATGCGTTCAGTCTGTCACTCAACTCCTCCTGTAGCCGGACGGACCGCGAAGTATGAAGCGCCTCGATAACGTCCCATTCCTTACCACTTCGAATTCTGTTTGCATAACGCCACGCGTTTGAACCGCGCAGTGATTGCAAAGCATTATGCATCCAGATGGAAGGATTGATCTTCTCCAATGCTTCAGACGCCGCTGTTACGTACATGTTCAGCGCTTCGGGATGCAGGCGGGAAAGTTGCCATGACATATTACCGATGAGCCACCGGACAGCCTGCAATTGATATTCCGTCTGGGACGTTGGAATGGCATTCCATATCGTTTCGAAATGACGAAAAAAGGCCGTCAGCTCAATGCCGGTCGATGCCATGGTCTGGCCGGGCCGGTTGATGCGGTGATGGCAGACAATGTGATTGGAAAAGCCAATGCTTTGCGCCGCCAGGCATACATCCCAGTGGAACGGATTATCTTCAAAGAAGAAATCGCCTTCAGGAAAGCGAATTTTTTTGTCAACGAGCATCGAGCGTCGATAGAATTTGCGCCATGGCACCGCTATCATTGCGAGCGCCGCGATCCGTCTAGGTTCCCCTGGTGACGAACTTTCGAGTGTGGGCCATCTGTGGCTGTCGGCGGGCCGCTTCAATGACTGATTTTTTTCGTCGAACTCATCATAGTTGGTCAGGAAGATATCGGATCGATCACGATCGTAGTCGCGCCTCGCGCGGTCGAACGCGTCGGGGATCAGATAGTCATCTCCGTCGATGAAAAACACCGTGTCGCGTTCGGCATGATCCAGGCCGATGTTACCCGCGATGCCAACCCCGCCATATGTGTTGGTGCCCAGCCAAACCGGCGTCCACTGCACAGCTTCAGGAAAGCCGCCTTCCCGAAAGAATTCCTGAACCCGATCGGCAGTCTCGTCAGTGGAGCCGTCATCCACCAATATGACCTGATCGCCGGGCCTTGCACAGGCCGCCAGGCTATCCAGGCATTGGCGCACATAGGGAGCAACATTATAGGTCGTGATGATGAAGGAGATGCCCATCACATTCTACCCTGAATGATAATATTGTTGATACTCCCCGCCAGCGCTGGATTGCGATAGGCGAGAATTGTCATGAGATCGGTATCCAGATTAGTGAGGAAAAAGCGCCGAGCACGATTGACTAAATCGTCATGATGTTCGGCATCCATATTGTCACTGACCTGCCCCCCGCTGGCTCCCTCGATTTGATGTAGAGTCTGCCCCAACGAAGGAGCAGACGAATGAGGAAGAGCCGTTTCACCGAGGAGCAGATCATCGGCATGATCAAGGAGCAGGAGGCCGGGCTCCCCACGGCGGAGGTTTGCCGCAAGCATGGGCTGAGCCCGGCGACATTCTACAAGCTGAAGGCCAAGTACGGCGGCCTGGAGGTGTCCGATGCACGGCGGCTGCGCCAGCTGGAGGACGAGAACGCGAAGCTCAAGCGGTTGCTCGCCGAGAGCGTGCTGGACAACGCGATCCTGAAGGACCTGTTGGGAAAAGTCTGACGACGCCAGGCCAGCGACGGGACGCAGCGCTCGGCGTGATGCGGGACTACGAGGTCTCGCAGCGCCGGGCTTGCGGGCTGGTTGGCGTCGATCCCAAGACGGTCCGGCGAGAACGTCCGCCCGACCACGCCGAGATCCGCGAGGAGATGCGCGAGATCGCCGCTGCGCGTCGCCGGTTCGGTTACCGGCGCGTCGGCGTGATGCTCGAACGCAAGGGGCACATCATGAACCACAAGAAGCTCTACCGGCTGTACCGGGAGGAGGGTCTGTCGGTCCGCCGCCGGCGCGGGCGCAAGCGGGCTCGCGGCAGTCGAACGCCGATGCCGGTCCCGCTGCGGCCGAACGCCCGCTGGTCGATGGACTTCGTGGCCGATACGTTCGGCGCCTCCCGCCGGCTGCGCATCTTGGCGATCAACGATGACTTCTGTCGCGAAAACCTCTGCCTCGTAGGTGACACCAGCATCTCCGGCGTGCGGGTGGCGCGCGAGCTGGACACGCTGGTGCGGCTATATGGCAAACCGACTTGCATCGTCAGCGACAACGGGACCGAGTTCACCAGCCGGGCGATCCTGAAATGGGCGAGCGAGAACCGGGTCGAGTGGCACTACATCGATCCCGGCAAGCCGCAGCAGAATGCGTTCATTGAATCGTTCAATGGGTCGCTGCGCGACGAGCTCTTGAATGAGGAACTGTTCGACAGCCTTGCCGACGCCCGCCGCAAGCTGGCTGTCTGGCGCTATGACTATAACAACGTCAGACCGCACTCATCCCTGGGGAACCGAACACCGGCACAAGCGCGCCGGGCGTTCCTGCAAAATGGAAGCGTCCCACCCGGCGCGCTTGTGCCGGTGGGACAGCACGAATATCAAACCGGTGGACTCTCGTTATGACCGCGGGACCAGCGGGGGGCAGGTCATCACGGATCCAAGTCATCAGATTACGGGCAAACGACATGAAAGGCTCCAGAAAGCTGATCCGCCGGTACGGATCTATCTGGCTCATGCGAGCCTGAACGGCGTCAAACGCTTCAAAGACTCTGAGGCGATCCTCGTCTCTTCTGTTCGTCAGCCGCGTGCCGTCCTCCATGACGAAATGCGTAGCGCCGATTGTGCTGGTGCACAGGATCGTGCTCGCTGCCAGGAAGCTGGTCCAGTGCAATTCCAGATCATTATGCACCGGCAATTCGGTGCAGCGTATATCGTTCGCTCTCAAGAAATCGGTTCGATAAATCTTGTTCCAGGGATAGGCAGCAAGGCTGCAGAGTTTTGCGGCCTGGTCCTGCGTAAGAACAGCGGGTATTTCTTGCGCTCCCACTGCTTTCCACAAGCCCTCTTCCTTCGGATAGCTGCCTTCGCCGCCGGTTGCCAACACGCGGGTGTCGTGATGGCGAAAGATGCAGAAGTCGAAATCGTCTGCGCTTTCGCGACCCCGCAGCGCCTCAACGATTGCCAGAAACCCGTCTTCGAACAAATCGTCGGAGTCGAAGAATATCAGATGGCTTTGTCGAGACCCGTTGCAGCCCTAGATTGCGCGCATGCCCTGCTCCCCGCTGATGCTCGCAGCGCAAATAGGTTATGCGGGCAAGGAACGCCGAAGAAAGCTCCCCGGATTCCAATGAAATGGGCTCATCAGAGGCGTCGTCACAGATGACGATCTCTGAAAACGTGCTAAAATCCTGCACCTGCATTAAAAGACGCTTTAATCCGTCGGGGTCATTCCACACCGGTATGACTAGAGTCAGTTCCATGGCAATTCCCCGAACATCAGACAACGAAGAATTTTAGTTCCTGAACAGTCATCTCGGTGTCTGTACGAGGGAGAACAAGATCAGTTCACGCCATAATGCGCGCTTGCTAAGATTATCGCTTTTTTCGACCTGAATCAGATCAATATGCGTACTGGATTCTCCGTAGGAAACAAGATGCTTGGGCAGGAAGCTGTCTTCAAAACCGCCCTCAAACCCGGAACGGAGACACAGCCGACTAGTGATTGCATGCTCCGCCTGGGACTTGCATATCACGCCGATAATGCTTTTCCCTTTCAGGTCGAAAGATCCAGCCGGAAGGTGCAGACCAAACCAGCGGACCGGCTCAATGATACGATAGGATAATTTCAACGCACACCCATCACCGGTCTCAAATTGCCCCTTCACTTTTCCTTCGGGATCGATGACAAAAAAAAGCGTCAGGCGAAATGCGGGCGCCGTCATGAATTGCCCCCTTTGAATTTTCCTTTTGCATCAAGGCAATGGTGTGATTCACCTGAGCATCCGCACCCAAGGAAAGATTGTCAGGCATACAGTTCCGGCCTCCAGATCGTTGTGCGGCATGCACTATAGAAACAAAAAGTTTTGGGCAATAATTCTACGCGGCTACTCTCAATAAGGTGAGTGGGTTGTGGTATGCCAATCCGGCCGTGTATTTCCTCAAACTGCATTCGATCAGACGCCCCTGATAGAGAGCTTTCGCCCCGGGGCGTCGGGCTGCATGAATTGCCGGCACGGAGCCTCAGACCGACGCATTAGGCCGCCGCATGGTCGCCTAACCCATTTTCCAACACCATCCTGCCGTTGACCCCATCATCAGCAGCAATTAGGCACCGTCGATCGACGGTCTAGGCACGAAAGCACAAGGGTTCCCATGGATATCAGAGCGTTGCTCGACGAGTGCCGGTTAATGATTATGGCGATGATGCCGCAGATCATGGAGCGACGCTACCGGATCCAATATAAGCCCGATCGAAGCCCGGTGACGGAAGCGGACCAGTATATAGAGGCCAAGCTTCACGCTTTTTTGCAAGACCGCCTGCCAGGCCTCACCTTCGTCGGCGAGGAAAGCTATGATTTTCAGGCCGCCGAACATCCTGGCTATTTCGTGCTTCTGGACCCCATCGACGGCACGGAAAACTTCTGTTCAGGCCTTAAAGAATGGGGCGTTTCACTAGGCGTCTGGAAGGACGGAATCCACCAGGGCAGCCTGTTGATGATACCGGAACTTGGCGAACATCTCATGACAGGCGACCCCTGCACCAACCTGCATTCGCGCATCACCGGATTTTCTTCCTCCTTTAATGAGGAGATCGCCGATGGTATCCGGGATGCAATCGAATATCGGGTGACGGGTTGCGCGGTCTATAATCTCTTCAACGTTATCCGGGGAAGCTTCGCACGCTTCATCAATCCCAAGGGCGCCTATGCCTGGGATCTTTTGCCAGGCGTGATGCTGGCGCTGGAACATGGCTGTTCAGTTAGGGTGAATGATGCAGACTATCACGGGCAATTTCTTGAGCCTCATCGAAAATATCGCGTCGACATACGCCACCGATACGATCCACATCCTGGGTAAGGGGCCGTCGGTCGATCTGATCGATCCGCATGTTTACGCCAATTCGCTGGTCATCGGCATTAATGACGCCGAGCGGATCGCCCCGGCCGACATCACCATCTTTCATGGCGACTGGGTAGAAGATGGACTGAAGCAATCTGGCTTCCGCTCGCGCCTGTACTTGACCGCTCAGCCGGATTTTCGCGCGGGCGACAAGACGGTCGTGCATGCTCCGCTGATCCAGCTGACGCAGGAATCCTCTGAGTTGCTCATGCAGCGGATGATGACCGACAGCCTCGAAATCGAGGAAATACTCTTCGTCACAGCGCTCAAACTATCCCGTCTGATCGCTCAGGTTCGCGGACGGCCGCAAACCGTCTATATGCTCGGCTTCGATTTCAATGCCGACATGGGCCAGAGCAAGGCACTTTCCCCCGACTATGTTCATGACCGCTCCGATGAGCGCTCACTGAAGATCTCAACGCAGGAATATTACTTCATCAATGCCCTCTATACCCTGCGCGACAGCGATCTGGATGTTCGGCATGTAGGCAATCGTTCTTTCAGTGCGTTGACCGCCGAACAGCTCAATGGCCATCCGTCGCAAAGTGCCGCTTCCGGGGACGCCAGCGTCGATATTGTGGCAGAGTTGACCACCAACCATTTTGGTGATCGCTTCCGCCTGGAAAAGATGATCCGCGCAAGCAAGGCGGCGGGGGCGACCTACATCAAGCTCCAAAAGCGGGATGTGGAGAGCTTCTACACGCCTGAACAGCTTTCTGCGCCCTATGCCTCTCCATTCGGAAAGACATTTCGGGATTATCGTCATCAACTGGAGTTGAGCACGGATGACTTTTCATTTGTAGATGCGCTTTGCCGCGATCTTGGAATTGGATGGTTTGCATCCGTGCTCGATGAACCGTCATTTCACGTGATGATGGATATCGGTGTTCCGATGGTGAAGCTTCCATCTACTATTTCCGATCATCGCGACTATTTGAATTTCGTTGCTAGGAATTACAGGGGATCAGTTGTGCTTTCCACTGGCATGACGGATGAAAGCTATGAAAATTTTGTCACGGATACTTTCAAAAATTGCGAACGCATTTATCTTCTCCAGTGCAATTCAGCCTATCCGACGCCGCTTGAACATTGCCATATTGGTGTTGTCCGGCACTATCATAACCTGTCCAAGCAAAACCCGCTAATCGTTCCTGGCTATTCTAGCCATGACCATGGCTGGAAGGCATCTGCCTTGGCAGTGGCGGCGGGCGCGCGGATGCTGGAAAAACATGTCAAGCTTGGCAATACCGAATGGGCGCATTTCGATGCCGTCGCAGTTGATCTTACCACCAATGCATTTCGCGAATATGTCGGCCACATTCGAGAAACAGAAATGATCATGGGGTCGGATAAAAAGGTCGTTAACGACAGCGAGCATCACAAGTACATTAAATAATATCTATTCTAACCTTTGGCTGTACTCCTCCTGAGCCCGTCGCGGAGATAAATGTGATTCAAAATTTAGGCGAGCAGAATGAATTCCGTGCGCTTCACGAGAGTCGCCATGTTGTTCAAAAACTGATGATCCCAGACGCTGTCATAAACAATGAGCAGGATTTGTTCTTCCATCGTCGGGGGATGGCCGGCTTCGATCAGAATTCCGGAAATTTCTATGCTCTGCCGCGCGCAGAAATCCGCTTCGATAGCTATTTCAACGCATTTCCATCCTATGCTTTCGACCTGCAGCCATCCAACCGACTGGAGGTTCATGTAGCGACGCGGGGCAAGTGCATCTTCGAACTGATCCTCGTACGCCCCAACCAAAGCCGGCAGCATCTTTTCCACACCATCCTGGATGCCGACGGCACGACAAAAATCATCGAAGTTCCGCAGGTCCCGCTCGAAGGACTGATCTACGCCCGTTTCGTCGCGATCGATGATCTGACAATCAGGTCAATTGACTATGTGATTGCCGGCGCTGTGCGCAACAAGATCAGGATGACAGGGGTCATCACAACCTTCAAGCGAAACGACGCCGTTCAGAAAACTGCGAAACGATTGGAGGATTATTTCGCAGCCAACCTGGACCTCCGCGATGATTTCAATCTGCTAGTCATTGATAATGGCGGAGACACCGATAGCATCGGTTTTTCCAATGGCCGGGTTATCAAAAACAGCAACTATGGCGGCGCTGGCGGGTTTACGCGGGGACTTTTGGAAACGGTGAAGGACCGAACGTCCACGCACGTTCTGTTCATGGATGACGATGCCGTTTTCTTTCCCGAAACGCTGCGGCGCACGATGGCGATCCTGCGCTATGCTGCAGATCCCGCGTTGGCGATAAGCGGATCAATGATCACCGAATCTCATAAATGGCGTATGTGGGAAGCCAGCGCCACGTTCAATAGACGCTGCATGCCCATTCATAACGGACGGGATCTACGCCAATTTCCTGAAGTCGTAGCCACATCACAGATTGGATCGATGGAGAACCGCTATGGCGGGTGGTGGTATTTTTGCTTTCCTATAGCTGCAACAAAAACTTGGCCTTTTCCTTTCTTTGTTCGTGGAGATGACATCTGTTTCTCTCTGGCGAATGATTTCAGAATCTTAAATGTGCCGGGGATCGCTAGCCACCAAGAAGACTTCTTCGCCAAGCAGTCGCCGATGACGGTTTATCTGGACATGCGCTATCATCTGGTGGCGCATTTGATGTTCGAGCGGCTTGAATTGAGCAAAGCCGATTTACACGACATGATGCGTGGATATTTTGATCGGTTCAACGATGCCTATCATTATGAGTCGGCCGAAGCTCTGTTGATGGCGATGGAAGATGTCCTGAAAGGCGAGCGGTTCTGGGAAGATAATCTGGATATGGCGCAGCGCAGGGCCGACCTGGCAGCGCTTACCGTCGAAGAAAAGCTCATCACCCCCTGGAATTTGCCGTAAACGATACAGCTGCCCATTCGCCCAAGCGCAATAGAGGCAAGTGGCGCGCCCTTTGGCGCAAACTGAGCTTCAACGGGCATATTCTTCCAGAGAAGTTCTTTTATTCCAAAGGCGTTCTCTTTCCGCTCGACGTGCGCGCTAACCCCCGGGACAGCTTCCGACGCCGCTGGTCAGTGACTTTCGACGCGGGTTCTCGGACAGGCTATATTTGCCGGATCAACAAGGCGCGTTATTTTGCCAATCGACGGCGGTTCAAGATCGTGATGAAGCAGTTGCTCGACAACTATGCGGCACAAAAAGAAGCCTACCGCAGGAGTGGCCAGTCCATGACCACCCAGGATGCATGGGAGAGGCGATTCAAAATAGTCAATGCTCGCGGTATCGACGAACGAGATCTATCTGCCGCATGACAAGCGTAGGCCGGCCGCAACAGATGCGGCCGCAACTCAATCGAACGCCCTCTATGTCAAAGTAGCTACCTTGCGTGTCGGTCGAATTCCTCAACTGAAAATCGCCGCCGGGTCAGTCCGACGGAGGACCTCAGTTGAGGTCGTCGGCCAAGGTGCAAGGGAACAGGGCTCCCTTGCACGTTGCTATCCCATCAAAGTATCATGCGGAGCGTGGCTCTTCCTTCTGAACGATAACAATCAGCGGAGCAGGTCAAACTGCCGATGCTCAGGCCAGCTGCGCGCTTGACCTGCCGTAGCCCGGATGCGATCCTGAAGGTGTGGGAGCGATGGCAGCGACAAAGTTGGGCAGATTCCGGGCAGGCGCTCCTGGCTGCCACTTTATTGCTTTGAATTCACAGCCGGAATCTCCTCGCGCCCGTCGCCTTGACATCGTAGGGGTCGCAAGTTCAATCCTTGCCACACACCATAGAAAATCCTGTTAAATCAACGTTTTGACTGGATTTTTTGGTTTATCGTCCATTCAGTACCTGATTGGTGCGAATGAAACTGCAGATGCTCCCAGATGATGAACATCTCGATCACAGTTCAGCGCGATGCTTTGCGGGTCTCTCATTTTTCGCATTTTCAGCGCCAGCGGGCTGCCGGTCGCTTCGAAAATGCTTTTGGCCCAGCCGTCAGCGATGAGATGGCCCGAGGGCATCCGCCAACAAATCGACTGCGACCGCCAAGCGCTCGTCAAGCAGGGCGAGCAGTTGCGTCCAACCCAGCATATCGTTGAGCTCTCCCGGCCCGTCGGAAACGCCCCGCAACCCTGCCAGAGGCACCGCGAAGCGCTGACACGCGCGCGCTATGGCAAAGGTTTCCATGTCGACCATATCGGCGTCGATCGACGCGTAATCGTCGCCGCCGACGATGTTAGCGCCTGTCGATAGCCGCACGCTGGGCAATTTCAGGGGTGCATGGAGGGGCAGATCGACGGGATGATCGATAAAGGGCGTGACACCCTTTGCGAAGCCCAGGCGCGAGGCGTCCATGTCCCGCCAGGAGACGCTGGCCACCTGATAGACTTCACCCAATTCACATGCGCGCGATCCGGCCGAGCCTAGGGACACGACCAGATCCGGCAGCATCTTCGCATCATGGAGACGGTGGAGCGCGAGGCCAGTCGTGATGGCGGCCTCCACGGGGCCGACGCCGGTCATCAGCGGGGTGAAACGAGATCTTAGATGCGGCCCATATTCGTCCTCGATCGCCATGACGAACAGAACGCGCTTGCCTGCAATCGTCTCGCAACGAACGTCCAGAGGCGTGGGCGGCACGACGACAGCGTCACTCGCCGGAAAAGGCGAGGATGGCGGAGGTAGCTATGCCCTTTGCCTCAAGCGCTGTCCGGCCGCCGAGATCGGGGAGGTCAATGGCAAACAGGGCCATGAGAACTGTGGCGGCCTGCTCGCGCACAAGCTGCGCGGCGGCAAGGGCCGTGCCCCCCGTTGCTATGAGATCATCGACCAGAATGGCTCGAGCGCCCCGAGCGAGCTGGCCTTCATGCACTTCGAGACGATCGGTCCCATATTCCAGAACATAATCGACGCCCACGGTCTTGCCGGGCAGCTTGCCAGCCTTGCGCACGGGCACGAAGCCCAGGCCGAGCGCATTGGCGAGCGCCGCGCCCAGAATGAAGCCTCGCGCTTCAATGCCCACGATCAGGTCTGCATCCAGCGGGCGGGCGATCCGGGCCAAGCGCGCGATCAGATCGGCAAAGCCCGCCGGATCGGCGAGCAGCGTGGTGATGTCGCGGAACTGGATTCCCGGCTTTGGAAAGTCCGGGATGGTGCGAACCAACGCGGCAAGATCGACGGTGCTCATCGAAACCCTCTTACAAGAAAAAGGGGCGCGGCTCCCTGATGAAACCGCGCCCCTTCCATTTTCCTTGTCCAGCCTCAGTCCGCGATCAGGCGGCCTTTTTCTTGTCAGCCCAGATATTCTGGTAGGACATGTAGGCCAGCCCCGTCGCGATCAGGAGGAAGATGATCGTCGCCAGACCCGCGCGGCGGCGGTTTTCAAGCTTCGGCTCAGCGGTCCAGGTCAGGAACGCGGCCACATCCTGCGACATCTGGTCGACAGTTGCCTTGGTGCCATCGCCATAGGTGACCTGACCCTCTGCCGTCAGGGGCGGCGCCATGGCGAGGTTCAGGTTGGCGAAATAGGGGTTGTAGTGCAGCCCCTCAGGCGTCTTGGCATCCGGGAAATGCTTGAGCAATTCAGCCGGCTGCGCCTGATAGCCCGTGAGCAGCGCGTAGACATAGGCCGACCCGTCGTGGCGCGCCTTGGTCATGAGCGAGAGATCCGGCGGGATCGCATTGTTGTTCGCCGCCGCCGCCGCGACATTGTTCGCGAAGGGTTTGGGGAAATAATCCGCGGGGACCGGGTCGCGCGTCGACATCTCACCCGTCTTGGGGTCGACGTCGGGCGTCTTGATCGCCCACTGCTTGGCGATCGCCTTGATCTCCGCTTCATTGTAACCAATGCCGGCAAGATCGCGGAAAGCGACAAACTTCAGGCTGTGGCAAGCCGAACAGACTTCCTTGAACACCTGGAAGCCACGCTGCAGCTGCGCCTGATCGAACTTGCCCAGAGGACCGTTGAAGGAAAAATCGACCTTCTTGGGATGCTCGTGAAACTCATGCTCGACCGTCTTGGCTGGCGGTTCGGAGACATAAGCCGCCGCGCCCATCAGAAAGGAGATCAGCAGCCAGCCAGCAAAGAAGAGGCCGACGAGAAATGCGCCGATGCGAACCATGTTACTCTTATCCCCCTCTTAGCCGGCGTTCGACGGCTGCGGATCGCTGCCCATGCCGGGAAGCGCGTCCTGTTCGCCCTTGATGTGGTCACGGCCCAGTACCGCTTCGGTGATCGAGCCCGGCAACGGCAGCGGCCGTTCAAAGCGTGAGATCAGCGGCAGAATGATCAGGAAGTGTGCGAAATAATAGGCAGAAGCGATCTGTGAGATCATCACATAGGGCTCTTCCGCCGGCGCACCGCCACAATAGCCCAGGATCGCGACGTCGATGATCAGGATCCAGAAGAACTTCTTGAAGGTCGGGCGATAGTTGCCCGAGCGCACGGGCGATGTGTCCAGCCAGGGCAAGAAGAAGAGCAGCAGGATCGATGCGAACATCGCCAGCACGCCCAGCAGCTTCGCCGGAATGAAGAAGAAGTCGACGGTGAAGGCGCGCAGGATCGCATAGAAGGGCCAGAAATACCATTCGGGCACGATATGCGCCGGCGTCGAAAGTGGGTTCGCCTCGATATAATTGTCCGGGTGGCCGAGGAAATTCGGCGCGAAGAACAGCAGGATCGAGAAGGCGATCAGGAACACACCCGCGCCGAAACCATCCTTTGCGGTGTAGTAGGGATGGAAGGGCACAGTGTCCTGAGGCCCCTTCACTTCTACGCCGGTCGGGTTCGACGACCCCGGAATGTGCAGCGCCCAGATATGCAGCATCACGACTGCGGCGATGACGAAGGGCAGCAGGAAGTGCAGCGAGAAGAACCGGTTGAGCGACGCATTGCCAGGAGCAAAGCCGCCGAGCAGCCAGGTCTGGATCGGTTCGCCCACGACCGGGATCGCGCCGAACAGTCCGGTGATCACCTTCGCGCCCCAATAGGACATCTGGCCCCAGGGAAGCACATAACCCATGAACGCGGTGGCCATCATCAGCAGGAAGATGACGAGGCCGAGCAGCCAGACCATTTCGCGAGGCGCCTTGTAGGAGCCGTAGAAAAGGCCGCGGAAGATGTGGAGATAGACGACGATGAAGAAGAAGCTCGCGCCGTTGGCATGTGCATAGCGCATCAGCCAGCCTGCGTTGACGTCACGCATCGTCTGTTCAACGGTGCCGAAAGCGACCAGTGTGTTGGCGCCATAATGCATCGCCATGATCACGCCGGTAACGATCTGGATCACCAGAGCGAGGCCAGCGAGAACACCGAAGTTCCAGAAATAGTTGAGATTGCGCGGCACGGGATAACCGGCGCCGATCGCGTTGTAGACGAGGCGCGGAAGCGGCAGCCTCTCGTCGATCCACTGCATCGCGGGATGCTTGGGAGAATAATGCTCAGCCCAGGGAAAGCTCATGGTTTCTTACCTCAGCCTACGAGAATGGCAGTGTCGGAAGTGAAGCTGAACTTCGGCACTTCCAGGTTCTTGGGCGCGGGGCCTTTGCGGATGCGGGCGGCCGTATCGTAGTGCGAACCGTGGCATGGGCAGAAATAACCGCCAAACTCGCCCTTGTTCTCACCTTCGCCGGCACCGAGCGGCACGCAACCCAGATGGGTGCAAACGCCCATGGTGACGAGCCAGTTCTTCTTGCCATCCACCGTGCGCTCTTCCAGCGTCTGGGGATCACGCAGGCCCGAAGCATCGACCTTGTCCGCCTCGGCAATTTCCTTTTCGGTCAGGTGACGCACGAAAAGCGGCTGCGAGCGGAAGGTCGTCTTGATCGCCTGACCCGGCTGGATCGACGAGATGTCGACCTCTGTCGATGCAAGCGCCAGCACGTCCGCGCTGGGGTTCATCTGATCGACGAGCGGAATGACGACGGCGACGGCCCCGACCCCCGCGAAGCTTACTGCGGCGATATTGATGAAGTCGCGACGACGCACTCCATCTCCGCCGGATAGACCTTGGCTGTCCGTATGTTCAACGCTCGCCATGCACCTCAACCCTTGCAAAGACGTCCCTGTTACCCGCCGCATTGCCGTCTCCGGCCCTGATTATCGAGAGAGCCACGGCGCCCACAGAATTGGGGCCCCGCCTTTCCCCCTGGCGTGGTTCGGGGGCCTGATAGCCCCACTGCAGCTTCTTTGCCAACAGCAATTTGGCCATGGCTATGACAATTTGCCATGCTGCTTTATGCGCGGGGCATGCGTATCGCTCTTTATCAACCCGAGATTGCGGGAAATGTAGGCGCCATATTGCGCCTTGCGGCCTGTTTTTCCGTGCCTGTGGACATCATCATGCCGATGGGATTCGCCTTCTCAGACGCCCGGCTGAAACGCGCCGCGATGGATTATGGCGCCGCCGCCGAAGTGACGCGGCACGCCAATTTCCAGGCGTTTGACGAGCTTCGCCGTGCGCAGGGCCGCCGCCTGGTGCTGATGAGCAGCCATGCCTCGCAGCCCCTGCCGGAGGTGAAATTCCAGAATGACGACATCCTGTTGATGGGGTCGGAAAGCGCGGGCGTGCCGGACGCGGTGCGCGACATGGCGGATCTGCGCGTGCGAATCCCGATGGCGCCGGGCTTTCGGTCCTTGAACATTGCCGTTTCGACGGGCATCGCCGTCGCCGAAGCCCTTCGCCAGACCGGCCAGTTTCCACAATGACAGAGAATGACATGACCTTGGCGCTCAATCCCCAGCAGCAAGCCGCCCGTACCTGGTTCGAATCACTGCGCGACCGCATCTGCGCCGAGTTCGAGGCGATCGAGCGCGAAGCTGGCAGCGATGCATCCTTCGATTACACCCCATGGGATCGCGAGGCGCCCGGCCTGAACCCCGGCGAAGGCGGCGGCGGCGTCCGCGGCGTCATGAAGGGCAAGATATTCGAAAAGGTCGGCGTCAACGTATCGACCGTCGCGGGGGAGTTCGCGCCGGAATTCGCCAAGACCATTCATGGCGCGGCGGACAGTCCGGCCTTTTTCGCCAGCGGAATCAGCCTGGTCGCGCACATGGCCAATCCGCATGTGCCGGCCGTACATATGAACACGCGCTATCTGGTCACGTCCAAAAGCTGGTTCGGCGGCGGCGCGGATCTCAACCCCCCCTCCCCCGCGAAGAAGACACGGCCCATTTCCATGCCGTGCTGAAGGCCGCATGCGACGCGCATGACGCGGACTATTATCCCCGGTTCAAGGCATGGGCCGACGATTATTTCTTCATTCCGCACCGGGGCGTCCATCGCGGCGTCGGCGGCATTTTCTACGATCATCTGGAGTGCGCCGACGATGCCGGGTTCGATGCCAACTTCGCCTTCACCCGCGCGGTCGGCGATGCCTTCCTGAACGCCTTTCCGCCCATCGTGCGACGGCGGATGAACGAAAGCTGGAATGACGAGGACTATCGGACGATGCTGGAATGGCGCGGTCGCTACGCGGAGTTCAACCTGGTGCATGACCGGGGCACGCTGTTCGGCCTGAAGACCGGCGGCAATATCGACGCCATCCTGATGAGCCTGCCGCCGATGGCGAGCTGGAGCTAAAGGTCATGAGCCTGACGCCGGTCGCCAATGACCAGATCGCGACGGTCGTCACGCATCTGGAGATGGTGGAACGCCCCCGGCCCGCGCCGATCCCGCCCGCGCCGCTGCGGCTTGTTCCATGGAAACAGCCCGCGCCGGACGCCTACCGCGCTTTGTTCCGGCGCGTCGGGGAACCGTGGCTATGGTTCTCCCGGCTTGTGATGGGCGATGCTGAACTGGCCGCGATCATCCATGACCCCGCAGTCCAGATTTTCGCCGTCACCGACCCGCGCGGGGTGGAGGTGGGCCTGCTGGAACTCGATTTCCGTCACCTGCCCGACTGCGAACTGAGCTTCCTCGGCCTTATCCCGGAAATGACCGGCAAGGGGTTTGGCAAATGGCTGATGGCGCAGGCCAAGTCGCTCGCCTGGCGCAGGGATGTGACGCGTTTGTGGGTGCATAGCTGCACGCTCGACAGCCCCGGCGCGCTCGGCTTCTACCGCCGGGCAGGGTTCGTGCCCTTCAAGCGCGAAGTGGAGATTTTTCCCGACCCTCGGCTCGCGGGATTGCTAAGCCCCGATGCAGCGCCGCACGTACCGATGCTGGCTCAGCGCGTTTCCGCCTGACGGTAGAGGCGGGCGAGCATCACCAGCATATAGACCTGCACCACGGTAGAAACGGCCGCCGCCGCGACGCCGCCGGTCAGGCGCGCGCCATCCGCCCCGGCGACAAGCCGACCGATCAGGCCAAAGATCACCTGCGCCGCCGATCCGACGATGGCGGACAGCAGAGTCAACACCAGCAGGAAACCCAGCAGCCGCCAGAAATGGCCGCGCGTCAGCGTCCAGCTATGCCGGAGCGACGCGACCACGCCCTCATTCCCATCAATCACGACGGGATTAAGCAGCAGCAGCCGCACGCTGCCGAACAGCATCACGCCGCCCAGACCCACCGCCAGCAACATGGTCAGCGCCGCACCAGCAGGTTTTGCCACCATCGAGAAAGCGACGACGACGATCGCGCCAACGATCAAGATGACAAACAACAGGCCGAGCACCGCAGCAGCCGTGCCGAGCAGCACGGGCAAGCGCGACAGGCTGAGCCGCAGCGCTTCGCCAACGCTGATCCCCGGCCGCAGCGCCAGCGCGAACAAGGCGAGCGAACCAAACCAGATGAGAATGACGCCAATCAGCATCGACAGCCAGAAGCTGACCGGAACATCGGGCATCGCCCCCTTGTTCATCGTCCAACCGGCAAGTTCGGGCGGCGTCATTTCCTGCAGGATGAGGCCGGGCAGAGCGACAAACAACAGGGCAACCGGGAACAGCAGGCTGCGTTCGCGCGCGACGAAGGCAACCGCTTCTTCCCATGCCTTGCCGATCGACATCACCGTCATATCTTCGCCTTAATTCTCGTGCGGAAAAACGAGGAGGAGACTTGATCGCTCCCCTCGCCCAAGTCAAGGAAGCGCCATGTCATCCTCCTCACCTGATCCTGCCGACATACAGCAGATCGAATGGCAGGTGGATTCCGCGCCGGTCGAATATCCCGCTGCGCTCGCCGACATGGAAGCGCGGGCGGCGGCGATCTTCGAGGGCGGCATGGGGGAGCGCGTCTGGCTGCTGGAGCATCCTCCCCTTTACACGGCCGGGACCAGCGCCAATCCGGCGGAACTGATCGACCCGCGATTTCCGGTGCATGAGGCGGGACGCGGCGGGCGCTATACCTATCATGGGCCGGGACAGCGGATCGGCTATTTGAACATCGACCTGCGTGAACGGGGCAAGGATGTGCGGAACTTCGTCCACCATCTGGAAGGCTGGATGATCGACGCGCTCGGCGACCTGGGGGTCGAGGCGCGACGGGCCGATGGACGGATCGGCATATGGACCGACGACCTTGACGGGCGTGAGGCAAAGATCGGGGCGCTCGGCATCCGGGTACGACGCTGGGTGACGCTGCATGGCTTTTCGATCAATGTAGATCCCGACCTGTCGCATTTCGGAGGCATCGTGCCGTGCGGGCTGGCGGAATATCCCGTGACCAGCTTGGCCGCGCTGGAAAAGACAGCGTCAATGACCACGCTCGACGCAGCGCTGAAGGCGCATTTTCCGGCATTTCTCAGCCGATTGGGCCGCTGCCGCGCGGGGGTTGAGCAATGCGGGGCTGGCCGCTAGGGTCTGCGCTTTCGCCGGGTGGGGGGCCGCCGGGCATGAGGATGTTTGGGAGACCCGGATGCGTGGCAACGCGAGGATGATCTTTACCGCCCTGCTGCTGACGGGCTGCGCCACGTTGGCGGGCTGCGGCAAGGACGACAAGACCAGCAACACGATGCAGATGAAGGACATGGAAGTCGTGGACGGCACCGCCACCGACGCGATGACGGACCTGGATGGCGTGCAGAGCGAAGCGCCGCCCGCCGCCCTGCCTTCTGCCGGTGGAAACAACAGCGCCGCCGACGCGCCGAGGCCAGAGGCCGAAGCCAACGCGGCGCAGGGCGATACGGAAGTGGTTTCGGATCAATAGAAGCAGCAAGGCGTTCAGGCGCAATACAGGCGCCGCTGGCAAGGCATATCATAAGAGACCGCCTGTCCGATCGCCGTTCAAAAAGGGGAAGTCATGACATCCTGTTCCACCATGCGCCGTATATGTTCCGCGTTGATGCTGGCCGCTGCGCCGATGATCGCGCAACCGGCTGCCGCCCAGTTCTTCTGGTCGCCGCCTGATTTCGCCACGCCGCCGCTGACCGACGCCGAAGCTGCGACCGCGCTGGGCCTGCCGGGCGCAACGGCGGATGAAATCCGCGCCGGGCTGGTCTGGAACCTGCGGGCAGCGCTGAACGTCGCCGCGCTGCAATGCCAGTTCGAACCGACGCTGCTGTCCATCAGCAATTATAATGCGATGATCGCGCATCATGATGCGGAACTGGACTCGGCGCAGTCGGTGCTGCTGGGCTATTTCCAGCGGACCGTGGGCAAGGGCAAGCCCGGCCAAACGGCGGCGGACAAATATGGCACGCGCATCTATTCGGGCTATTCGACGGTGCAGGCGCAGCGCGGCTTCTGCCAGGCGGCGGCGCTGGTCGGGCGGCAGGCGATCTTCGCCAATCGCGGCGCGCTGAATGAAGTAGCCCGCACCGGGCTCGGCTCCATCAAAAAGTCGCTCGTGCTTGCGGGCGAGCAATTTTACGGCGACCCAGGCCGGGCCTATTCACTGACGCTGCCGTCCTTCGACAAGAAATGCTGGAAGAAGGACAAGATCCGGCCGAACTGCCAAGTAGCCTATAACCAGAAGGTGGGCGAGCAATAGCCTTCATCCGCCGCCGTTTGCGTCAACGCAGACGGCGGCGGCAGGAACCAAGGCTAAAGTCAGCGCAGCCCGAGATATTTGTGCGATTGAAGGCTTAGGCGCCAGCGGGGCCGGGCCATCACCAGATCTATCGCGGCCTGCATGTTGGCCGGGGCGTTGGGATCGTCGAGCGGCTGGATCAGCAGATGGCCAAAGGCCCAGCCCTCCATGCCCGCCACATCGGCAAGGCTGTGGCCAATTCCCGGCTGTGGCCAGACCAGCTTCAATTCATTGCCGCTGCGCTGCACGACCTCACTGCCCGCTTTGGGGCTGATGCAGACCCAGTCGATGCCGGGATGGGCGGCGATCGTACCGTTGCTTTCCATCGCGATCGTGAAACCGCGCGCATGCAATGCGTCGATCAGGGCTTCATCGATCTGCAGCATCGGCTCGCCGCCGGTCAGAACGATATAGCGCCCCTCTTGCCCTTCGCCCCAGAAAGCGAGCGCGGCATCCGCCAGCGATGCGGCATCGGCGAACTTGCCGCCGCCATCGCCATCGGTGCCGACGAAATCGGTATCGCAAAACTGGCAGACGGCCTTGCGCCGGTCCTCTTCCCGGCCGGTCCACAGATTGCATCCGGCAAAGCGCAGGAACACAGCACGGCGGCCGCTATGCACTCCTTCGCCCTGGAGCGTCAGGAACATTTCCTTGACGGCGTATGTCATCCGCCTGCTCCTAGGGCTTCGTCGCGTAGCGGGTCGGATCGGGCAGGCCAGCCTCTTCAAATCCCTTCGACCGCAATCGGCAACTGTCGCACAGGCCGCAGTGCAGGTCGCCGGGGGCGGGATCGTAGCAGGACCAGCTCATCCCAGCGTCTAGGCCCAGGCGATGCGCTTCGCGGACAATGTCCGCCTTGCTCATATGCTGGAGCGGCGCGTTGATGCGAAGCGGATGACCTTCGACGCCAGCCTTGGTTGCGAGCGCCGCCATCTTCTGAAACGCGTCGATAAATTCGGGGCGGCAGTCGGGATAGCCGGAATAATCCAGCGCGTTGACGCCGATGAACACGTCATTGGCCCCCGATACTTCGGCAAGGCCCAGCGTCAGCGACAGGAAAATCGTGTTGCGCGCGGGGACATAGGTGTTGGGGATGCCCGGTCCCACGCCGCCCTTGGGCACTGATATATCAGCCGTCAGCGCCGATCCGCCAAATGCGGTGAGATCCAGCGGCAGGATGATATGACGCAGCGCGCCAAGCGCGGACGCAACGCGGGCCGCCGCCCCCAATTCAACCCGATGCCGCTGATTATAGTCGATCGTCAGCGCAAAAATGCGATAGCCCGCTTCCCGCGCGAGTCCGCCCGCGACCATCGAATCGAGGCCGCCCGACAGCAGGACGACGGCGAATTTCCCATTATTGGCAGCCATGATTCCGCGCTACCGCCCCGACCGGCTTGACGCAAGGGAGCCCGTCAATGACAGGCGCCGACCCGCCGCCCTTCCAAACTGAAAGAGAATGGCGCGCCATTGGCTATGCCTTGCGACTGTATCTGCACAAGACGCGGGGTTTCAATCCGCAAGTCCGTGCGCCCGCCGCCTGCGCCTGCACAATCATAGCTGACCACCAGCCGCTTTGCGCCTTCATCGACTGTCAGGCTTTTGCAGCTGGCGCGGGCGTGCCGCAGCTGGATCAACTGACGCAGATCGGTGAGGCATATTCTGCGAATATCGCCCTTTTCTCCCGCTTCCGGGCGGGCGCGCAGCTCCCACTCCCCCGGTTCAAGCCCGCGAAGCGGCAGCGGCGGCAACGCGCGCGTTCCGGCCGGCAATAGTGCGATAAGCATGGCAACAGCCGCGCCAAAGGCGTGCCGACCTGTCTTCATTCGATAGCCCCCGTCTTTCATCGCGAACTCCATGACCGGGTTGCCGCACGCATGAACGCGTCTCCGCCTCCATACGCCTCAATTGCGGCAAATTGATGCGCCAGCCCCCGCTGGACGCTCCAAAACCCGTTCCGATATCGCAATAAATTCGTGTCAGCCTTGCGCGAAACTGTCCAGCGAAACCGGAAACAGGCGCGAGCAAAAGGCGCAATCGACACCGATAACGCCCTGATCGTCCGCCATCTCCGCACGTTCTTTCGCCGGGAAACGGCCAATGACGCTGCGGATATGGGCCAAGTCGCAACGGCAACCCTTGACGAGATCGACAGGTTCGGTGACCCGCACCACCTCTTCCTCATGGAAAAGACGCCACACGATGTCGGTCAGCGGCAGCGCTGCGTCGGTCAGTTCCTCATCCTTCAGCGTCGTCGCCAACGCCTGCACATGTTCCCATTCAGGATGATCGTGCCGAGTGTGCAGCCGTTCCCGCCCCACTTCCCCTTCGGGCAGGTGCTGGAGCAGCATGCCGGCAGCGAAACAGCCCTGCCCCGCTTCGTGGCGAACGGCGATCTGGACGACGCTGGGTATCTGTTCGGACTGGAAGAAATAATGTTCCGCCGCCTGGGCGAGCGATTCGCCGTCCAGCGGCACGATGCCCTGATAGCGTTCCCCGGTCACCGCCTGGTCGAAGGTGATGGCGAGATAACCCTTGCCGAACAGGCCGAACAACGTCGGATCGGGGCCAATCTCCGCCAGCCGGTCCGCATCGAACTTGGCATAGCCGCGCACTTCGCCGCCCTTGTAATCGGCAACCAGCAGGCTGACGACCCCATTTTCGGTCTGCGCCTGAAGCGTCAGCTGGCCGTCCACATCCTTGAGCGTCGAGCCGAGCAGCGCGGCCAGCACGAGCGCCGAGGCGAGCAGCCGCTCGATCGGCGGCGGGTAGCTGTGCGCGGCCAGAACATCGTCGAGCACCGGCCCCAGGCGAAGGACGCGCCCCCGCGCGTTGCGCGATGGGATGGTGAAGCCCAGGGCCTGATCGATATGAGCGGAAGAATTCAATTCAGGCTCCATGCAACCCGCGGGGCGGGCAAGTCAAAATCCACTCGGCGCAACCGGACAGCCATGCAAACCGTCTTGCAGGATGAGGCAACCCCTTTGTCGTTCGCGCCGATCCGCCCCTAGATAGGACGGTTCGCCCCAAACTCAACCAAGCCGCCCGGCCGCCCAGAGCAGAACCGACTTTTGCGCATGGATGCGGTTTTCCGCCTCGTCCCAGATCAGCGACTGCGGACCATCGATCACTTCAGGCACCACTTCCTCGCCCCGATGGGCGGGCAGGCAATGCAGGAATTTCGCGCCGGGCTTCGCCTTGGCCATCAGGTCGACGGACACCTGATAGGGCATCATCGCCTTCAGCTTTTCGTCGGCATGCGCCTGCCCCATGGAAATCCAGGTGTCGGTGACGACGGCATCGACACCGGAAACTGCCGCGACTGGATCGCGGGTAAGCGTGATGCCAGCGCCCAGCGCCCGCGCTTCCTGAATGAAGGCGTGATCGGGCTCATAGCCCTCCGGCACGGCGATCCGGACGTCGAACTTGAACAGGCCCGCAGCCTCGATGATCGAATGGAGCACATTGTTGCCGTCGCCCAGCCATGCCCACTGGCTGCCCGGCAGCGCCAGGCCATGTTCCACGACGGTCAGCAGGTCGGCGGCGATCTGGCAGGGATGCGACAGGTCGGTCAGGCCGTTGATGACCGGCACCGTCGCATGGCGAGCCATTTCCTCGATCTTCGCATGATCGTCGGTGCGGATCATGATCATGTCGCACATGCGGCTCAGCACGCGCGCGGTATCCGCGACCGTCTCGCCCCGGCCAAGCTGGCTGGTCGATCCATCCAGGATCAGCGACGTGCCGCCAAGCTGGCGGATCGCCATGTCGAAACTGACGCGGGTGCGGGTCGAATTCTTCTCGAAGATCATCGCCAGCGTGTGGCCCGCGAGCGGCGCATCGGCATCGGCCTGACCCTTGGGCAGGCTCTTGCGCGCGGCCTTCCGGTCGATGGCGTCGCCGATCATGGTGGCGAGCGCATCGCCCCCGGCGTCCGAGAGATTAAGGAAATGTCTGGTCATGATCAAACCCTTCAACCCGTTCGGACTGAGCCTGTCGAAGCCCTCTTCTTTCTTCAGAAGAAGGGATGCCCTTCGACAAGCTCAGGGCGAACGGCAGCTGGTGTTATGCCGCTTGAACCTCCGCGAAGCTGCGGGCGCCGGCCGACAGCTTTTCGATGCACTCGGCGACATGGCTTTCGTCGATGATGAGCGGCGGCAGGATGCGCACGACATTCTGCCCCGCCCCCACCGTGAGCAGCCCGTGATTGTCGCGCAGGTGCGCCACGAACTCGCGCGAATCGGCGCCGTCCTTGAGCTTGACGCCCAGCATCAGGCCCATTCCGCGCACATCCTCGAAAATATCGTGATTGGGGATCAATTGCTCCAGCGCCGAACGCAGGCGCGCGCCAATGCTGTTCACATGGTCGAGGAAACCGTCGCCCAGCACCTCGTCCAGCACGGCCATGCCCACCGCCATGGCAAGCGGATTGCCGCCATAGGTCGATCCATGGGTGCCAAACACCATGCCCTTGGCCGCATCTTCGGTCGCCAGGCACGCGCCCAGCGGGAAACCCGCGCCAATGCCCTTGGCCACCGCCATGATGTCCGGCTTCACGCCATATTGCTCATGGGCGAAGAAGGTGCCGGTGCGGGCATAGCCGCACTGCACCTCGTCCAGGATCAGCAACATGCCCTTCTCGTCGCACAGCTTGCGCAGGCCAGCGAGGAACGCCTGCGTCGCGGGCGTCACGCCGCCTTCGCCCTGCACCGTTTCGACGAGGAAACCGGCGGTATTCTCATCGACCGCGGCGGTGGCCGCTTCCAGGTCGTTGAACGGCACCACGGTAAAACCGGGCAGCAGCGGTTCGAAGCCGTCGCGCATCTTGGGCTGGCTGGTCGCCGAAATGGTCCCCAGCGTCCGGCCGTGAAAGGCGTTGTCGAAGCTGATGATCTTGTGCCGGTGCGCCTCACCATTGGCATAATGGTAACGACGCGCGGTCTTGATCGCGCATTCGACCGCCTCCGCGCCCGAATTGGTGAAAAAGACCGTGTCGGCATAGGTCGCATCGACCAGCCGCTGCGCGAACTTTTCGCCGAGCGGCATGCCGTAGAGGTTCGACGTATGCATCAGCGTCGCGGCCTGATCGGCGATCGCCTTCACCAGCCGGGGGTGGCCATGTCCGAGCAGATTGACCGCGATGCCGCTGGCGAAGTCGAGATAGCGTTCCCCGCGCTCGCCGATCAGATAGCAGCCCTCGCCTCGGACCGGGCGGACATCGCACCGGGGGTAAACGGGCATGAGCGGCGTAATCGACATGGAGGCCCTCCCTTCGCTGGGCTGATGAAAAAGTCGCAAAACGCAAAAAGGCGGCCCCCGCCGGGCCGCCCTTTGCGAGCACCGCCTATACTAGCGCCGCCGGAGCGGTGCAAGTGCGCTAAAACCCCCTATGCCGCCGGGCCTGCCGTTCAGGCGATCTGGTTCCAGGCGTCGGCGATCTCGGCGATGATGTCGCGGGCCTGTTCGGCGTGCTCGGGCGAGCGTTCCTTGGCGCTCAACAGCAGCAGGCGGCGCGCCTCGCGATAGATCTGGGCAAGGCCGGTGGCGATGTCGCCGCCATTGTCGAAATCCAGGCTGGATTCGAGCGCGATCAGGATCGACATGGCGCGGGCCTGCTTGTCCGAAACCTTCAGCCTGTCGTTATTCCGTTCGGCCAGCGCAGTCGCCTCCAGTGCAATCAGCAGCTCGTCGAACAACACCTTCACCAGGGCATGGGGCGTTGCGCCTTCGATCCGGCTGCCCGAATGCACGGCCGCATAACGCCGCGCCGCATTCGTGCCCGCATATCCTTGAGAATAAAACATCTTGTCAGACCCCTGTTATCAATTATCGCTCTTGGTCCACATGGCGACCTGCTGCTCAAGATAGCTTTGCGTTGCCTTGAGCGCCGACAGCCTTGTTTCCATCGCGGTGTAAACCTTCGAAAGCTGCGCCTGGTAATCGGTCATCTGATCGTTCAGCTTTTCAAGCTGCTTCGTCAGATCCTCGCCCAGCTGCTCATATTTGGCCTTGGCCATGGCCAGCGGCCCGTCTTTCTGCTCGATCCTGTCGCGCACGCCGTCCATCAGCCCGGCGAGGCCCGGCGTCGTTTCCGACTTGACCGCCGGATTGAGCATCTGGGTGATGCCCTTGGCATCGGCGGCAAGCGCCTTGTCGAGCGCCTCCGTGTCTAGCTTCAGCGTGCCGTCGCGATTGGTGCTTACGCCGATGGAGGACAGCGTCGTATATGTGCCGCTGGTGGCCAGAACCGTCGATGTCATCTGCGACAATTGCCGCTTCATGTCGCGAATGGACGAGTCGCCGTTCAGCACGCCCGCGCCGGACGATCCCCCGCTGGTCTGCGACGCCGTATTCAGCGCCTTCATCAGCGTATTATAGGCATCGACGAACTCCACCATCAGGTCGCGCATCGATGTGGTCGGCTCGGTAGAGGCCAACGTGACGCTTGTCCCCGGCGCGGCCTTGTTAAGGTCGATGCGCAGATGGGCGACGGCCCCGTCAATCGTATTGCTGGAATAATGCTGTTCGACGCCGTCCAGCAGGATGATCGAATCCTTCGCCTCGACCTGGCGCGTCATGCCGCCCGTCGCGCCGTCCCAGGTAAAGGCCGCGAGTGACGCGTCGCCCGAAACCTGCGTGAAGGTGAAGCTGTTGGCGGCGCCCGTCTCGCCCTTCATGACCAGGCGCGTACCATGATTGTCGGTGATGACGCTGGCGGTGACGCCGGTTCCCTGCGCGTTGATCGCGGCGGCGAGATCGGCATAGCTGGTGTTGGGCGCGGTGAGCGTCACCGTGACCGGCGCGCCGGTCCCGACCTTCAGCTCAAAGCTGCCTGCGCCAACCGGACTGGCGGCCGTCGCGCCAGCCTCTGCCGCAGAAGAAATGGTCTGCGCGGAGGCAAGCTGCTGCACCTCAAGCTGCGCCGGCAGCTTGGGCACGCCGCCCGGCAGCAGGCTGACGGCGGCGATGCTGGGATCGTTGGAGGCCGGCGAACCGGCAAAGCCCGTCCCTGCGAGCAGGCTGTTCAGCGCATCGGCAAAGGTATTGAGCGAACTGGAGGCCGAAGCCAGCGCGGAAATCTTGGCGTTGTTGGTGTTTTGCCGGTCGGTGATGGCCTTCTGCTTGGGGTCGCGCGCCGCGCTCACAAGGCTGGTGACCAGAGCGCCGGTGTCGATTCCCGAACCGATGCCGAGGGCCGTCGCGATGCTGCTGCTTACCGAGGTCATCATCCGTCCTTTCGAAAGTGAGAACGGCTCTAGGGCGAAGACCTTTAGGAATGATTTTCGTGGTTAAGAAAGATCACACGCTGACGACCTTTCTCAATTGCCTGTCGAAAGCAGCTGATCGACAGTGCCGCGCCTCAAATTCGCCTGCGCTGCATGGGCATAGCTGGATTGCTCAGCGATGCGCTTGCCCAGCATCACCGCGCTTTCCACAACTTCCCTGGACGCAGGCGGCAGCGGCACGAGAATGATCGGCGCAGGCAGCAGCGACTGGATATTCGCCTCTGCCCCTTGCACGGTCGATGCGCCAGTGGTGGAGCGCAATTCTGCCAGAATATCCGCGACCCGCGCCTGCACCCTGGCATATTCCGCCGCGCTCGCCAGATCGTCTTCAGAGAGAGCGGCCCCCGCTTCGCCATTGTACGGCTTGCCCGGCCGGGACCTGCCCGCCTGCGGGTCGGCGCCCTGCTGCGCCGTTATCGGCTGGACCGCGGGCACAGCGGAAGGCGCGCGGCTTGTGGTCCGATCAACCTGCGTTAAGCCGCTCCGCGAAAAATATTCGTTCATGACGCACCATCCTAATGCGTCCCCATGAACATAATACGGCCAGCATTGCCTAAGTTTTAGTTCACCCTGTTTTTTTCACAGCTTGCGGCCATCCGCGTCGAAACGCAGATCGTCGGGCACATTGATGAACGGCCGGTCCATCTCGCCAGCCATGCGGTTTTCGACCCGAAAGACGAAGGCAAGCACGGTCGCCACCGCCATATAAAGCCCTTCATTCACAACCTGTCCGGCGCGTGAGGTGAAGTAGATGGCGCGGGCAAGGTCGGGATATTGCAGGACGGTGACGCCATTCTCGTCCGCCAGCTCGCGAATGGCCGCCGCGATCGCGTCACAACCCCTGGCCACCACCACCGGCGCCGCGTCCTGACCGGGCTTGTAGCGCAGGGCGACGGCGAAATGGGTGGGATTGGTGATGATGACGCTGGCGTCGGCCACGGCCTGACGGGTCGATCCGCTCAGCACTTCGAACTGGCGACGGCGGATATGCCCTTTCAGCTCGGGCGACCCTTCGCTTTCCTTGTTCTCGTCCTTGACGTCCTGCTTGCTCATCGCGAGCCGCTTGGACCGCTGCATGATCTGGGCGGGCACGTCGATGCCAGCGATCAGGAACAGCCCGCCCGCCATGACTAGGCAGGTCATGATGAACATGTTGCCAAGGTCGGACATGGCCGGGGCCAGACCCGCCGAGCCAAGGCCGATGATCTCCGTCAGCCGGTCCCACATCAGCCAGACGCCGATGGATCCCAGCAGCGCCACCTTGGCGATGGATTTCAACAGCTCGATCAGGCCCTGCATCCCGAAGATGCGCTTGAGCCCCGCCGCCGGGTTCAGCTTCGACGCCTTGGGCGCAAAGGCGCCGGGGCGAAAGCCGAGCGATCCCAATATGGCGGGCCCGGCAATCGCGGCGAGCGTCGTCGCCAGCAATATGCCGCCCACCGGCAGGGCGATACCCGTCAGCAGGCTCATGCCGCGCGTCGCGGGGGCGAAGTCGGTAATGTCCTCCCGGCGAAAGCGCAGGGCCTCCATCAACATCTGCGAGAGTGCGTCGATGACGGACGGCCCGGTCACAGCTAACCAGCCGATCCCGGCCATGACCACCAGCGCCGTCGCCAGTTCCTTGGACTGAAGGATGTCGCCCTTCTTGGCGGCGTCATCCAGTTTCTTCTGGGTTGGCTTCTCGGTCTTTTCGCCGCCGCCATTGCCGCCCGACATCGCTCAGCGCCCTTCCGCAATCGACTGGGCCTGATCCAGCCCGGCCTTGAGCGCGGCGGTAAGCCCCTCCCCCATTACCGGCGCGGCGATGGCCAGCAGGACCAGGCCAGCCATGAGCGCAACCGGCATGCCGACCGCGAACAGGTTCAGCGATGGCGCGCTGCGGGCGAGCATGCCCATGATGATCTGCACCAGCACCAGGGCAAAGCCCACCGGCAGCGCCACGGTCACCCCCGCGCCCAGCAGCGATCCGCCAAACTGAACCAGATGCCACACGGCGTCATTGCTCATCATCGCCCCACCCGGCGGCATCGCCTGATAGCTTTGCACCACGAAGCTCGCGAGCATCAGATGGCCGTCCATGCCCAGCAGCAGGAAGGTGGCGAGAATGGACAGGAAAGTGCCGACCGCCTGCGTCGCTTGACCCGAAGATGGATCGACCATGGCGGCGAAGTTCAAACCCATGGCATTGCCGATCGCCTCACCCGCGACGAAGGCGGCGGCATAGCCGATCTGCACGGCAAACCCCATGGCAAGCCCGGCCAGCACCTCGCCCGCGACCATCATCACGCCTTCAAAGCTGGCGACGCCGTCCTGCGGCAACTGGATGGTGACGCTGTTCAATGCGGCAAGGCCGAGGGCCAGCGAAAGAATGAAACGCAGCGGCAGCGGCACGGCGGGCGCGCCAAATACGGGGGCCGCGACGAAAGCCGCGCCGGGACGGATCATGGCGATCAGCCAGACCCACAGCTGCGCCTCTACATTCGCGAAGCCCGGTGCGATCATTGCAGCAGGTCCGGGATGCGTTCGAATATCTCGCGGGTGAAATCGGCGATCAGCACCAGTATCGACCCGCCGAACAGAACCAACATCGCGCCGACGATGATGATTTTGGGAATAAAGCTCAACGTCTGTTCGTTGATGGATGTCGCTGCCTGCACCATGCCGATCAGGACGCCGGCGATCAGCGCGGGGATGAGGATCGGCGCCGCCGCGAGCGCCGTGATCCACAGCGCCTGCTGGGCAAGGCCCATGAAGAAGTCGGCATTGTCCATGGGCTAAACGCCTCCCCCCGTTAGGAGCCGGACACCCGTCATGTCGCAAACGACCCGGCGAGCGACCCCATGGTCAGCGCCCAGCCATCGACCAGCACGAACAGCAGCAGCTTGAACGGCATGGATATGATCGTCGGCGACAGCATCATCATGCCCAGCGCCATCAGCGTGGAGGCGACGACAAGGTCGATGATGAGGAACGGCAGGAAGATCATGAACCCGATCTGGAATGCAGTCTTCAACTCGCTGGTCACGAAGGCTGGCAGCAGGATCGAAAAGGGAATGTCGGCGGGCGAGCGAAAGGCGGGCGCTTCGGCGAGGTTGGCAAACAGTTTGAGGTCATTCTCGCGCGTCTGCTTGGCCATGAATCCGTGCAGCACCTTGCCCGAACGGCCTACCGCTTCCTCGATGCTGATCTGCCCCTTGCCATAGGGATCGAACGCCTGCGCGTTGATCTGGTCGATCGCCGGGCGCATCACGAACAGCGACAGGAACAGCGACAGGCCGACCAGCACCTGATTGGGCGGCGTCTGCTGAAGACCCAGCGCCTGACGCAGCAGCGACAGGACGATGATGATGCGGGTGAAGCTGGTCATCATGAGGACCAGTGACGGCAGCACCGACAGCAGGCTCATGAGGACGAGGATTTGCAGCGACAGCGATAGCGGGCGTCCGTCGCCCGAAATCGCGCCCATCGCCCGGGTCAGCGCCCCGCCATTATCGACGGGCGCAACGGGCGCGGCCTGCGCCGCCGCCTGCGCCAGCGCGGGCTCAGCCAGCATTAGGCCGGCAGTCAGCGCCAGTCCCCCGATCAGAAGCGCCCTAGCGCGCACGATAGGGATCGCCTTCCGCAATCTTCTCGATCCGCCCGCGCGTGACGGACAGCAGGATCTTCTTGCCCTCGAACTCGACCACGGCCAGCTTGCCGAACGTGCCCATGGGCAGCGCCTCCAGCAGCTTCAGCGACCGCCCGTCCTGCCCCGCTATCATGCCGGGCTGATATTTGCGCCATAGCCACAGCGCGCCGAAGGCCATGCCGCCCACCAGCGGCAAAAGGATCAGCAGTTTGACGAAATACCAGAACATGGAGCGCTATCCGCGATGATGGTTAATCGTCTTTCCGAATCAGAAAGATCGCCGCACAGCAAGGGAAAAGCGCGTGTGGCGTGATCAGCCGCGCCGTTCGACCCCCGCCAGACGGCTTTCGGCGGCGGCGATATCGACGATGCGGATGCCGTAGCGGCCGTTTACCGTCACCACCTCGCCCTTGGCGATCAGCGCGCCGTTGACCATGATGTCGAGCAGGTCGTCGGCCTGACGGTCAAGTTCCACGATGCTGCCCTCGGCCAGGTCCATGACCTCCGCCAGACGCAGCGACGTCGATCCGACTTCCACCGACATGCGAACGGGAATGTCGGCCAGCAAGCGGAACTGGCGATTGTTCGCCATGCGGCTGCCGCCTTCATCGCCAAAGCCGTCGATCCGCGGCGCTTCGCTCATATCGCTCATTGTTCAGGTCCCTGTGCTAATTTTTCGATCTGGAATGCGGCGCGGCCGTCCTGGTCGCCGATCGATCCATGGGCGACGATCCGGTCCCCCACGATCAGCGGCAGGCTGCGGCTGATGGTCACCGGAATGATGTCGCCCGCCTTCAACTGCATGAGGTCGGCGAGCGAAAGATTGGGGCGCGCCAGCACCGTGCGGGCGGGCAGGCGGATGTCGCGCATGCGGTTTGCAATGCGGGCCTGCCAGATGGGGTCGATCCGTTCCTCGTCGGTCGGCGCCCTTGCGCCCATCAGCGGCTCGACGGCGCGCAGCGAGGACAAGGGGAACAGAAGGTCGATGGGCCATTCCTGGTCGCGCGCTATGCTCAGCATGAAGCGTTGCAGCACCATCTGCTCCCCCGGCTGCGCCGCCGAGGCAAAGCCGATGCCGGTTTCGCGGATGATGAGCGCTGTTTCCAGCGGCAGGACATCGGCCCAGCTTTCGACGAGGCGCGCGATGATCGCTTCGGAAATCCGGGCGATCAAGCGGTCCTCAGTCGGCGTGAACTCGCCACGATCAGGCAGTGGCCGGTTGCCAATGCCGCCATAGAAGCAATCGACCAGCGTCGAAATCATTGCCGCGTCCATCCGCAGCAGCATCTGCCCTTTCAGCGGCGCGATGCGGTAGACGCCGATACTGCAAAAGGCAGGCACTTCGGCGGACCATTGGGCAAAGTCCAGAACCCGCGCATCGGCCATCCCGACATGCGGGCGCACGCCTGAAATCGGCTCGATCAGCGCGCGCAAACGCCGGCCGAGCTTTTCGCCCAGCCGGTCCAGCCCGGACAGCATCTGTGGTGTCTGCGATTCCCCGCGCCCGAACGCGAAGGTCTGAACGTCGTTCATGATAGTCCCCTGCCCTAGAGGGTCAGGGGACTTCCCGACCTTTCAGGCACCCCTATTGAATAACGAAATTGGTAAAATATACGTTATCGATACCGCCATAACCGGTCTTTTGCTTCAAAACATCGTTAATAACGCCCTTGATCCGGCCCTGAAGCTGTCTTTTGCCCTCCGGCGTCGCCAATATCTCCACGGGCTGCTGGGCGAGCAACATCAAGACCTGGCTGCGAATCGCCATCTCATGAGTCTTGATCGCTTCGATGACGCGCATGTCGTAATAGGTCGATACGGCGATCGAAATCTGCGCAAAGGCGTCCGTGTCCGACATGTTGGACGTAAAGGGCGCCTGGAGCTGGAAATAGGTGGCCTGATAGGCCGCCGGGTTGGCGGGCGCAGGCAGGTCTATGCCCTTGCCCGGATGTCCAGCCGCGCCGCCTTTGCCATGCGCCTCGGCGCCCATGCCATGGGCCTTGGCGACCTCCTCGGCATTCTCACCGGCCAGGACGAGCACGGGCTTTTTGGGATCAACCTTTGGCCCTTCTTCCTTCTTGCTGAAGAAACCGGCGGCATACAGGCCGCCCGCCGTGCCCACGCCACCCAGGACCAGTGCGACGACGATCAGGAGGATCACTTTCATGCCTCCCCCCTTCTTTTTCTTCGTCTTCGCCTCGTCGCTCATGTGCCGGTCCCCCGAATGTCCTGGAATTTAGGCGTAGCGCGCGCGCACCCCATCATGGGCGCTCGACCGCGCATCCGCATGGTTAAGAACGGCAGGATCGGACGAGCTTTTAGGGCCAGGACCGTTATTTTCACGGCCCTGCCAGCGGGACTGCTGGCCGTGGGGCTGCCCCATATTCTGCCCGTTATTCTGCTGCCAGGCGGACGCGCTGTGCGACCCCTGCTGCTGTGGGTGGGACTGCTGTTGCGAAGAAGACTGCCCGCCCATGTCCGCGCGCTGGGCCTCGGCGACCGCGGCAGAGCGTTCGACGCGGACTTCGGAAATGCGCACGGCGGCAAGACCCGCGTCCAGCTTCAACCGGTCGCTGTCCTGCCGCAATGCGGCCTCGGCGGCCTCGCTGGCCACGGTCAGGCTGACGGCGGCGCCTTCGGCCCCTTGTCTTATGTCAACCTGCACAGCGCCCAAATGATGCGTGTCGATCTGGAACCGGCCCTGCGCGCCATTGGCGGAAAGCCCGGCAATGTCACGGGCAAGCCCGTCGATCCACTGGCCCGATACGCCCATATCGACCATCTGCGCGCCAAGGCTGGCGGAAAGATCGACGACCGGAGCCGGTGATATTGAGGGCTGCACGCCGAGGGACGGTGTCGAGACGCTCGACGTGATCGGCGCTGCGTCGATCGGCTGCATGCCCATGGACACGGCAGGCGGCGCATCGCCCTTGGCAGTAACGGGCTTTTCCTTCGCAGAGGCAGCGGCAGAAACCTGCTCACCCACCCGCACGGATGCGCCGGACTGACGGGCGGAGACCTGCTCGCGCACCAGTTGCAGCAGGGCAATCGCCTCGGCCTTCACCGGCTTGCCGTTGAGGACCGGCGCAGTGGGCTGCGGAATTTCCGTTACCGGCTCCGCATCTTGAGCTGCCGGTTCATCCCGACTGGCTGCCCGGTGTGGAAACTGACTTCCAGCCTGCCTGATGGCGGCGCGCTCCTGCGAAATCGGCAACGGGCTGGTGACGACAGCAGGCGCGGGCGCAGGGGCGTGGGGTTTATCAGGCTGAACCACCGTGGCCGTGGCCTTGGATAAAGGGGGCGTCTGATCGGTTTCAGGACGCTGACCTTCACTCGACACAAGCGCGGGCGCGATGCCCTGCGTCGGGGTAGGCGCCCTTTCACCTTCACCCTTCGGCGCGTCGATCGCCACCAGCGTCGCAGCGACCGGCGGAGGTGAGACAGGCGTCGGCTGAACGGCGATTACGGGCATCGCCACCGGCCCGACGCCCGGCACATATGCCATGGAGGCATCGGCGTCAGTGCCGGCTTCGGATGGACCCTGTCCTTCCGCCTGCACCTCTGTCTCTGCCTCGGCTTCTGCCGGTGTCGGCGCTACCAAAGCGTCTGCGCCGGCATCCTTCTGGTGAGGCGCAAGAGGCGATTTGGGTTTTGCCTCGGCCACCACTGCATCCTCCGACACTTCGGATTGCGGCGTCACGGCGTCAGGCGAAGGCGCAGCATCGGCAGTCTCGCTTTCCGCTTCCATCGCGGGCGCGAGCGAAGACTGCAACTTCGCTTCATGCTTGATCAGCCCCAGCGCCATGCCGGGCGGAAGGGTAGCAGGCGTCCCCTTGCCAGCCGCGACCGCAATCGCCAGGCCGTGCGATACATGATCATGGCGGACATGCTCAGCCGGCTGGTCGACATCCAGTTTCGGCGTGGCGGACACGGATGGCGCTGCGCCAGCCATATCCGGCGCGGGCGTAGCCGCTGCTTCGGTGGGAAGCGTGGCCGCCATCGACCCGTTCAGCATCGCTGCAAAGTCGGCCGTCTCCTGCCCGGAGGCCGCCACGGCGGCAGTCCCCTGCAGGGTCGAGGAAGAAAGCAGTGTCTTGAGGCTGGAAAGCATGTTCATGTCAGACATCTCCTGTCCGCTGCATCCGGCGATAGCGAGGCAAGGCCGTCAGCTTGTTTTCCCGCCATTCTTCAAGGTCCGCGCGGGCGCGATCCTTCAGTTTTTCGGCGATTTCACGATCCCTGTTGGTCACGAGACTGATGCCTTCCTTCACTTCAACCTTGCGGCGCGCATCATAGAGCGCACCATCCAGCTGGCGGCCCGCCTGCTCCAGACGACCGGCCAGTTCCTGCATCGCTGCAAAATTCGCGCCAGTTGCCATGCCGGGGTTGGAAAAAAGATCACCGCGCACCTTGCGCAGCCTGTCGGCATTGCGTTCGATCCCTTCGGCCTCGTCACGCGCGCGCGCCGTTTCGGCCACGGCCATGGCATGCTGCACATGACGCACGCGCAGAACGCGCTGGCGGCGGGCAACCATCCCCTTCATGCGCCGAACTCGGCGATCAGCGCGTCAGCACTGGTGGACAGGTCGATGAAACTTTTCTGGTCCTGGCGGATGAAGTCCAGGATTTCCTGACGGCGCTGCACCGCTTCGTCGATTACTGGATCATTGCCAGGGCGATAGGCGCCCATCAGGATAAGATCGCGATTTTCCTCATAAGCGGCCCAAAGGCGGCGATAGGAAGCGGCGGCGTAACGATGTTCGTCCGGCACGACGTCAGCCATGACGCGCGACAGCGACTTCCCGATGTCGATCGCCGGAAAGATCGCCTGTTCCGACAGGTGACGCGACAGCACGAAATGGCCGTCCACGATGGCGCGAGCAGCATCGACGATCGGATCGTCGGTGTCGTCGCCATCGGCCAGCACGGTGTAGAGCGCGGTGATCGACCCCCCGGTGCGGCTGTCCACCCCTGCCCGCTCCACCAGACGGGGGATCAGGGCCAGCGCCGACGGCGGATAGCCCTTCATCGCGGGCGGTTCGCCCAGCGCCAGACCGATCTCACGCTGGGCATGGGCGCAACGGGTCAGGCTGTCGATCAGGAGCAGCACTTTCTTCCCGCGTGCGCGGAAATATTCGGCGATGGCGGTCGCGCGGGCGGCGGCGCGCAGGCGCAGCACCGGCGGATGATCGGCCGGCACGGCGACGACGACGCTCTTGCCCATGGTGTGCTTGAGCTTGGTTTCCAGGAAATCGCTGACTTCGCGGCCACGTTCGCCGATCAGGCCGACGACCACGACATCGGCTTCGGCGCCCGCGATCATCTGGCCCATGAGGACCGACTTGCCGACGCCCGAGCCAGCGATAATCGCGATCCGCTGCCCCCGCCCGGCGGTCAGCAGCGCGTTGACCGCGCGCACGCCCAGGTCAAAGGGTTCGGTCACGCGGCCACGGTCGAGCACATTGCCCTTCACGCCGTTGAGCGGCCACGATCCGCCAGCGATGATAGGCCCCTTGCGGTCCAGCGGCTGACCCATGGCGTCGATGACCCGACCGATCAGGCCGTCGCCGACCTGCACCATCGTCGCCTGGCTGTCCGGCTCCACGCGCGCGCCATTTTCCAGCGGTGCGTCGGCGTCCAGCGGCACCAGCAGCGTCCTGTCGCCGCGAAAGCCGACGACCTCGGCCCGGCAGATCGTTCCGTCCGACGCGATTACGCGCGCGCCCGCGCCGATCGGCTTGCGAAAGCCGGTGACTTCCAACATCCCGGCATCATGGCTGACCAGCCGGCCGACATGACGCGGCTGGCGGTTCTGCACCTGAAGATGGTCGAACAGCGTCTCCGCCTGCGCGAGCGAGGCCTTGATCACGCCTTACCTTCCATATCGTCGAGCAGCGCGCGCAGGCGCGACAGGCGCACATCCGGACCATCCTCGACCCAGCCGTCGGCGGTCTCCAGCCTTACGCAACCGCGATGCATCGCCTCGTCGGGGACCATCCGCACGCCGATTGTTTCGTCCTGCAACATGGCGATGTCGTCCGGGTGGAGGTGAAGCGCGCCCTTCGGATCGTTCTCCTCGATGAAGGCGGCAACCGTGTCACAGCGCTGCACGAGCCGTTCGATATCAATCTCGACCTCGCCGACGATCTGCTCGACCAGCCGGACGACGGTTGCCGACAGCATGTTGGACAGCATGCCGCTGGGCGCAGGCGACAACAGTTCCAGCGCCTCGGCCAGCCGGTTGCGGGCTTCGGCCTCTGCGACCTGGGAGTCCCCGATCACGCGGCAGCCTTCGTCAAACCCTTGGGCGAATGCCTCGATCCGCGCCTGTTCCAGCAGGTCCTCGTCGGTCATCGGCGCGGCGGCGGCGTCATGCATCGCCATCGCCGCCATCGGACCTTCGTTGAACAGGCTGCGGAAACTACCGCTCTTCACCTGGCCCATGCTGCCCAAAGGGATGCTGGCGACGTCATGGCTGCTGCTGGCGCCCAGAACCTTAAACAAAGTCGTTCCCCTTGCCGCCCAGCATGATGGTGCCGGCGTCCGCCATGCGGCGCGCGGTGGCGATGATCAGCTTCTGCGCCTCCATCACCTCGGCCAGGCGGATAGGTCCGCGTTCTTCGATCTCGTCCGCAATGGCCTGCGCCGCGCGGGCCGACATCGAACCGAAGATCTTGCCCTTGAGCATGTCGTTCGCACCCTTGAGCGCGACGACCAGCACGGAGCTGTCGATGGTCCGCATCAGCGTGCCCATATTCTTGTCATCCATGTCGATCAGGTTATCGAATACGAACATCTCTTCCTCGATGGTCTGCGCGATCATCTTGTCGCGCTTGGCCACCGCCTTCATGATGCGCTGTTCATTTTCCTTGCGGACATTGTTCATGATCGCGGCCGCTTCGATCGTGCCGCCGCGTTGCGACGCCGCGCCCTGCTTCTTGGATGTCGATCCACGCAGCAGCAGCTGCTCCAGATCATCGAGCGCCTCGTTCGACACCGGGCCGAGCGTGGCGATGCGATAGACGATCTCTTCCTGATATTCGGCGGGCAGCAATTGCAGCACATCGGCGGCGACCGGCGCTTCCAAATGGGCGAGCACGATCGCCATTATCTGCGGATGCTCCGCCTCGATCAGCGACGCGACTTCCTTTGCGTCCATCCATTTCAGCATTTCCAGCTGGGTGGAACGGGTCGGCGGGGTGATGCGCGCCAGGATCGTTTCCGCGCGTTCCTCGCCCAGCGCCTTGGTCATCGCGCCGCGAATATGGCGGGTCGCGCCATAGCCGATGGTCGTGCGCTTCTTCGCCTTGGTCACGAAATGGTCGAGCGCCTCGCTGACTTCCTCGACCTGCACATCGGCAACGTCGTACATGGCATAGCCAAGCTGGCGGACTTCATCGGGTTCAAGGCGCGAGAGGATCTGCGCGGCCTCATCCTCGTCGAACAGCATCAGCAGGACGGCGGCAGCGGCGCTACCCTTGATGGCGGCGGCTTCGGCGACTTCAGCCATTGTCCTTCTTCCCTTCCTTCAGAAGGTCGCGAACCACCAGAGCCGCGCGATCCGGGTCCTGCTTCACGAAGTTGCGAATTAGGTCGGCGCGCTGCGCATAGTCATAGGTGGACGAGATCATGTCGAGTGTGACGGCCTGTCCCGCGCCGGGCGCCGCGACAGCCTGCCGGCCGATTTCGGTCGAAATCTCGCGGCCGATCTTCTGCCCTGCGGCAGCGGCCTGCGCGCCAGCAGCTTCCTGCGCGGCGGCACGGCGCTTCAGCAGCGGGCGGCCAATGCCAAAGACGACCAGCAGGGCGACGGCCAGGGCGGACAGGTTCCGCACCAGCGGAGAGATCCAGTCGGCCTCATACCAGGGGGCCTGCACTTCCTCTGCCTTGACGAAGCTGCGCGACGACAGGGCGACGACGTCGCCACGCGCCTGATCAAAGCCTACCGCGCCTTTCACCAGCGCTTCGAGGGCCGCGATCTCCTGCGCTGAACGGGGCTTGCCGTCCGCGCCATTGTCCAGGGCGACGGCCACCGACAGGCGCTTGACCGTGCCGATCGCGTCCTTGGTGACGGACACTTCCCGGCCCAGTTCAAAGCTGCGGTTGAATGTTTCTTCGGTCTTGAGCGGCGCGCTGGCCTGGGTGGCAGGCTGATTTTCCTGCGTGCCCTGGCTGACGGCCTGACCATTGGGATTGGTTTGGGTGACGGTGGGATTGACCGGCGCCTGATTGCTCAGCGCGCCAGGGATGCCGCCCGCCTCGCCGCCAGCGCCCTGACCGCGCGGATCGGACGCCCAGCTGCCGGTTTCGGCGCGCAACCGCGCTTCGTCCTGCGGAAAGCTTTCACGGGTCGCCTGACGTTCGGCGAAGTTCAGCTCCGCACGCACTTCGGTCGAAAAATTGCCGTTGCCAAGGATCGGCGTCAGCAGCGCGATCACCGACTGGCGATAGCGATCCTCGATCTTGGTCTGGACGGCCAGCTGCCGATCATCGGCGGCGTTTCCGTCATTATTGCTAAGCAGGCGGCCGTTCTGATCCACCAGCGAAATCTGATCGGGGCTGAGTTTCGGCACCGAAGAAGCGACGAGGTGGACGATCGCGCTGACCTGCGCGTCGGTCAGCGTGCGGCCCGAAGCGAGGCGCAGCATGATCGAGGCGGAAGGCTTTGCCCGCTCGCGCAAAAAGACGCTGGGCGGCTCGACGGCCAGGTGCACCTTGGCGCTTTCAACGCTGTCGATCGCCTCGATCGTGCGGGCAAGGTCCATCTCGCGGGCCGAACGGAGCTTTTCGCCTTCCACGGCGCGGGATGCGCCCATCGGCAGGCTGTCGATCATGCTGTTGCCGTCAGGCGCGCTTTTGGGCAGCCCCTGCGCGGCGAGCATCATCTTCGCCTTGAAATAGTCATTCTCGGCCACGGTCATCGCGCCCGAATTGTCGAAGTCGTAAGCCAGGCCATTCTGGTCCAGCACCTGCGCCACCGCCGACTTGTCGGCATCGGGCAGGCCGCGGAACAGGTCGCGCTGCGGCGGTTCGCGCAGGGCGAGCCAGGCCGCGCCTGCCGTGGCGACCACGCCCAGCAGGCCCAGCAGCGGCAGGCTTTTCGCCACCGCAGGCTGCTTGATGAAGCCGGTGAAGCGCGCCTTTAGCGCATCGGGGTTCATACCGGTGCCAAGGGCCGGGCCGCTGGCGGCGGGGAGAGCGGCAGCGCCGCCGACGTTGGTGGAAAGTGCGTTCTCGCTCATATTACACCGGCATACTCATGATGTCCTTGTAGGCGGACAGGAGTTTGTTGCGGACCTGAAGGGTCGCTTCGAAGCTGACCGACGCCTGCTGCTTGGCCAGCATGACGGCGGCGATGTCGGTCGTTTCGCCGCGTTCGAAGGCGGAAGCCGCCTCGCCTGCCTGCGCCTGCAGACCGTTCACCTGATTGAGCGCGGAGTTGAGCGCTTCGGTAAAGCCGCCGGGCTTGGCGCCCTCGGCGCCGCCGCCGACCGTTCCGGTCTGGGCGACGTCCCGCAGGGCGGCGTTCTTCTGGAGGATGGCGTTGCGAATGGCCATCACGCTGTCAGTAGGGGAAATGCCGGTCATGCCTTACCTCCCTCAAGCCGCTGCGAGTTCGCGCATCTCGGCAAGCCGATAGCGCAGGGTGCGTTCTGAAATGCCGAGCTTCGCGGCGGCGGCGGCGCGATGGCCGTCCGTCTCGCGCAGCGCGGCGCGGATCGCGTCCAGCTTTGACTGGCGGGCGACGTCGCGCAGGCGGACCGGCTCGGCGGCTTGTGCAGGCTCCGTTCCCACGACGCGAAGCTGCGGCGCACCGGCGATATGCAGGTCGTCGGCATCGATCCTCTCCCCGTCGCGCAGCACGACCGCACGTTGCAGGACATTGCCCAGTTCACGAGCATTGCCCGGCCACACATGGGCGGCCAGTTTTTCCAGCGCGGCGGCGGTAGGCCACACGAAATCCTGATGGCGCAGCAGCATGGCGGCGGCGATCGCGGTCACGTCGCCCGGACGCTCGGCCAGCGGGCGCAGCTCCAGCGGCATGACGTTGAGCCGCCAGTAAAGATCTTCGCGAAAGCGGCCTGCGGCGACTTCTGCGGCCAGGTTGCGGTTGCACGCCGCGATGATGCGGACATTGACCGGAACGGGATGGGTCGCGCCTACGGGCAGGACTTCGCCTTCCTGCAACGCGCGCAGCAGCTTGGCCTGCAGGGCCAGCGGCAGTTCGGCAATCTCGTCCAGGAACAGCGTGCCGCCGTCAGCGGCAAGGAACAGGCCGTCCGATGCGTTGGCGGCCCCCGTAAAGCTGCCCTTCTTGTGACCAAAGAGCATCGCTTCCATCATCGTTTCAGGAAGCGCGGCGCAGTTGACCGCGATGAAATCGTGCGAAATGCGGCCCGACTGGGCATGAAGGAAACGCGCCATGCCCTCCTTGCCGGTGCCGGTGTCACCCTGGATCAGGACGGTGGCGTCGCTGCGGGCGACGCGCCCGGCCATCGTCATCAGCCGTGCGCTCGATGCATCGCCCACCGCCGGGATGGCCGCAGGGCGCGCCAGCTCTGCGATCAGGGCGAAGGCGAAGGCCATATCTTCAAGGGCAAAGGCGACGCGAGCGGGCAGGCCGTTGGAGGCAGCCACCAGTGATGGCTTTCCCTCGATCAGCGTGATCAGGATGTCGCGATGCGTGGCGTGGCCGATCTCGGTCGCCAGCAACACGCGCCTATTATCTCTATCAGGGCCGTCGCGTTCACGCGGGCTCTGCGCATCGACGACGCGCACCATATAGAATGCATTTTCCAGCCAGTGCTGCAGGCCCGGAACGAGCGCGCAAACTCCTCGGCTCACGTCAAGCGATGACATGAAAATCCCCAGTTCAATCTTGGCTGGCTTGTGCCCCCGCACGCCCCAACCCCCTTTCGATGTCCTGAGAAGTGCCCGACTGTGGTTAGCATATGGTTAATGCGGCAATTACCCTGCCGAAAGGCGGCAATTTTTTTCCGTTTTGCCGCCGCTGGAAACTGGATGCTGGCTCCAGCCCCTTGCGAAACCCGCGCATTTCCGCGCCTTTTGCACTTTTTTCAAAAAAAGCGACGCTGTCCCTAAAAGCTTTTCCCGCCGCGCCGTTATCCCCTTTCGAGGCCGCAAGCAGCCTGAAGGCAGCGACCTGAGGTTAAGAGAAGGGAATTCATCATGACTGTTATCGGAACCAACTCCTCCGCTCTGCGCGCCGCCAATGCTTCGGCTCTCGCAGGCAAGTCGCTGAGCACCGCGATGGAGCGTCTGTCGAGCGGCAAGCGCATCAACAGCGCCAAGGACGATGCCGCCGGCCTCGCCATCTCCTCGCAGATGACATCGCAGATCAAGGGCATGACCCAGGGCATCCGCAACGCCAATGACGGCATCAGCCTTGCGCAGACCGCTGAAGGCGCGCTGGGCGAAGTCACCAACATGCTGCAGCGCATCCGCGAACTGGCCGTCCAGTCGAAGTCGGAAACCTACTCGGCCACCGACCGCACCAACCTGAACGCTGAAGCCGCCGCGCTCAAGACGCAGATCACCAGCGTCCTCGCCACCACCGAATTCAACGGCGTCCGCATCTTCAACGCTGACGCGGCGCCGGCAGCCACCTACACCGCCCAGGCTGGCGACATCGACATTCAGGCTGGCGCGAACGCCGGCGACGTCGTGAACATCGCTTTCGCTGCCCTGGCCGACCTGACCACGTCGGACGTCACGACCTCGGCGCTGGCCGCCGCGACGCTGACCGCCGCAGACACCGCATTGGCGGCTGTCGCCACGACCCGCGCTTCGCTCGGTGCGGCTCAGAACCAGCTGGAATCGACGGTCAACAGCCTGACCAACAACATCACCAACCTGTCGGACGCCCGCAGCCGCATCGAAGACGCCGACTTCTCGGCTGAAACGACCGCACTCGCCAAGTCGCAGATCCTGAACCAGGCTTCGACGGCGATGCTGGCCCAGGCGAACCAGAGCCAGCAGAACGTCCTCAAGCTGATCCAGTAATCCGGCTCAGCTGCCTGAACTGACCGGCTGGGGTAGTGGTCACCTTGCAGCCAGTCACGGGAACCCGGCGCATCTACAGTCCCCACCGCGCCGGGCGACCAACCTTCGATCGAACGGCCAGCATTTCGAAGCCTCCGTCCCCCCGGGCGGAGGCTTCACCGCTTTTTGGGCAGCCAAGGCTTGCAATGTGCCTCCATGCGCCCATCATGGCGGCCATGATCAAGATAGACCGGCGCGCGATGATCGCTGCCTCAGGCGCATCGCTTCTATTCCCCCGATCGGCCTTGGCCCAGCCGCGCGGCGATCGCTTTTCCTGGGATATGGTAATCGCCCAGGCGCGGCGGCTTTCGCGTCAGCCCTATCGGGAAACGCCGCACCATCCGGGCGCCCGCAACGTCAATTACGACGCCTTGTATCAGGCGCGCTTCCGCGACGACCGGACGATCTGGGGCAATCTGCCCGGCGACACGGGCGTCCAGCTCTTCCCGTTGAGCGCCTCTGCCGAACAGCCCGTCGAAATAGCGCTGGTTGAAAATGGCCGCGCGACGCCGCTGCGCTACGATCCCACCATCTTCGATGCGCCTGCCGACAATGCCGTGCGCCAGCTTGGCCCGGACGCAGGCTATGCCGGATTTCGCGTCATGACCGCCGCGCGCGACGGCGACTGGCTGTCATTTCTGGGGGCCAGCTATTTCCGGTCGCCCGGAGCCACGAAACAGTTCGGCCTTTCCGCCCGCGCGATCGCAATCAACACCAGCATACAGGGCAAGGAGGAATTTCCCCGCTTCACCCATTTCTGGCTTGAGCGCATGGGGCCAAGCAGCCTCACCATATACGCCCTGCTCGACGGCGCGTCGGTCACGGGCGCTTACCGCTTTATCAGCGAAAGGACGCCGCAGGGCGTGCGGCAGGATGTCGATGCCGCGCTCTTTCCCCGCCGCGCCATAGCGGAACTGGGGCTGATGCCGATGACCAGCATGTTCTGGTATGATCAGGCCAGCCGCGCGGCCCGCACCGACTGGCGGCCCGAAATCCACGATTCCGACCTGCTGGCAGTCGGCAGCGCCGACGGGACAACCCATGCCCGGCCGCTGATCAACCCCTCGGCGCCTCGGGTCGATGGCTTCACCGAACGCAATCCGCGGGGCTTCGGCCTGATGCAGCGCGACCGGGATTTCGATCATTATCAGGATGACGGGGTTTTCTACGAACGCCGTCCGTCGCTTTGGGCCAGCCCGCGCAAGCCCTTTGGCGCAGGGCAGGTTCGGCTATATGAATTTCCGACCACCAGCGAATATGTCGATAATGTCTGCGCCTACTGGACCCCGGCGGCCAGCGTGCGTCCAGGCAGCCGGATCGACGCCAGCTACAGGCTGGACTGGTCGTCGGCGACCGGCCCGGCGAATAGTGGCGCGCTGCTCGCCAATGTCTGGACAGGGCAAGCGAACGAGGCAGGCGTAGACCGCCTTATCCTTGATTTTTCAGGTGTCGCTCAAGATGCAAAGCCCGACATCTGGGTCGATGTGGCCGATGGCGCGCTGGTCAGGAAAGGCGGCTATCCGGTCCTCCATCGGCCCGGTCTTTTCCGCGTCGCGCTCGACATCCGGCGGAACAGCGGCAAACCGGCTGATATCCGCGTCCAGCTCCGCAACGGCAATCGACCCTTCAGCGAATATGTGCATTACCCGCTTGGTGCTTGAGGGAACCGGCGATGACCGGGCGCATTGTCGCGTCCGTTACGACATCAGAACGGATTTGGAATGACGGCGATCGGCGACACAGTGGCGGACGGCAAGGCAAAGGCGGCAACCCCTCCACCCGCGCCGGGGTTCGAGCATGTGCCCATGGAAATGCCGATCGCCATGCCGGAGCAGGACTTTCGCGAACATCCCCGCGATTTTCCGCATCGGCCGCTGAATATCGACCAATGGGCGCGGCGTATGCTGGTCGTGCTGCTGGCGTTGCTGCCCGCCTCCATGGCTGCGCACGACATGCGCCGCTCCATCGGCCTTGACGGCCTCTCGCTGTGGGAAGGCGTCTATCTCGCGCTGTTCATCCCCCTCTTTGCCTGGATCGCCTTCGGCTTCGCCACCAGCCTGATCGGTTTCCTGACGCTTACCATGGGCAAGGGGCCGGGCGTCCGTCCCTATCGCTCGCTATTCGCGTCGCCCCTTCGCGGACGAACCGCCGTCCTGCTGCCCGTGTGCAATGAAGATTTCCTGGGCGTCATGGGCCGCCTGTCGATCATGGAACGGTCGCTGGCGCAGGTGATGGGCAATGAACGGTTCGAATTCTTCATCCTGAGCGATTCCAACCCCGCCAGTGGCGAGATAGAGCGCAAGACCTATCTGGAAATGCGCAAAGGTTTCTCGCGGCCCGTCCATTACCGGCGGCGCGCGCTCAACACAGGCCGCAAGCCGGGCAATATCGCCGAATGGGTGCAGCGCTTTGGCGGCGGCTATGATTATATGATCGTGCTGGACGCGGACAGCGTCATGAGCGGCCAGACCATGGCGCGCCTCGCCCTCGACATGGAACAGCACCCCCATGTCGGCCTTATCCAGACGGTGCCGACGATCGTGGGCGCGGCGACCTTGTTCGCGCGCTGGCAGCAGTTCGCAAGTCGCCTGTTCGGTCCCATTTCCGCGGCGGGCATGATCTGGTGGGCCGGATCGGAGGGCATGTTCTGGGGCCATAACGCCATATTGCGTACAAAGGCTTTCGCGCAAAGCTGCGGCCTTCCCGAACTGCCGGGCCGTGCGCCCTTTGGCGGCCATATCATGAGCCATGACATGATCGAGGCCGCATTGCTGCGTCGGCGCGGCTGGGACGTCCACATGGTCATGGCCGACGACAGTTTCGAAGAATTTCCTCCCTCCCTGCCCGATCTTGCCACCCGCGACCGCCGCTGGTGCCAGGGGAATATCCAGCATGTGCCGCTGATCCCCCGGATCAGGGGCCTGCATCCGGTCAGCCGCTTTCAATTGCTGGTCGGGGCGTCAGCCTATTGCACCTCGCCGCTCTGGCTGGCGCTGATACTGGTCGTCCTTGGCGGCGCGCTTGCGGGCGTATGGCCGCCCAGCGCAGTGCTGCCTTCGGGCGGGCTGCTGGCGCTGACGGCGGTGCTGCTGTTCGGGCCGAAACTGCTGTCGATGCTTTGGGCCATGGCCGATCCCGCCCGCCGCATCGGCTTTGGCGGGGCCGCGCGCATGAGCCGGGGCGTGATAGCCGACATCGCACTGTCGATCCTGATGGCGCCCGTCAGCATGCTGACCCAGACGATCAACCTGTTCGGCATATTGATGGGCCGCAAAAGCAGCTGGAGCGGCCAGATCCGCGACCGCGACGGCATGGCGATGACCAGCGCCATCTGGCTGTTCAAATATCATATCCTGCTGGGAGCGGCGCTCACGCTATTGGCGCTGAAAGGCGGCACGTCGATCGGCTGGATCATTCCGGTGGTGGCGGGCCTCGTGCTGGCCCCGGTCCTCGCGGCCGTCACCGCGCGCAAGGGTCTGGGCCACAAGGCCGAACAGAGTGGGCTGTTTCAGGTTGCCGAGCCATGGTGGCGCGCGCAAAATTATCACCCGCCCCATTATCCTGAACAGATCGGGGAAGTCGCTCCGCTCAAGCAGGCGGTTGCTAACGACCGTTAGGCACCCGTCACGCCAGCGAAAGCTAGGATCTGGCAGCGCAAATCAATCCCACTCGTTCAGTTTCTCGCGTAGCTTGTCGAGCGCGGCTTTCTTGATCTGGCATACGCGCGCCGCACCGATGTCCAGCGCCTGCCCGATTTCCTCCAAGTTCAATTCCTCGACGAAATAGAGTTGCAGCACCATCGCCTCGCGCTGCGGCAGTTCGCCGATGCACTTGGCCAGCGCAGCCTTCAGCGACTCGCGCTCCATCACATCGTCCGCCCTGTCCTCGACATCGGCGAACCACATGGACTGGTCCGAATAGACTTCGTCCATGCTCGTATGCTGAACCATTTCACAGCCATCGGCGAACACGCGATAGCTTGCCGCGTCCATGCCCATTTCAGCGGCCATTTCCGCCTCCAGCGGCATGCGGCGCAGCTGCTGTTCCAACCGGCTGCGCACCGCCGCCAGCTGCTTGCGGTTCGCCATCGCTGACCGGGCGAGCGTCGCGCCACGGCGCAAATGGTCGATCATCGCGCCCCGCACGCGCAACTGCGCGTAGGAGGCAAAGCCAAGGCCCCGATCCTGAAAACTATTGGCCGCCTCGACCAGCGCGACCATGCCGATCTGCAACAGATCCTCTACCTCGACCGCGCTCGATACGCGGCCATGGACATGCCAGGCGATCTTGCGCACCAGCGGCATGTAGCGCCGGGCGAGTTGCTCGGGCGAATTGTTCGACCGGCCATAGGTATTCGCGTCGGAACCGGCGACGACCTTCTTCATGAACATGGGTCAGGCTCCTCAGGCAACGCGTTCGCGGCCAGAAACGGGTTCGCGGGGCAGCGGATCGTGGCGCGGCGCGGGCCGCTGTTCGCCGCCAACCACGGCGACGACTTCCACGCCCTTGCCATCGGGAATTTCCAGGAACGACAGCACCGGCGTTTCGGGCAGGTGCGGCTTGAACAGGCGGGCGAGCGCGCGGCGCGCCACGGGCGAAGTCACGATGGCGAAGTTGCGCGCCTGCCCCATGATCGGGCGAGCGGCCTGCACCACCGATTCGATGATACGGTTGGCGAGGGCCGGTTCGATCGGGTGGCGGGCGTCGCCCGCGACGCGCATCGCCTGCGCCAGCAACGCCTCCAGATCGCCGTCCAGCGTGATGACCGGCAGCGGCATCTTCACGGGCACAAGGCCCTGGATGATCAGCGAACCGATCCGCTGACGGACAGCTTCCACCAGCTGCTCGTGGCTCATGTCGGGCCGTGCGGCATCGACCATCGCCTCGCAGATGCGGCGGAAGTCCTTCAGCGCAATCCCTTCGGACAGCAGCGCGCGGCACAGCGCGGAAATCTGCGTCAGGCTGAGCGCGCCGGGGGTCAGGCCATCGACCAGCTGGGGCGCGGCATCCTTCAGATTGTCGAGCAGCTTGCGCGCTTCGTCCAGGCCGAACATCTCGCTGGCGTTCATGGCGATCAGTTGGTTCAGATGGGTGGCGACGACTGTCGGCGGATCGACCACCGTATAGCCTGCGACCACCGCTTCGCTGCGCTTGGCGGGCGAAATCCACACGGCGTCCAGACCGAAGGTCGGATCCTTCGCCTCGCGGCCAGACACCACGCCTTCCAGCGCGCCGCTGTCCAGCGCGAGCAGATCCTCGGGATAAATCTCGTCCTCGCCGACGACGACGCCGGCGATGGTGATGCGGTACTGGTTCGGCTCCAGCGCCAGATTATCCTTCACCCGCACCATCGGCACGACGAAGCCCAGCTCCTTGGAAAGCTGGCGGCGGATGCCCGTGATGCGCGCCATCAGCGGAGCGCCCTTGCGCTCATCGACCAGGCTGATGAGGCCATAGCCGATTTCCAGCCCCAGGATCGCACCGTCCGAAACGTCATTCCATTCGATGACCGCTGGGTTGGCAGGCTCGGGCATCGGTTCCGGCTCGGCGGCCTTGGCCTGCGCCGTCTTGCGCAGTTGCCATGCGATGAACCCAGCAATGGCCGCAGCCGACAGGATGATGAAGTGCGGCATGCCCGGCAGGATGCCGAGGAAGCCGAGGATCGCCGCCACCGGAACCCAGGCGCGGCCCGATCCGAACTGATTGGTGATCTGGTTGCCAAGATCGTCCTCGCTGCCGACCCGCGTCACGATGGCGGCCGCTGCGATGGAAAGCAGCAACGCGGGAACCTGCGCCACCAGCGCGTCGCCGATCGCCAGGATGATGTAAGTCTGCGCGGCATCGCCCATGGAAAGGCCATGGCTGACCACGCCCAGGATGATGCCGCCGACGATGTTGATGGCAAGGATCAGGATACCCGCAACCGCGTCGCCCTTCACGAACTTCGACGCACCGTCCATCGAGCCGTAGAAGTCCGCTTCGGTCGCCACTTCGCGGCGGCGGAGCTTGGCTTCTTCGGGCGTCATCAGGCCGGCGTTCAGGTCGGCGTCGATCGCCATCTGCTTGCCCGGCAGGGCGTCCAGGGTGAAGCGCGCGCTGACTTCCGACACGCGGCCCGCGCCCTTGGTGATGACCACCAGGTTGATGATCATCAGGATCGCAAAGACGAAGATGCCGACGACATAGTCGCCGCCGATCAGGAAGTGACCGAACGCTTCGATCACATGGCCCGCCGCGTCCGATCCTTCATGCCCCTGCACCAGCACGACGCGGGTAGAGGCGACGTTCAGCGCCAACCGCAGCAGCGTCGCGAACAGCAGAACCGTGGGAAAGCTGGAAAAATCCAGCGGCTTGGCGGCGTTCAGCGCCACCATCAGCACGGCCAGCGAAATCATGATGTTGGTGATGAAACCGATGTCCAGCATGAACGCAGGCACCGGCACCATCATGAACAGCACGACCATCAACGTCGCGACGGGCAGCACGGCCCCCTTGGCGGCGTTCGTCCAGATCTTCGCTTTGACTTGGGCGGGAGTCATACGGCTGCGTTACCTTCCGAGGGTGGCGAGCATGAGATAGGCAAGACGCGCCGTCTGCGGGTCGGGCCGGACGGAAACGTCCGCCGCGGTCGCGAGGCGCTGGGTTTCGATCCGCACATAATCGGCGGGCTGCACCGTCTTCGCGCCTTGCGGCAGCGAAGCGGCGGCATATTGAATGGGGCCGGTGTCGAGCGAATCGACGCCCTTCTGAAGCTTGGCGGCAAAACGGTCGCGTATTTCGGAAAAGCTGCGCGCACTGCCCGAACGATCGTAGAAGATCGAACGGTTCGCCCGCGCCGCCGCCGGAAACATCGACGCGGCAGTGGCATTGGGCGCACGGTCATGGACCGACAGGAACTTGCTCGCCCCGCCAACGCCTAGGAAATGCGCCAGATACAGATCGACCGGCTCAGCCTCCCGGCCCAGCCGCTGCTCCAGATAGGCCTTGTTGTCCGACGCATGCTGCGCCGCCATCACCGAAGCGGTCTCGGGATGCTTGCGCAGGTCCAGTATCTGCTGCCGCATTTCGGGGTCAGCCACATAATAGCGCCCGTTCTGGCCCCGGCTGATCGAATCCGCCGCCCAGCCAAGGCCATATTCGCTGCCATGCTTGTCGATGACGGCAAGCCAGCTCTGGTCGATAAATTGGTAGAGGCCCGTCGCGGACGAGGTGGTCGCGCGCGCCGAGGGATTGAGGCTGCTTTCGATCTTCGCTTGGCCCAGCAGATAGGCGAAGTCCACGCCCGTCCTGCGGCTGGCCATCGCAATCGCGTTGGTCACGCGATTGCCGGTCGAAGCGCCTGTCGCTGATATGTCTGCAAAAGCCGACAAAGAAAAATCCCCCTTGGTACCGGGGGCTATTAGAGCAAGGCTTATGCCAAGATTTGGTTAACGCACGCTCCATAAATATTTACGCCGCGTTCAGCATGAACGAAAAAAGGCGCCTCGATGGGCGCCCTTCTCAAAATAGTGGCTCTCTTATCAAACGCCGCGGGGGAATTACCGTCCGTAAACCAGCGGCGCCTGCGTCGATCCATGCGCGGCGAGCAGCGACAAACGCTGCCCGGCATGATCGGTCAGCAGATTGATTCGCACCCGCGCCGCTTCGATCAGGGGAAGCAGCGCCGTCACCCGCTCACGAATGGCTCCATCGGCGCGCCACGCGCCGATCGCGCGGACGGCTGCGGCGCATTTGCTCACACGGGCAGCGGCGGCGTCGATGGCAGCCACGTCGGTCCCGTCAAGCGCCACGCGCAACTCCTCGAAAGCCGAGAAAAGCTCATCCAGCGCTGCAAGGCCGAGCGGCATGGCTGTTACCCGTTAACCGGCAGGTCGAGCGCCAGCATCTTGTCGGCGATCGCGGCCGGATCGACCGGATAATTGCCAGAAGCGATGGCGGCCTTGATCGCCGCCACGCGGTCCATATCGACCGGCGCGCCTTCGGCCGCCATGCGTGCGGCGGGGCTGGCCGAAGCCGCCGACGTCGATACGCCCACCGAACCCTTGTCGGAAGAGGCCCGCGCCTTGCCGCTGTCCCGCAAGCGGGAAGCCTCTATGGCGGCGCTGATATTCTGGCCGACAGCTTTGATCATGACTTACAATCCTTCACTCGTCCCGCTCACTCTATAACGACCGGGTTCAGAAATCATTAAATCCTGGAATGCGCACGGTGCCCATCGCGACCACCTGGGCCAGGACGGGCGCGGCCCTCCTGTCCTCGCGCACCCGGATGGTGTCGCCCAGCGCGCCGTCTTCGTCAGCGACCATCATGCGCGACACGCTGAATTCGGAATTGCCCGCGACCAGTTGAACCGGGTCGCCGCGCTTGACCACCATCTCGCGCTGGGCGGGGCGAGCCGCCACGCCGTAGCGTGCTGCCGGAGCAGCGGCGGCGCCGCCGCCGCCAGCCAGCGGCACGCGAATGCGCCAGCCCAGTGCATCGCACTTGACCATCGCCGCACCGAAAACCGGACCTTCCACACTGGGCGTTCCCGGACATGCCGCCAGCCGCAGCCGCCGGTCTACCGGGGCCAGCGGTCCGCCGGGCTCGCCGATATTCGCGCCCACGGTCATCGCAACCAGGCCGTCGATGCGGTCGAGATTTTCAAACTTCTGCTGCGCCTGCACGGGCGCGGCAGCGACTGCCGACAGCAGCAGGACGGCAATCAGGGGCAGCTTGTTCACGGCTCATCTCCGGACGGACATAGATTCATGCCATCCATTAAGCAGTGCTTATAGCTAACAAGCCGTTAACGCGCCGTATCGGTCGACCGGCCGATACGGATCACCTGGCCCTTGCCGGTCGCGCCGTCCATCTGGTCCAGCCCGCGAATGCGCAGGCGGTCGCCCGCCAGCCCTTGCGCCTTCAGCTCTCGCGCCACCGCGCCCAGCCGCGCCGCCGCCAGATCCCATTGGTCGAACCGTTCCCGCGCAGGATCAGTCCCTTCGCTGCTGACATCCAGCCCGCCCCCGCCTGACCTTAGCCTTGCCGCCACGCGCGCAATCTGCGCCCTGCCCCGGTCGGACAGCAGAGCCTCACCGGACAGGAACAATTCCGCCGCCCGCAATTCGGTATCCCTGGCGATCGCTCGCCCGCCAAATTGCTGCCTCACCTGCGCCAGCATGGCGTCCCGGCGCTGGCCGCTCGCATGCAATAATATGAAAAAGCCGAGCAGCAGCAGCAGCAGGTCGGCAAAACTCACCGCCCATCGGTTGCGCCGCGCCTGTGATGCAGCGCCGATCATCACGCGACCTCGCGGATCGACGCACGCCGCGTCGGCACATTTTCGCGCCGCGCAATCGCCAGCATGCGGCCAACGGCCTCCTTTTGCCAGGCAATCTCCCGCTCCGACAGATCGGCCAGACGACTGGCGACCGGCGCGGCAATCATATTGGCGATGACCACGCCATACAGCGTCGTCAGCAACGCCAGCGCCATGGAGGGGCCAAGCGCGGCAGGATCATCCATCGCCGCGAACATGCCGACAAGGCCCAGGATCGTGCCCGCCATGCCCAGCGCGGGCGCAGCGTCGGCGATGGACAGCCAGACATTGCGCGCGCCTGCATGACGCCGCGACCGGTCGGCAAGCGCCTGCGCCGCCCAGTTTTCGAATTGCTCGGCGCCATCGCTGTTGGCCAGCCGCCGCGCCGCTTCGGCAAGGAAAGGGTTGGCCGTCTTCACCCGGTCGGTGCAGGCAAGCCCGCGCAGTTGCGCGACCTGGTCTATCTTCAGCATCGCTGCCCGCGCCGTCGCCTGATCCTTGTCGGGATCCGCGCGAAACAGCGGCGGCAAAGCGGCAAAGGCCCGCCCGATTGCGGACAGGCCATTCTGGAACAGCGCCACCGCGCCCACGCCAGCGATCATCACGACCAGGGTCAGGGGATCAAATAGCTGCGCCAATATCGCGATCATCAACCAATCCCCCAACTGCCGGAATCACCACGGCAAACTTGTGCCAGCGACCGGCAAAATCTTGCCGCCCCTGCTGCCTCCACCGCTCAATCCGACGGATTTCCGCCATTCCTGCCATTGCCGATGCGTCACCCACGCAAATTGGCACGGCTCTTGCGAATATCCGTTCGGCTCACCCGCGGTTCACGCCATCAGGCTTCAGAACGGCGGGGGACGGTCAGGTTTTAGGGCTCCGGCCCGAAAAAGATGGAATGAGACAATGTCGCTGGAAGACGGACTGTTCGGGATACATGGAAAGGCGCTGGCGCTTCGCTCGCAACGCCTGTCCCTGCTCGCGTCCAACATCGCGAACGCCTCGACGCCCGGCTACAAGGCGCGGGACATCGATTTCGAATCCGCGCTCAAGGAAGCATCGACCCGGCAGAGCAGGTCTGTGGCCGACGTGTCGAAGGCCGTCGATGACAGCATGGGCTATCGCGTCCCGCTGCAATCCAGCCTCGACGGCAATACGGTCGAACTCAGCACCGAACAGACGCTGTTCGCGGAAAACGCCGTCAAATATCGCACGACCCTCTCCTTCCTTGAGGGCCGCATCAACACCATCACTCGCGCGCTGAAGGGAGAATGAGCATGAGCGGTTCCGGCCCCATGAACGTCTTCGACATCGCCGGCCGCGCCATGAGCGCGCAGCTGGTCCGCCTGAACGCCACGGCTTCGAACATGGCCAATGCGGGCAACGTCACCGGCAGCGAGGCGGAAGCCTATCGCGCCATCAAGCCTGTTTTCCAGTCGGTCACCGACAAGCCCGGCGTGTCCACGGTGAAGGTCGCCAATGTCCTCACCACCGACGCCAAGCCGACCAAGCGCCACGACCCCAACCATCCTCTCGCCGACCAGAATGGCGACGTGTGGGAAGCAGCTGTCGATAGCAGCGCGGAACTGGTCGACATGATCGAAACCGCCCGCATGTACCAAAACAATGTGCAGGTGCTGAACACCGCCAAATCCCTCATGCTCGAAACCATAAGGATCGGCAAATGAGCACGACCTCCACTGTCACCGACAGCGCGGGCTTGTCCGTCTATAATCCGTACAAGAATGTCGGCACGGGCAAGTCGGAAATGGGCCAGGCGGATTTCCTTCGCCTGCTCACCGCACAGATGCAGACGCAGGATCCGTTCGAACCGATGGATAATGCGCAGATGGTCTCGCAAATGGCGACCATCACCAATTCCAGCGGCATCGCCGAAATGAACCAGACGCTCAAAGGCCTGGCCTCGCAGCTGACCGGCTCGCGCCTGGGCGACGCCGCCAGCTGGATCGGCAAGTCGATGCTGGTGCAGAGCAATATCGTCGCGCCCGACGCGGCCGGTCAATATATCGGCCAGGTCAGCTTCGCGGACGCCACCAGCGGCGCGACCGTCGATCTGATGGACGGCAACGGCAATGTCCTGAAAACCATCGAACTTGGCAATCAGGACGCTGGCGACGTCAACTTCTACTGGGATGGCAAGAATGACCTGGGAGAGCAGGTCGCAACCGACGCGCTCAAGATCCGCGTCAACGGTGCCTCTCCCACCCGCGTCGCCAGCTGGGCGACCATCGCCGCCGTTCAGTCACCCGCCGACGGCAGCGCCTCCAAACTCATTACCGCGCTCGGCACCTACAGCCCGTCGGACGCCCTTTCACTCGCCTGACTTTCATCACCCAATAATCCTTTTCACCCCCAAAATCCTTTTCACCCAAGGAGCAACGCCATGTCCTTCTACATTTCGCTTTCCGGCCTGAAGGCCGCCCAGACCGATCTGGCGACCATCGCCAATAACGTGTCGAACGTGAACTCCACCGCCTTCAAGAAGAGCAAGGCCGTGTTCGGCGACATCTTCGCCGCCGCGCCGATGCAGACGACCACGCAGGTCGCGGGCCAGGGCGCGCGCGTGCAGGGCATCACCCAGCAATTCACGCAGGGCACGATCGAGGGCACCGACAAGACGCTTGACCTCGCCATCACCGGCGAAGGCTTCTTCACCGTCAAGCGCACCGGCGACAGCCAGGTCAGCTTCACCCGCAACGGCGCGCTCTCGCTGACCGAGGACCGCTATGTGGTGGATACCACCGGCGCGCGGGTTCAGGTCATCCCCGTCGATCCGACGACCGGCGAACCTAGCGCCGCCCTCGCCGCCAGCCTTGCTGCGGGCACCGTAACCTCCGGCGACCTCGCGGACCTTCAGGTTCCCACCAACTGGCCCGCAGGCGGCACCGGCAATCAGCTGAACAGCGTCGGCGTGGGCAAGGACGGCCAGATCACCGGCGTCTATGCCGATGGTTCCACCGTCTATCTGGGCACCACCGCCATGGCCGCGTTCAACAGCCAGGATGGCCTGCGCCAGCAGGGCGACGCGCACTGGACATCCACCTCGGCCAGCGGCACGCCCCGTTTCGGCATCGGCAACAGCGGCCTTTACGGATCGGTCCGTTCCGGTTCGCTGGAACGCGCCAACGTGGACATCACCGAGGAACTGGTCGCCCTGATCTCGGCCCAGCGCAACTTTCAGGCGAACTCGAAGGCGATCGAGGCGGCGAACACGCTGTCGACCACCATCGTCAACATGCGCACCTAAAACCGCGAACGCCCGCTAGAAACAGGACAGATCCATGGACCGGCTCGTCAATACGGCACTCACCGCAATGCGCGGCGCGATGGCGCGGCAGGCGGCGATTTCCAACAATCTCGCGAACGTCAACACGGTTGGCTTTCGCGCGGAAATCGCCAATGCCGAGACACGCTGGATCAAGGGCGATGGCTTCGACACGCGGGCGCAAGCATCCGAACAGGTGATCGCCGCCGACATGGCGCAAGGCGCGGTCACGCAAACCGGCAATCCGCTGGACGTGGCCATGAACGACGATGCTCTGCTCGCCGTTCAGGCCCCGGACGGCAGCGAAGCTTATACGCGCCGCGGCGACCTCAAACTCTCCGACAGCGGCCTGCTCACCACCGGCGACGGCCTGCCCGTGCTGGGCGAAGGCGGCCCGATCACCCTGCCTGCGATGGACAGCGTTTCCATCGCGCAGGATGGCAGCATCTGGGGCGTGCCGCTGGGCGGCGAAGCCTCCAATCCTCAGCGCGTCGATGGGCTGAAGCTCGTGCGCCCGGTCGGCTCCAGCATCGCGAAGGGCACGGACGGCCTGTTCCGCGAAACCAATGGCGGCGCTCTGCCGCAAGACCCGCTGGCGACCGTCACCGGCGGCTCGCTCGAAGGCTCCAACGTCAACGCCACCTCCGCGCTCGTTCAGATGATCGAAGCCAGCCGTGCCTGGGAAACCCAGGTCAAGCTGATCGACACCGCCAAGCAGCTGGACGACGGCGGCGCGTCGCTCATGCGGCTTGATGGTTAATTTGGCACGAACCTTGCTTTTCGTTGTGCAAGCCTAACGGCATCACGGAGTTAGACGATGACCAACGCAGCCCTTCACGTCGCCCGCACCGGCCTTGACGCGCAGAATACGAAGATGCGCGTGATCGCCAACAACCTGGCGAACGTCAACACGACCGGCTTCAAGCGCGACCGCGCCGATTTCGAAACCCTCGCCTATCAGCAGATGGTCGCGGCGGGCGCGAATTCGGACAGCGAAAACAAGTTCGCGACCGGCCTGAACCTGGGTTCCGGCGTCTCGATGCAGGGCACCAGCAAGATCAACACGCAGGGCACGCTCAGCCAGACCGGCAACGCGCTGGACATGGCCATCGAGGGTTCGGGCTTCTTCCAGGTCCAGCGCCCCGACGGCACGCTCGCCTATACCCGCGCGGGTAATTTCAGCACGACCGCAGAAGGGATCGTCGTCACCAGCGACGGCCTTCCGCTCGTGCCGCAGCTTACCGTGCCTCAGGGCGCGACCGGCATCACCATCGGCAATGACGGCACCGTCACCGCGACGCTGCAAGGCCAGACTGAGCCGACACAGCTTGGCCAGGTCGAACTGGCGAGCTTCATGAACCCCGCAGGCCTTCAGCCGATCGGCGGCAACCTGCTCGCCGAAAGCGCGGCCAGCGGCACGCCGCAGGTCGGCGTTGCCGGTCTTGACGGGCGCGGCGTCATCCGTTCCGGCAACCTCGAAACCTCGAACGTCAATGTGGTCGAGGAACTGGTCGACATGATCGAAACGCAGCGCGCCTATGAGGTGAACAGCAAGATGATCAAGGCGACCGACGAGATGCTCCAGTACGTCAACCAGCAGCTGTGAGGGTGACGATGCGGAACCCCAAATCTCCGTTCGGGCTGAGCTTGTCGAAGCCCGCGCGCAAACGTCCTTCGACATTCGGTCGAGACAAGCGGCTCGGTCGGACAGGACGAACGGCTGCCTTGTTCCTGATCGCGGCCACCCTCGCCGCCTCCCCGGCAATGGCCGGCAAAAAGCGCGATGCCGAGCGGCAATTTTTTGCCCCCACCGTCGTCGCACACCCCGCCGCCCCCGTAGCGAACGGCTCCATCTTCCAGGCGTCGATGGGCTACACGCCCCTCACCAGCGGCGCGCGGGCGCAGAGCGTGGGCGACATCATAACGATCGTCCTCATCGAACGCACGCAGGCGACCAAGAGCAACACCGCGGACACCAGCCGCAGCGGCAGCATCGGCCTGACCCCGCCCAGCACCGGCATATTGTCCAAGCTCTTTTCCCCCAGCGACATTGCCGCCAGCGGGGATCAGGGCTTCACCGGCAAGGGTGGGGCTACCCAATCCAACGCTCTGACGGGCGAAATCACCGTCACGATCGCGGCGGTCTATCCCAACGGCACGATGCTGGTGAAGGGTGAAAAGGCGCTGACGCTCAACCGCGGCGACGAATATATCCAGATCAGCGGCCTTGTCCGTCAGGCCGATATCAGCCCGGACAATCGCATCGCATCGACCCGCGTCGCCGACGCCAAGATCATTTACACCGGCAAGGGCGAAATCGCCCGCGCAAGCCGCCAGGGCTGGCTGCAGCGCTTCTTCTCGATGATCAGCCCCTTCTGATGGAGCGCGCCTTCATGACCCGCTTGCTGCAATATGTCCTGGTGCTGGTCGGCCTTACGGTCGCCAGCCTGATCACCGTTCCGGCGCACGCCGAACGGATCAAGGATCTCGGCACTTTCCAGGGCGTCCGTCCCAACCAGCTGACCGGCTACGGCCTGGTCGTAGGCCTCGCGGGCACGGGCGACGACAGCCTGGATTATGCGACGCAGGGCATGAAGGGCGTTGTCGCGCGCTTCGGCCTGACGTTGCCGCAGGGCATCAACCCCGCGCTCAAGAACGCCGCCGCCGTGCTGGTGACGGCCGACCTTCCCGCCTTTTCCAAACCCGGCCAGCGCCTGGACGTCACCGTCTCCGCGCTCGGCAAGGCAAAGTCGCTGCGCGGCGGCACGCTCATCATGACGCCCCTGCGCGGCGCGGATAATGAAATCTACGCCATGGCGCAGGGCAACCTCGCCGTCGGCGGCCTTGGCGTGTCCGGCGCGGACGGCAGCCAGGTTTCGGTGAACATCCCTTCGGCTGGCCGCATTCCCGGCGGCGCGACGGTCGAGCGCGCGGTCGCGACCGGCTTCGACACCGCGCCGACGCTGACCTTCAACCTCGCCGAAGCGGACCTCACGACCGCACTTCGCGTCGCGGACGGCATCAACCGCACTTTCGGCGACCAGCGCGCCCAGGCCACCGACGCAGTATCGGTGAACATCGCTGCGGCCCCCGGCGCGACCGACCGCATCATGATGATGGGCATGATCGAGAATATAGAGATCAAGCCCGCCGACGCGGCCGCCAAGGTCATCGTCAACGCCCGCACCGGCACCGTCGTCATCAATGGCGCGGTAAAGATCCATCCGGCCGCCGTCGCGCACGGAAAATTGACCGTCAGCGTCAATGAATCCCCCCGCATCGTCCAGCCCGCGCCCTTTTCGCGCGGCCAGACCGCCATGGAGCCTTCCAGCTCGATTTCCATCGACCAGGAAAAGAAACCGATGGTCAATTTTAAAGGTGGGGCGTCGCTGACCGATATAGTGAAGGCGGTCAACGCCATCGGGGCTTCTCCCGCTGACATGGTCGCGATCCTCGAAGCCTTGAAACAGGCGGGCGCGATGAAGGCTGAACTGGTGGTGTTGTGATGCAGATAAGCTCGGTTTCCACAGGGGCGCAGCCCACCGCATCGCCCGAAAAGGCGCAGCTGGAAAAGGTCGCGAAGCAGTTCGAGGCCATCTTCCTGCGTCAGATGATCGGCACCATGCGTCAGTCCGGCGGTGGCGAAGGCATCTTTGATTCCAGCGCGACCGAGCAGTTTCGCGATATGTCCGACGCCCGCACCGCCGACACGATGGCCGAGAAGGGCGCGCTGGGCATCGCGGAAATGCTGCTGCGCCAATATGACAGCCGCACGCCAGTAACGCCCGCCGCGCCCACGCCGGGCAAGGGCGCATGAGCGATCTTTTCATCATCGGCGCTTCGGGCACCAAGGCCTATCGGCAGGCGATGGCGGCGATTGCGGAAAATATCGCCAATGCCAGCACCGAAGGCTATTCGCGCCGTTCGCTGACCACCGTTGAATCCGGGTCGTCCACCGCGACGATGGCCACCTACATTGCGCGCGCCAATTTCGGCGGGACCGAAGTGTCGGGCGTCGCCCGCGCTGCCGACCCCTATCTGGACGCCGCAGTCCGCCAGACCGGCACGGCGCTCACCAGTTCGACGGCGCGCCTGCGCTGGATGACCGACATCGAAGGGGCGCTGAACGATACCGACACTGGCATCGGCAAGCTGATGACCGGCATGTTCCAGAATATCGACAAGCTGGCCGCCAGCCCCAGCGACCGGTCGCTCCGCGTGACCACGCTGGACAGCATCAGCCGCGTCGCCGAAGCGTTCCAACGCACCGACGCCGACCTCACCCAGATTTCCACCGGCATCGCGACGGAAGCCGAAGCGTCGGTCACCACCATCAACCGCTCGCTCGCGCAGCTTTCGGAAATCAACAACAGCCTGCTGCGATCGCAGCCGGGCACTTCCGCCTATGCCCAGTTGCTCGACAGCCGCGACGCCGCGCTCAATACGCTCTCGTCCAATCTCAACGTCGATATCAGCTTCGGCGCGCGCGATCAGGCGCAGATCAGCTACAACGGCCAGACGCTGGTTCAGGGCAATGCCGCCACGCCGGTCGCGCTGACCGTGAACGCCGATGGCACCCTTGCTCTCGCCACCAGCGGCGGCGCCGCGCTGACCGCACCTGCCAGCGGCACGCTGGGCGGCCTGTTTTCCGCTGCATCGATCACGATGGAGCGCCGCGCGAGCCTCGACACGCTGGCGCAGCAGTTCGTCACCGACATGAACGCCTGGCATGCGCAGGGCGTCACCGACGCTGGCGCTGCTGGCGCGGCGCTGCTGTCCTATGGCGGCGGCGCGGCCAGCGTAACCGCGCTTATCACCGACCCAGCGGCGCTGGCGACGAAATCGTCCGATGGCACGCTCAACGGCAATTTGCTCACCGTATCCGCCACCTTGCGGGGCAATGGCAGCGTCGAACAGGGCTGGACCGCGCTCATCGCCACCCAGGCCAATCTCCTGTCGTCGGTAAAGGCGGAACAGACCACCGCGCAGGGCCGCAGCGACCAGGCGATCGCCGCCCGCGAAGCGGTGAGCGGCGTCGATCTCGACATGGAAGCGGCAGAGCTTCTCCGCTTGCAGCAGGCTTATTCCGGCTCGGCGAAAATATTGCAGATCGCCAAGGAAACCGTCGACGCAATTTTGCGGATCATCTGAAAAAGGGCTGACCCATGGTAGGCATCACAAACAAGACGCTGATCGCCGAAATCCGTCGGCAGCAACAGCTTTCGCAAGGCATCATCGAAGGGCAGACAGCCATTTCGACCGGCATCACGCTCAACAAGCCGTCCGACGACGCGCTCGCATGGGTGCAGGTGTCGGAAATCGGCAAGGCGCAAGCCCAGCAGTCCGCCTGGCAGGCCAATGTCAGCTATGGGATAAGCCGCGCGGCCAATGCCGAAGCCAATCTGCAGGAAATCAACAGCCTGTTGATCCGCGCGCAGGAAATCGTCACATCGACGCGCAGCGGCTCGCTCAACGACACCGGCCGCGCGGCCTTTCTCGAAGAGCTGAACACCATCCGCACCAGCGTCGCGTCACTGCTGAACCAGCAGGATTATCAGGGCGTGCCGGTGTTCGACGACACGCAAAGCGTGCTGGTGCCGGTAAGCCGCAGCCTCAACCTTTCCGTCGTCGGCACCCGTCAGGAAGTGTCTGAAGGGATCGACGTCAGCGGGACGCCCATGTCCCTCGACGATATTCTGGGTCAGGCCATCACCGCCGTTCAGAACGGCACGGACGCAGATCTTGTCACGGCGCTCAACACCATCAAGGTCGGGCAAGCCCATATCTCCATCGAACAGGCAAAGCAGGGCGTGCGCGGCGACCGGCTCGACGTGATCGGGGAACGGCTGACGAACGTCGATCTTGACCTGGCCGAACGTCGCCAGGGCCTGGAATCGACCGACCTTGCCGAAGTCATCTCGTCTGTGAAGAGCAAGCTGCTCCAGCTCGAAGCGGCCCAGTCGGCCTTTGCGCGGATCAATCAGCAGACTCTGTTCGACCTGATCCGATAAGCGCCTTCACCGCTCCTCGATCATGATCTGCAACGGGCAAAAGACGCAAAATGGAACAAAAACCCGTCGTCCTAAACCTCGCGCTAACCATTGTGCATTAACCATCTGATGAAAGCGCCGCGTTGGCGCTGTCGGATGAAAGCCCACGGGCGGAATTTTCAGGGGTATTCATGTTCGCAGTCATTGGCCTCGTCGTGCTGCTCGCCATGGTTTTCGGCGGCTTCATCTTCACGGGCGGCGACATTGGCCCCGTTCTCCACGCCCTGCCGCATGAAATGCTGATTATCGGCGGCGCGGCTGTCGGCGCGCTCATCATCGGCAATTCGGGCGCGGACCTGAAAGCGCTGGGCGGCGGCCTGGGCAAGGTGTTCAAGGGCCCCAAATATAAAAAGCAGGATTTTCTCGACTGCATCTTCCTCGTCTCGCGCCTCATGAAGACGCTGCGGGTCGAAGGGCCGGTCGCGCTGGAACCGCATATCGAGGATCCGGCAAGCTCCACCATCTTTTCCGAATATCCGCGCCTGATGGCCGACAAGACGCTGATCCACCTGATGAGCGACACGCTGCGGCTGGTCGTCGTATCCTCCGGCACGCTCGATCCGCATGCGGTGGAAGAGGTCATGGATAACGCGCTCAAGACGCACCATCATGAATCGCTGAAACCCGCCGACAACCTCCAGGGCTTGGCGGACGCCCTCCCCGCGCTCGGCATCGTCGCGGCGGTTCTGGGCGTGGTCAAGACCATGGGATCCATCGATCAGCCTCCCGCGATCCTGGGCGGCATGATCGGTTCGGCGCTCGTCGGCACCTTCCTCGGCGTTCTGCTCGCCTATGGCATGGTCGGCCCCTTCGCCAATCGCTGCCGCTCGGTGATCGAAGCGGATGGCGCCATGTATCATGTCGTCAAGCAGATCATCATCGCATCGCTGCACGGCCACCCGCAACCGCTGGTCATCGAAGCCGCGCGCTCCAGCCTGACCCACGCGAACCAGCCGGCCTTCGCCGAGGTGTTCGACGGCATGCGGGGCAAATAACCCATGGCGGAAAAGAAGCGCGGCGCGAACGAGCCCGAACCGCGGCCGATCATCGTCAAGAAGATCATCGTCGATGGTCATGGCGGCCATCATGGCGGCGCGTGGAAAGTCGCCTATGCCGACTTCGTGACGGCCATGATGGCCTTCTTCCTGCTCATGTGGCTGCTCGGCGCGACCACGGAAAAGCAGCGCAAGGGCCTGGCCGACTATTTCACGCCGACGCTGGTCGAACTGAAGATGGCGTCGGCTGGCTCCACCGGCCTGTTCGGCGGCGACTCCATGGTCAGCAAGGAAAATTACCCGACCACCGGCGGTCAGGGCAATCTGGCCATCACCATCCCGCGCGACGCGTCCGGCACGAAGGATCAGGGCGGCAAGGCCACCCGCGCCGCCGACCGGGCCAAGTTCGAACAGATCAAGAAAGAGCTGGAAGCGCGCATGGCCAAAAAGGCCGGGATCGCCAGGCTGCACAAGAATATCCGCTTTTCCATGACCCGCGAAGGGCTGCGCATCGACCTGATCGACGAATCGGATTTCGCCATGTTCGCCATGGGCACCGACCGGCTGCTGCCCCAGGCGCAGGCGCTGGTCAGCGAAGTCGCGGGCGTCATCAAGACCATGCCCAACCCGCTGATCGTGCGCGGCCATACCGATGGCCTGCCCTACAGCGCCGGGCAGACGATGAACAACTGGATGCTCTCCTCCGCCCGCGCCGAAGCCACGCGCAAGGCGCTGGCCAGCAACGGCATCGGCAACGACCGCTTCGCCCGGATCGAAGGCGTCGCCGACCGCGAACCCTTTGCCAAGGGCGACGCCTACGACCCGCGCAACCGCCGCATGTCGGTGATCCTTGGCTGGACGCAGGGCGGCAATGACAGCGGCAACGCCGACGAAGAAGGCATGGACGCGGAAACCAAAGCCGCGATCCGCGAACGCGACAACCCGATGACCGTCGCCCGCACCGAAGCGAAGAAAATCGACATGGGCGGCACCGGATTGCCGACAGGCGTCCAACTGCTCAACCCATCGGCGGCAGGCACATCGAGCAAGCCGGGCAAGCACTGATCGGTTGGCTGGAGCGACAAACAACGCCCCACCGCCCTCCCACCCCTTCCGTCATCCCAGCGAAAGCTGGGATCTCATCGCGATGCCTTGCCGCTTGAGACGCCAGCGCTCGCGGGAATGAGGAAAAGGGCGGGTTGCGGCGAGGGTTTCAGAGCCCGCTCGCGAAACAGCTTACATGAACATGTTGAAGGCCGCAGAGCGCCTCTTTCAGACGCCCAAATTGCATCCTCATAGGCTAGAAAGCGGACGTCCGCTCTCAACCAGTCGCCGCTGGTTGCAATAAATTTTAACCTGTCTTTGTGCTGCCGTCATCGGCCGCCACTTGCTTAACATGTTGGACCTTTAGCGTCGCGTGAAAGGCGTTGTCCTCCCAACTTATCGTCACCCAGCTCACCGATTTAGGATGCTGAATTTCTATGCGCCCGGGCCGATATTGGGCCCTTGCTAAGAGTGGGTATTTTTCATCGTCCACTTGCTCGAGGAGCAGTACGAAAATGAAACCGAGGACGCTTACTTGGACCGCGACGATCTCATCTCCGTCCTCAGCTGTTTCGACCCAAGGAACAAGCTGGAACCGAGAATGGTTTACCATCAGATCGCCCTCATTCATCATACAGTAAAGCCCAGCGCCCTCAGGCCAGGCTGTGGGGTCATCGAGCATAGCGACCAGCGACACATCTTTCGCGAACGCGCCCGAGAGGCGTTTGTCGTCGCGCACTAAGTTACCAGACACCGCGAGCGCCTTAGCGGTTTTCAGCAGCCACCGTTCTATATCGTGGCCCGATACTAGCGCATGACGCGGCTGGCCAGCATCACCTTCGAGGAAGACTTTTAGGCAGCGAAAGAGATGTTTCGCTGCATTGTCGATAGGACTCAGCACGCTGTTGTGTTTCGTGCACAGGCAATTAGCGCGCAGACTTTTCTTGCTGAGGATTTTCTCCTCGCCCTTGGCGAGCCAAGGCACTCCGGAGATAGAAAAGCCTCCATCTCCTTTGAGAACTTCAATAACGGATTCCGAGATTAGATGCTCGCCTGATATCGGCGACACGCACGAACCGAGTTCACGCATATAACAGCGCTCGACTGTCTCCGCCGCTGACAGATCGCGAAGGCCGAGTGATGCTGATGGTCGGTGCCAGTTTCGACCGTCAAAGCAACACTCCAGCGCAATCTTGATTGAGCCGCACGGGCATGGTGCTTGGAGGACGGCCTCCCTTCTGCGTTTTGCTTCCCCCACATTGCCTCCTCGGACACTGCCGATGCGAAATTCGGCGTGTCCTGTAATAGTTGTGTATCAGCGCCTCCCAGCCCTGTCGTCTTCTGGAATGGCTACTAACCGACCCCCGTTGTCCTAAAGTCGTCATTCCGCAACGGCCAGCCACCGCAATTTAAAGCCCAACAAACCTCGGCATCGGAGCTTACGCGGACCGAGAACATCTTCCAGCCCGCTCAACACAACACTCCCCAACCCAAAAACGAAAAAGGGCGAACCTCGCGGCCCGCCCCTTCCTCATCCAGCTTTATCAGCGCGTCTTAGTAAACGCGGGCCTTGGGCTTGATATATTCCGCTTCGTCCGTGAGCGTGTAATCGTGCACCGGACGGTAATCGAGGCTGACCTTGCCGCCCTTGCCGCCCCAGCCTTCGAACCAGCTGACGGTGTGCTTCATCCAGTTGTCGTCGTCGCGGTTCGGGAAATCCTCGTGCGCGTGCGCGCCGCGGCTTTCCTTGCGGTTTTCCGCGCTGACCATCGTGCAGACCGCCTGGGACATCAAATTGTCCAGCTCCAGCGTCTCGATAAGGTCGGTGTTCCAGATCAGCGAGCGATCCGAAACGCCGACATCCTGCATACTGGCATTGACCTGCGCGATCTTGGTGACGCCCTCGCCCAGCAGCGCGCTGTCGCGGAACACGGCGGCATGCTTCTGCATGGTGTGCTGCATTTCCAGACGGATTTTCGCCGTGGGCGAACCGCCCTTCGCATTGCGATAATGGTCGAGGCGCGACAGCGCCAGATCGGCCGCATCCTTGGGCAGCGGACGGTGCGATCCGTTGGGCTTGATCGTTTCCTTAAGGTGCAGGCCCGTAGCGCGGCCAAACACGACAAGGTCGATCAGCGAGTTGGAGCCAAGGCGGTTCGCGCCATGGACCGACACGCAGGCCGCTTCGCCGACCGCGTACAGACCCGGCACCACGACTTCGGGATCGTCGCCGACCTTCGTCACCACCTGCCCATGATAGTTACAGGGGATGCCGCCCATATTATAATGGACGGTCGGGGTCACGGGCAGCGGCTGGCGCGTCAGGTCGACGCCTGCGAAGATCTTTCCGCTTTCGGTGATGCCCGGCAGACGCTCGGCCAGCACCTTGGGGTCGATATGGTCGAGGTGCAGGTATATATGATCCTTGTTCGGACCAACGCCGCGCCCTTCGCGCATTTCCATCGCCATTGAGCGCGACACGACGTCACGCGACGCCAGATCCTTGGCCGACGGGGCATAGCGTTCCATGAAGCGCTCGCCTTCGGAGTTGGTGAGGTAGCCGCCCTCGCCGCGCGCGCCTTCGGTGATCAGCACGCCCGCGCCGTAAATGCCGGTCGGGTGGAACTGCACGAACTCCAGATCCTGCAACGGCAGGCCCGCGCGCAGCACCATGCCGCCGCCGTCGCCGGTGCAGCTGTGCGCCGAAGTGGCGGAGAAATAGGCGCGGCCATAGCCGCCCGTCGCCAGCACCACCGCCTTGCTGCGGAAGCGGTGGATCGAACCATCTTCCATGCAGATGGCGACGACGCCCCGGCATTCCTTGCCGTTCGGGCCGTCTTCCATGATCAGGTCGATGGCGAAATATTCGATGTAGAAGTCCGCGTCATATTTCAGGCTCTGCTGATACAGAGCGTGCAGCATGGCGTGGCCGGTGCGGTCGGCGGCGGCGCAGGTGCGCTGCACCGGCGGGCCAGCGCCCATATTCTGCATGTGGCCGCCGAAGGGGCGCTGATAGATCGTCCCATTCTCGTTACGGCTGAACGGCACGCCGGCATGTTCCAGCTCGATGACGGCCGCAGGCGCCTCGCGCACCATATATTCGATGGCGTCCTGGTCGCCCAGCCAGTCGGACCCCTTGACGGTGTCGTACATGTGCCAGGTCCAGTGGTCGGGCGAGTTGTTGCCAAGGCTCGCGGCGATGCCGCCCTGCGCCGCCACGGTGTGGCTGCGCGTCGGGAACAGCTTGGTGATGCACGCGGTCTTCAGGCCCGCTTCGGCGCTGCCCATCGTCGCGCGCAGGCCGGAGCCGCCAGCACCCACGACGACCGTGTCGTAGGTGTGGTCGATGATCTTGTAGGCTTCGCTCATTATTTGACGATCCCCGTGAAGGCGATCTTGGCGATCGCGAATACGCCCGCGGCCGCGCCGCCAAAGGCATAGAAGTTCAGCAGCAGCATGGACAGGAAGGCCAGCCCCTTGTCATGGACATAATCCTCCAGCATCACCTGCATGCCGAGGCGCAGGTGCCAGAAAATGCTGACGACCATCAGCATCAGCGGCACCGCGACCAGCGGATTGGCGATCCAGTTATGGACGCTCTGATAATCGAGCCCCGGCAGCGCTATCAGGCTGAACAGCAGCCACAGCACCAGCAACAGGTTGCCGATCGCGGTATAACGCTGCGCCAGCCAGTGATGCGCGCCATGACGGGCCGAGCCCAGGCCACGGACGCGGCCGATTCCGGTTCCCGTTCCCATCAGAATTTCCCCGTGCAGATAGCGGCCCAGAAGGCGATGGTGAGGAGCGTCGAGATGACGAAGGTCAGCACGGACCAGGTCTTGTTGTTTTTCAGTTCATAGCCAGCGCCCATGTCGAGCACGAAGTGGCGCAGACCCGACGTCAGATGCTGGAAGAAGAACCAGCTGAGGCCCGCCATTACCAGATAGCCGATGGGCGAAGTCGCACAGGCCACGAAGGTCGCATAGGCTTCCGGCCCCGACGCGGCGGCCATCAGCCACCAGACCAGACCCAAGGCACCCGCAGTCGCCAGGCCATTGCCCGTCACGCGGTGCATAATGGAAACGGCCATCGCTGGCCCCCATTTCCAGATCGTCAAATGCGGCGAGAGCGGCCGGCTCGTGGTTCGCGCCATATCTACCTACGTCCCTGATGCTTGTCCCTGATTCCCGTCCCCTTAGGCACGATCGGTCAAGAGGGCAAGCCGCCCCGGCGGAGCGACCGGATCATCACGGCTAAGAACTGATTAACCAGATCGCGCTATCACGAGCCTGACAAAGAAGACAAATTGAGGTTTGCCGCATATGACGTCCGCCGCATCATCGAAGAGCGCAATGATCGCCAGCATGGCAGAAATCGATCCCACCGGCGAACTGGCCGCGGGGCTTCGCGAAATTCGCGACCTGATCGGCGATGCGGCATCCATCTCCGCGCGCACCTTCTTCGACAGCTATATGGACCAGTCGCGCCTGCGCAGCGTCCTGGCGGCCTCGACCATCGCGAAGATCGAGACCGAGGCGCATGAATATGTGCGGCAGAAACTCAGCTTCTATGAAGCGGGGAGCTGGGCCGGCTCCAGCATCGCCTGCGTCCGCTTGGCGCGCAAGCGCAACCTGCCGCTGGGCGTCGTGCTGACCGCCGTATCCGACGCCAACAAGCAGCTCATCGACATGGTGTGGCGAAAGGCGCCGGACGACGCGACGCGCCAGCGCCTGGTGAATATCATCACCATGGTCAGCATGGTGGACGCCAGCTTGATGACCAACGCCTTTGCCGGCGATGAAGCCGAAGCGCAGCGCAGCGAACGCCAGCGGATCGGCACCTTGTTCGAACAGCGAATCATGGGAGAGATCGACGGCGCTTCGCAACTGGGCGAATCGCTGCGCGAACAGGCAAAGGATGCGTCCGCCGCCACGCGCGGCATGCTGGGCAAGGCGTCCGAAGTCGCCGCCGCCGCCGAACAGTCCGCCATCGCCATGCGCGAAGCCGCGCGGACATCGGCTGGCCTCATCCGCGCGATTGAGGACGCCCGGACCGAAGTGGAAAGCGCCGCCGACGTGGCGCAGCGCGCCGCCCGCCAGTCAGGCGACGCCGTCACCATGTCCACTACCCTGACCGAACATGCCAAGTCGATCGAATCGATTCTCGGCCTCATCCGCGACATTGCGGGCCAGACCAACCTGCTCGCCCTCAACGCCACGATCGAAGCGGCCCGCGCGGGCGATGCCGGTCGCGGGTTCGCCGTCGTCGCGCAGGAGGTAAAGAGCCTCGCCAACCAGACGGCGCGCGCCACCGACGAGATTGCGGGCAGGATCGCCGATATCCAGGCGTCCACCCGCCAGTCGGTCGAAACCAACGAACGCATCCGCGACACCGTGGGCGAAGTGCAATCGAGCGCCGACCGCATCCGCCACGCCATGGATGTTCAGGCGCAGACCGTCACCATGATCACGGCGGCTGTCGATGAAACCGCGCTTGCCGCCGATTCGATGTCGGGCACCATTTCCGCGATCCGCCAGGATACCGAAGTCGTCGCGTCGGAAATCGACCAGCTCGAACGCGGCTTCATGAGCGTGGAGGGCAAGCTTGCCAGCCTGCGCGCCGCCTCGTCCGACTTCGGGCGTCAGGTCGCCTGAAGGTTAGCCAGACCGCCCATCGTCACCCCGGACTTGATCCGGGGTCCAGCTTAACCCCCGCTCGGCGGCTCTAGGCGCGCACCCGCTTCCCCTCCCCTCATCAAAGTTCTAAAGGGCGCGGCATGACCGACGCCGCCCCCACCGCCGCCCAAAGCTGGAAAGTCACGCTCCCCTGCACCCGTGCGGAGGCAGAGGCGCTGGACGGCGACATTGCGGCCTTCGCGCTGATGAACAGCCCGCCGGTCCTGATGACCAGCGAAGCGGCCCCCGACGACGAAAACGCCTGGCGCCTCGACGCCTATTTTGAGGGCGAACCCAGCCCCGCCGCGATCAAGCTCCTTCGCACCCTCGTCCCCAGCGCCGCTGGCGCGAAACCCCTGATCGAACAGCTGCCCGACGAAGATTGGGTGACGCTCAGCCAGCAGGGCCTCGAACCCGTCACCGCCGGGCGCTTCCATGTCCGCAACCTCGCCGCCGACCCGGAACGGTCGGGCCATATCAATTTCCTCATCGAAGCCAGCCGCGCCTTCGGCACCGGCCAGCATGAAACCACCGCAGGCTGCCTGCTGATGCTCGACCGCATGCGCCGGATCGGCATGCGCTTTGGCAATGTCGCCGATGTGGGCACAGGCACCGGCCTGCTCGCCTTCGCGGCGCTCCACCTGTGGCCCCGCGCCTATGCGACCGCGTCGGATATCGACCCCGTCGCCGTCGATATCAGCGCGCAGAACGCCGCCGCCAACCGCATCCCGCTCGGCCGGGGGCAGGGTCAGCTCGCGCTCTACACCGCCGCCGGGGTCGATCATCCCGCGATAGCCACCCGCGCGCCCTACGACCTGCTGATCGCCAACATCCTGGCTGGCCCGCTCATCGAACTCGCCCCCTCGCTCTGCGCACTGGTCGATGAAGGCGGCACCATCCTGCTCGCCGGGCTGCTACAGGAACAGGCCGACGCCGTCCTTACCGCCTACCGCACGCAGGGCATGCGCCTCGCCGAACGCAGCGATCGAGGCGACTGGCCCACCCTGCGCCTGCGCAAGCGCCCCGCCATCGGCTGGAAACGCCCCCGCCGCATCGACCGTCAGGCGCGCGGCGAAGCGCCGGGTTTCGGAAGCCTTTGAAATAGCCCTCTCCCCCGCGCGGGAGAGGGTTGGGTGAGGGCAAATCGCCGTCCCGTCACCCCGGACCTGATCCGGGGTCCAGCGCCTAACCAACCTCTTGCCTCCCCCGCAAAGCCCCCTAGTCTCGCCACCGACCCTCACCATTCAGCGAGAGCGCCATGCCCATCACCCGCCGCGTCACCATCCATGAAGGCCCCGGCGGCACGTTCGAAAGCCTCGCCGTCTTCGACAATACAGCGTCAGGCCCCCGCCCCGGCATCCTCCTCTTCCCCAACGTGCTGGGCACAAAGGAAGCCGATTTCGCCTATGCCGAAAAGGTCGCCACGCTCGGCTACATAGTCCTCGTCACCGACCTCTACGGACAGGGCAAGCGCACCGCGCGCACCGACCCGGACATGGGCCGCTACATGGCCGAACTCAACGCAGACCGCGCCCTGCTGCGCGACCGGGTGACGGCGGCGCACGCGCTGCTCAAGTCACTCGACGAAGTGGATGAAGCCCGCACCGCCGCAATCGGCTTCTGCTTCGGCGGCAAATGCGTGCTCGATCTGGCCCGCAGCGGCGCGGACATGGCAGGCGGAGTGAGCTTCCACGGCGTCTATGACGCCCCACCCTTCCCCAACGCCGCCATCACGGCCAGGCTACTGATCTGCCACGGCTGGGAAGACCCGATAGCCCCGCCCCAAGCCACCGTCGCCCTGGCCGACGAACTCACGCAATCAGGCTGCGACTGGCAGATCCACGCCTATGGCCACACCGGCCACGCCTTCACCGACCAAGCCGTCAACATGCCCGAAAAGGGCCTCGCCTACAGCGCCGATGCGGACCGCCGCAGCTTCCGCTCGATGCGGGATTTTCTGGGGGATTTGTTTGGGTAGGTGCAGATTGCCGCTGGCTCAAATTTAAATAAGAGGCAAAGCCGCATCTACGCTACGGCGAGCTGTCGAGAGTGCCGACAGGAGTTGCCCTGACCTCAAGCCTCACGCTAAGCTGTCGAACGAGGCTTCAAGGGACTGGACATGACTGATTTGATTGACGAAATTGAATTGGCTGCGCGTAGTGTGCGAACTGACGCTTATTCAATGTCCATCAGCGAGCTCGTTAGTCAGTATGAGGATGGTGATCTAGTTATCGATCCTGAGTTTCAACGGCTCTTTCGATGGGAGCCCGGCCAGAAATCGAAGCTAATTGAGTCCCTTTTGCTGGGAATACCTTTGCCTTCGATATTTGTTTTTGAAACAGACCAAGGAAAATGGGAGCTTATCGACGGTCTACAGCGCTTATCGACCATACTAGAATTCATGGGAAAGCTACGTTTGCCCGAAGGAGTGATAGCTCCACCATCGGTGCTGGAAGCAACACGGTATCTCCCATCATTGCATAATGTCGTATGGGAAGAATCTGATCAGGTCGAAGGTGTGGCAGTAGCAGACCAGAGGCCTCTAGATAAAACTCAACAACTTGCAATCAGAAGAGCGCGTCTAGGCGTAGAAATTTTGAAGCGGCCGAGTGATGACGCCACTAAATTTGATCTTTTCCAAAGGCTAAATGCTGGCGGAACTGTAGCAAATGCTCAAGAGTTGAGAAATTCAATTACATTGATGGTGAATGCTCCATATTTTAGAGCATTACGTACAGCAGCAGAAAATGATAATTTCAAGACTGTGACTGGAATAAATGAAGATCAAGAGCAGAAGCAACGTCACCTTGAACTAGCAATGCGTTTTCTCGTCCATACATTCATAGAATATGATGGAAAGTTAGACGTCGAAGAATATATCGATGAGGGCGCAATTGCGCTGGCTCGCAATGGAGATATTGCTCGAGACACGTCTACAATCATACAAACTTTTGACCTGCTTTCTCAGGCGGATGGCGATAGGGCTCTCCGAAGATTTGATGGGGTAAGACACACAGGTAAAATTGGCTTGGTAGCGCTTGAGACGATTGCGGTTGGAATAGCCAAAAATCTGTCAGATGTTCGCGCTCTGCCCGACGCTGTGGGGTTCATTCGTCAAAAATCTCGGGATTTTTGGCAAGATCCTGCGACAGCTAACTTCACCTCACCCGGAGTCCGCGGCACAACGAGAATACAGCGAACCGTTCCTTACGGAGCGCAATGGTTTCAACCGTGAGTAAACCGTTTTCCGACCAAGATCTGGCCTATCAATTATCCCGAGATCTAACTTGGCGAATCAAAGAAATAAGCGACTTAAAATCTGCGGTATTATTGAGTGATACGGTTGCTCGGCCCGCCCTACTCCGCGCGCTCGTTACCGTTGCCTACGCACACTGGGAAGGCCATGTTAAATATTCTGCGCAAAAATATCTTACTCATGTCGCATTGCGCAAAATTGCTTATTCATCTTTAACTCGGCAATTTTTGAGAAACGATTTCCTGCCAAAGCTTGCCGCGATCGGTCAGAAAGGTGTCAAAGAAAGGGGAGATTTAATTGATGCCATCCTTGATGGAGGCTCACGGCGGTTCGTTCAAATCAATGAAAATCTAGTCAATACAAAATCAAATCTCAATTTTGAGGTTCTTTGCGATATTTGTCGCGTGTGCGGAGTTGATCCCACTATTTTTTCAGATCATGAGAATTTTATAGATGTTATTCTGTTGAAACGAAGAAACTCCATCGCTCACGGCGAAGAAACTTTCGTCGGGGTCGAGGATCTAAATCCACTTACAGAACAGACTATCAGTTTGATGCGAATGATCTCAAATGATTTGCAGGCCAAGGCCCATTTAGGACATTATCGTGCCATGCCTTGAACGATCGCCTTTGCAATTCAATCAACTAATTTCGCCGACCAAAATGGTCACCACCTACCAGTCGCCCTCGCCCCCCCTCAAACGTCCCCAATCATCTCCGCCAACACCCCCAAACAATCCTTCGCCAGCTGCATCGACCGCGCGGGGGACCAGCCGAAATCGGCGTCGGGCAGGTCGTCATTATCCTTGAACGGCATTTCCAGCGTCATCGCCACCGCGCCGAAGCGCTGGGCGATCTGGTTGGTGGACATGGACAGGTTCGCCTTGCCCGCCGCAGCGGTGGGATAGCCTAGCTTCGTCTGGAAATCCGGCGTCCGCAGCGCCAGCGTGTCGCGGTATCGATTATAGAGCGCCAGCTGCCGCTCCGTCAGCCCCGCAATCCCCTCAAACCCCGCCAGGAACACCGCCGGGATTGCTTCGTCGCCATGCACGTCCATGGCGAAATCCACCCCCGTCTCGTCCATCGCCGCGCGCACCAGGAACACTTCGGGGCTGCGCTCCATCGACGGTTCGTGCCATTCGCGGTTCAGGTTCACGCCCGCCGCATTGGTGCGCAAATGCCCCCTGCGACTGCCATCGGGGTTCATGTTCGGCACGATGTGAAAGGTCGCTTGTCGGCGCAGCAGGCGTGCGACCGCATCCTCTTCGTCGCACAGCCGCTCCAGCGCGCCTTCCATCCACCATTGCGCCATGCTCTCGCCCGGATGCTGCCGTGCATAGAGCCACACCTGCTTTGGCCCGTCCCCTATCGTCAGAAGGTCCATCGGCTGCCCGTCCAGCGTCAGGCCCAGTTCGCGATGCGCGACCCCCGGCTGGCACGCGGCCCAAGCAATCAGGTCATGGTGCCGCTCCATCGAATAGGGCGCGAAATAGGCCAGCCACACCGCATTGACGTCAGGCGACAGGCGGATGGTCAGCGTGCCGTTTGCATAGCTGGTGTCCGCCTGGGTCCAGTTTTCCCGATCCTCGCTCACCCGCGCCCTGTAACCCGGCCAGCCGTCGGGATAGGCCGATGTCCCGCAATTGGTGATGGCCAGCTCCACCTCGCGTCCGGCCACGCCCGCGACCCGGAAATGGAACCATTGATAGAAGTCGCTCTCCCGGTCCTTGACGATTTCCAGCTCCGCCCGGACGCTGGCGCCGCTGTCGATGATGGAACGAACGCGAATATTGCCGCTGTCGAAGGCGCTGCTGATCGAAATGGTCATTTGACGGTTATAGTGCGCCCCGATTCGCCCGGATAGCCCCCGATGAGCGCGCTCGCGAGCTTTTGCGCGGCAAGGCCCGGCTGGGCTGCGGGCGTGCCTTCGCGCGCCTGGCTCACCGCCCGTCCTTCCCACAAAGTCGCCGAATCGGCGCGGCGGCGGATCTGCACCTGCAACTGCGTCATCACCACATCCTTGGGCCGCCCCGACAGGTTGATGCCGATGCCCACGCCCATGCCGGAAAAGCCGCCGCTGCCAACGCCGCCGCCCACGCCTACGCTGACCGGCCTGCCGTCATCGCCATAGCCGGTCGGGCGGAAGCTGCGGCGAAAACCAACCAGCGCGACATAGTCGCTCCGCGCGCCCGCAGCCGCCGGCGGGGTAAAGCCCACGCGCTGCAACTCCTGCTCCACCGCCGCCGCATAGGTGCGGAATTCCAGCCCCGCGTCCGGGTTGTCGGGCATTTCCTCCACCGCGATCGTCCCGCTGCGCGCCGGGTCGCCTACATGGAACCGCGTCACTTCAACCGGCGGCACAGCGGTCGCGCAGGCGGACAGCGACAGGGCCAATGCGGCGGGGAGGAGGATTTGCTTCATCATCATGCTTGTCTCCGACAGGATGCGTCAGCCATACACGACGCCGGGCGGCTTTTCTCTTCAAACATGTGAAGCCATGGCTTGGCTGCATGGCGAATGAACGGGGCAAAAGAGCGGTCAGCCGCCCTTGACTTTCGCCTGTACCGCCCATAGGGGCTGCGCTTCGATTTTCCGATCACGCAAAGATTCTTAAAAGGCTGGTTCCATGAAGATCCGCAACTCGCTCAAGTCGCTCAAGGGCCGTCACCGGGACAACCGCGTGATCCGCCGTCGCGGCCGCACCTATGTCATCAACAAGACCAACCGCCGTTTCAAGGCCCGCCAGGGCTGATTGAATGGCGGACATCGCCGCCGTCATCTTCGACGTCGGCAAGGTCCTCTACCATTGGGAGCCTCGGCTCCTCTACGAGCGCCTGATCCATGACGATCGGGCGCTCGACGCGTTTCTGCGCGATGTCGTGTCGATGGACTGGCATGTCCAGCATGACATGGGCCGCCCCTTCGCGGAAACCAGCGCGGAACTGATCGCCCGCCATCCCGAACATGAACCGCTGATCCGCCTCTGGGGCGATCGCTTCATCGACAGTGTCCAGCCCGCCGTCGCCGGCATGCCCGAACTGGTCCGCGACCTGCACCAGCGGGGCGTGCCGCTCTACGCCCTCACCAATTTCAGCGCGGAATTCTGGACGCCCTTCCACGCCCGCGAAGCCGCCCTATTCGCGCACTTCCGCGACATCGTCGTGTCGGGCGTCGAACGGATCGCAAAGCCAGATCCCGCCATCTACCGCCTGGCGCTCGACCGATTCGGCCTGCCCGCGGAAGAAACGCTGTTCATCGACGATCGCGAAGACAATATCGCGGCGGCACAGGCGCTCGGCATCCACGGCCATCTGTTCCGCGACGCCCCCACTCTGCGCCGCGACCTTGCCGCGCTCGGCCTGCTCGCGCCTATTCCCGTCCTTTAAGCTCGTCGCCGTGAATGGCGGCGACATGCAGCACGTTGGTCGATCCCGGCGTGCCGAACGGCACCCCCGCCAGCACGACGATCTTGCCCCCCTTGCGCGTCATGTCATGCCGCAAGGCCATGCGCCGCGCCTTGCCGATCATCTCTTCGAACGTGCCGACATCCTTGGTCCGCACCGCATGCACGCCCCAGGTCAGCCCCAGCTTGCGCGCCGTGTCCAGCCGCGGCGTCAGCGCCAGGATCGGCGTCAGCGGCCTCTCGCGCGCCACGCGGCGCACCGTGCTGCCCGACAGGGTAAAGCAGGTGATGGCGCTCGCCCCCACGACCGACACAATGCCCGCCGCCCCTTCCGCCAGCGCATCGGCGGTGGTCGCGTCGGGCTTGGTCTCCGTAAAGTGCAGCCGCGCGACATAGCCGGGGTCGCGCTCCACGCTGTGCGCAATGCTGTCCATCATCGCCACCGCTTCCTCCGGCCAATCGCCCGCCGCCGTTTCGGCCGACAGCATGATGGCGTCAGCCCCGTCATAGACGGCGGTGGCGACGTCCGACACTTCCGCCCGCGTCGGCGTCGGCGCCTTGATCATCGATTCGAGCATCTGCGTCGCCACGACGACAGGCCGCCCCATACGCCGCGCCGCCGCCACGATCTGCTTCTGGAGCGGCGGCACGGCCTGCGGCGGCAATTCGACGCCCAAGTCGCCGCGCGCCACCATCACGCCGTCGGCCAGCTCGATAATCTCCTCCAGCCGCTGCACGGCGGCGGGCTTCTCGATCTTCGCCATCAACGCGCCATGCCCACCCATCAGCTTGCGCGCCTCGGCCAGATCCTCGGGCCGCTGCACGAAGCTCAGCGCGATCCAGTCGCACCCGTGATTGACCGCAAAGCTCAGGTCGCGCCGATCCTTGTCGGTCAGCGCAGGCACCGGCACCACCACATCGGGCACGTTCACCCCCTTGCGGTTGGACAGCGTCCCGCCAACCTCGACAATGGTGTCGATGCGCCCACCCTCGACCTTCTTGACCCGCAGCACCAGCTTGCCATCGTCCAGCAACAGCCGGGTTTCGGGCAGCAGCGCCTCGTAAATCTCAGGATGCGGCAAATTGACCCGCCGCGCGTCCCCCGGCTCCTCGTCCCGGTCCAGCACGAAAGGAGCGCCGGTTTCCAGCACGGCCAGGCCGCTCTTGAACGTACCAACGCGCAGCTTTGGCCCCTGAAGATCGCCCAATATGGTCGTCGGCCGCCCGAATTCCTTTTCCAGCGCGCGGATTGTGGCGATCCGCGCGGCATGATCCTCATGCGCGCCATGGCTCATATTGATGCGGAAAGCGTCTGCCCCGGCGACGAACAGCGCCCGAATCACTTCCGGGCTGTCGCTCGCGGGGCCAAGGGTCGCCAGGATGCGGACCTTGCGCGAACGGGGCGGCAATTTCGTCATTCCAAATAGCTCCTGACCGTCATGGGCGCCTCTGCTTTGCCAGGGCGTCGTTTTCGATTATCCGTGCTGCACGACAGGATGATGTAGATCAGCGAAAGGATCGCCGTGGCCGACACAATACTCACCGATGCGGTTGCCGCAACCGCCTTCCGCCGCCTCATCGCGCATTTGCAGCATCGGACCGACGTTCAGAATATCGACCTGATGGGCACGGCAGGCTTCTGCCGCAACTGCCTGGCCGACTGGATCGCCGAAGCCGACGGGTCGCTCAGCCGCGAAGAAGCCCGCGAAATCGTGCATGGCATGCCTTTTTCCGAATGGAAACAGCGCCATCAGGGCGAAGCGACCCCCGAACAGATCGCAAAGATGCAGGAGAGTGTGGCGAAGAACGCCGACAGCCATTAGGAGCAGTCGCCAACCCGATTCACATTCTTTCTGGAGATTTGAAATATGAGCGAGGGCAACGTCGCCGCCGATCAGCTGTTGCTGTATATCGAGCGCATTGAGCGCTTGGAGGAAGAGAAAAAGGGCATCGGCGACGACATCAAGGACGTCTATCTCGAGGCAAAGTCAACCGGGTACGACGCCAAGATAATGCGTCAGATCGTCCGCCTGCGGAAAATGCCGGCGCATGATCGACAGGAGATGGAAGCGGTCCTCCAGACCTATCTGTCGGCGCTGGGCATGGACTGATTTTCAGTCGTCCAGTCCCTGATGCGCTCTCTTGAATAAAGCGAGCGTGTCAGGATCGCCGGATTTATATTTTTCGATTAGGTCTTTTGCGAGCCTGACATCGGCGGCGAAGGTCTTGATCGCAGCTTCCATTACCCCCATCGCCATATCCGAAAACCAGAAAAAGCCTGCCTTGGCGGCTTCGATTTCGTCGTCTGACAGCAACAGGTCTTCAGGCTGTTTGGGGTGGGTGATCCGGTTGCGAACAGATATCGCCTTCTTCAGGGCGGACCAACCCGCCACCCCAAAATCCACCTTGACCTCGGGACAGAAGGTTTGCGCCACCCTGGTCGTCAGCCGGATCATGGCTGTCAAAGAGATATGACGCGCTTGCTCGACGATTACACCATTTTCCGTGACAGCGTAGGATGCTTCGGCAAACGCCATTTCGATTAGCGGGTTTGCCTCATCAAAATGCCGTGCCATGGACATGATGTTCATACGATAGGTCCATGACATCCCTTCGGCCGCCGACACGAGGCAGCGAATCAAGTTGCGACGCGCTGTCTGCGTATCGGATTGTGCGAGATGATCCAGCGCCCACTGCACATCACCGGCCAACATCTTGAGCAAATCGATTTCGTCGCGATTCATGAATTACCCCGGCCAGTACCTCGCGTATAGGATGGCAATGCTTTCAATCCAAGGAGGTAGCAACCATGTCCGAGATCATCGTCAGCACCACCAGCCGCCTGGAAGGGCGTCCGGCCAAGGAATATCTCGGCATCGTCACCGGCGAGGTGATCGTGGGCGCCAATCTCTTCCGCGATCTTTTCGCCAGCGTGCGCGACATCGTCGGCGGGCGCTCCGGCGCTTATGAGGACGTTCTCCAGCGCGCCCGCGAACAGGCTATCGGTGAAATGCGTATGCGCGCCGCCACGCTCGGCGCGAACGCCGTGGTCGGGGTCGATCTCGATTATGAAGTGCTTGGCTCCAACGGCTCCATGCTGATGGTTTCCGCCTCGGGCACGGCGATCCTCGTCTAGTTGCGCTTGGCAGGCGCGCCCGCTAGAGAGCGCCCTTCGGACAAACAGACAAGTTTAGGAGCAGGCCGTGGCCGGCCATAGCAAATTCAAGAACATCATGCATCGCAAGGGCGCGCAGGACAAAAAGCGTTCCTCGATGTTCTCCAAGCTCAGCCGCGAAATCACCGTCGCGGCCAAGATGGGCATGCCCGACCCGGACATGAACCCCCGCCTCCGCCTCGCGGTCAACGCGGCCAAGGCGCAGTCCATGCCCAAGGACAATATCCAGCGCGCCATCGACAAGGCGATCGGCGGCGACACGGAAAATTACGAAGAAATCCGCTACGAAGGCTATGGCCCCGGCGGCGTCGCCATCATCGTCGAGGCGCTGACCGACAACCGCAACCGCACCGCGACCAACGTCCGCACCGCCTTCTCCAAAAATGGCGGCAATCTGGGCGCGTCCGGCGCGGTCAGCCACGGCTTCGACCGCATGGGCCTCATCACTTATCCCGCCAGCGCCGGCGATGCCGACGCGATCTTTGAAGCCGCTCTGGAAGCGGGCGCGGATGATGTCTCGTCGAACGACGACGAACATGAAATCTGGACCGCCATGGACGCGCTTCACGAAGTCGCCAAGGCGCTGGAAGCCAAGCTCGGCCCGGCCGAGGGCGCCAAGCTCGCCTGGAAGCCGCAGACCACCGTGGAAGTCGACGAAGCCAATGCCGCCACGCTGATGAAGCTGGTGGACACGTTGGAAGATGATGACGACGTCCAGACCGTCTGGGGCAATTACGAAGTCTCCGACGACGTTATGGAGAAGCTGGGTTAAGTGGATTTCACGCGGGGGCGCGGGGGCGCGGAGACAATAGCGATCGCAAGCCCAGCGATGGGTTGGCTTGAGCCATACTCCTTCTCCGCGCCTTCGCGTCTCCGCGTGAACCCCTCAGCATGATCATCCTCGGCCTCGACCCCGGCCTTGGCACCACGGGCTGGGGCGTGATCGCCGCTGACGGCAATCGCCTCTCCCACATCGCCAACGGACAGATCAAGACGGACTCAGCGATGCCGCTGGCGAGCCGCCTGCTGGTGCTCGATCTCGCGCTCGCCGACCTCATCCTTGAACATCAGCCGGGCGGCGCGGCGGTCGAGGAAGTGTTCGTCAACGTGAACCCGCAATCGACCCTGAAGCTCGGCCAGGCGCGCGGCGTCGTGCTGCTCGCCGCCTCGCGCTCCGGCATGGAGGTGGGCGAATATGCCGCGCGCCTCGTCAAAAAGTCGGTGGTCGGCGTCGGCAACGCGTCCAAGGATCAGGTCCACGCCATGGTGTCCCGCCTGCTCCCCGGCGCTAAGGTAGCGGGGCCGGACGCCTCCGACGCCCTGGCAGTCGCCATCACCCACGCCCATCACCTGGCCAGCGCCCGCCGCATCCCCAGCCGCTAACGCCGCCTCGCATCCGTCATCCCAGCGAAAGCTGGGATCTCAGGAGACTACACGCCACCCCATCCCACGCGCACCCTCACCCCCAGTCAAACCGCAAAGGCGCTTCCCGAAACGCAAAGCGGTCGAGATGCTCCGCCACCACCTGCTTGAACCGCTCGGCGTCAGCATCCTCGTTCGGCTCGATCGTCACGGTAAGCCCGTCCGCCCCGGCCGCCAGCCGGATCGGCCCCATGGGAAAAGCGATCACGCCCTTCTCCGCGTCGCACTCCGTCTCGAACTTGTGCCCCCAATGTTTGCACAATTGCTGGAGGTAGCGGCTGCCCTGAGCCGTCGGCACGTGCGCGGTCAGCATCATGTCAGAGCCTTTCGATCTTGCTTGCGGCCTCGTCGATCAGCGATGCGACATCGAACATCGTCTCCCGGTCGGCTCCTTCCCGTTCCAGCCGCGCCCGCACGGCTATCGACAGATTGTGCATCGCCCGCCGGATCGGCGCGCCATCGACCTGCTCGGCCTGCTGCGCCAGGGACGTCAACCGCTCCATCGCCTCCTTCAGTGCATCCGCATGCTCGCTCAAATGCACGCGCCCCGCTTCGCTGATGGCGAACAGCTTGCGGCTGCCTGCGCCCGGCTGTTCGGCGATCAGGTCCATGTCCGCCAGCATCGTCAGCGTCGGATAGACCACGCCCGGGCTGGGCGCATAGGCTTCCCCCGACCGACTCTCGATCTCGCGGATCAGGTCATAGCCATGACGGGGCGTCTCGCTCAGCAAGTGCAGCAGGATCAACTGGAGCGAATCGTTGCTGAACAATCGCCGCCGGCCGCCCCGGCCACCCCCGCCGCCGCGCATTGACCCGCCGCCAAAGGGACCAGGGCCTGCGCCAAACGGCCCATGTCCTTCACCGTGCCGACCATGTCGGCCCCCCATCGCCGCGAAATGCGCGTGACCACCATGGCGCCGACGGGCATCCTTGTTCATAAAAGCGTGCATAACATTATTCCATATGTCTACGATGCACTACGATATATCTTAGATTCGAAAAAAGTCAATCCAACTCACTATTTCATTCACGAAAAAACCCTCCAGTCCAAAGGACCGGAGGGTCAATAGCTCCCGGATACGGGCGTTTTTGGTCAGTCGGGCTTCTTCGCCACACTCACCAGCGCCGGCCGCAACAGCCGGTCCTTGATCATATATCCCGCCTGCATCTCGACCAGCACAGTTCCCGGCTCGGCCTCATCGGATGGCACTTCCATCATCGCCTGATGCTTGTTGGGGTCGAGCGGCTGCCCGACAGAAACCAGCTTTTCGATGCCGTTGCGCCCGAACACATTCTCCAGCTCGCGGCCCGTCGCTTCCAGACCGGCGACCAGTCCCTTGAACTTGTCGTCTTCGCGCAGGTCCGCCGGTATCGCCTGCAACGCGCGCCCCAGATTGTCGGCGACCGACAATATGTCGCGGGCGAAAGCCGTCGAAGCGTAGGAGCGGGCGTCCGCCAGTTCCTTTTCCAGTCGCCGCCGGACATTCTGCGTCTCGGCATGGGCATAGAGAACATCCTGCTTTGCCGTTGCCAGTTCGGCCTCCAGCGCAGCGATACGCTCCGCCGCAGCGTCTCCAGCAGGTGCGGTGTCCTCGGGCAGTTCATCCACAACTTCGGTATTTTCGATATTCTGCTTGTCTTCGCTCATCTCATCAATCTCGACAACGTCTGCGCAGTGAAATCCACCATGGGGATCACCCGCGCATAGTTCAAGCGCGTGGGGCCAATGACCCCGACCACGCCGACGACACGGCCATCGCCGCCACGGTAAGGCGCGGCTATGACCGAAGAACCGGACAGGGAAAAGAGCTTGTTTTCCGACCCGATGAAGATTTTCGTCGCGCTCCCCGCCAGCGCATTTTCCAGCAGGCGCGAAATCTCCTGCTTGCCTTCCAGCTGCTCCAGCAACTGCCGCACCCGTTCCAGGTCCGCAGCGGTGCCGTCATCCAGCAAATGCGCCTGCCCCCGAACGATCAGCACGGGCCGATCATCGGCATCCTGCGACCAGACCGCGATCCCCCGTTCCACCAGTTCGCGCGCCGCGCCCTGCAACGCCGTCCGTTCGCCCTCCATCTCCCGCTGCAGGGCGTCACCCGCTTCCCGCAGCGTCATCCCGGCAAACCGCGCCGACATGAAGTTCGCCGCTTCGTTCAGCATCACCGGCGTCACACCCCGCGGCATGTCCAGCACGCGGTTTTCAACCGATCCGTCCTGCCCGACCAGCACGGCGAGCGCCTGCCGGTCGTTCAATGGCACAAAGCCGAATTGCCGCAGCACCGGCTCGCGCTTGGGCACCATCACGATCCCGGCGCAGGCGGAAAGGCCGGACAAGGCAGCGGTAGCCGCTGACAGCGCCTCCTCGATCGGTCCTCCTTCAACGACGCCCGCCTCGATCGCGCGTCGTTCCTCGATAGATGGCTCTGCCGCCTGCATCATGCCATCGACAAAAAGGCGCAGCCCGGTTTCGGTCGGCATCCGCCCTGCGGATGTATGCGGCGCGGCCAGCAGCCCCAGTTCCTCAAGATCCTGCATGACGTTGCGGATCGATGCGGGCGACAGGCTGAGCGAGGCGATCTTGCTGATGGTGCGCGAACCCACGGGCAAGCCGGTGCCGAGATAGCTCTCGACCACCACGCGAAAGACGTCGCGCGCCCGCTCATTGAGTTCTGTAACCGGTGTGACCGCCATGGCCATCTATCTAGGCAAGCAATCGGCCGCACTCAAGTCGCGCACTAGCGGCGGCCTGTTGGCTTGACCATGGCATCGACGTCCAGCATCCGAGGGATCGAAGCGATCGCCGCGCGCAGCTTGCCATAAGCAGCGTCGCCGCATCCCGATTGAAACTCCAGCCGGGTTGGCGGGGCGTCCGCCCTCAGCCATTCAATCGTGTAACCGGGCATGTCCGTAGCGAAGCGCGTGCAATTTTCGCCATGCGTGATTCGCCTGGTTGTCCCGGCAGGCGGACGGAACTGCGCCAGCATTGCACGGAAGCGGCGATATTGCGGGCGGGTGACCGTAAAGCGGGTCGCGCCGGGAACGGCCGTGAACCGCTCCGGCTCAATCAGGCCGGAACCGTCCGGCGTCACGCGCAGGCTATAGGTGGGGCAGGTGCCGAAGCAGGGACCAGCGGAGAAACGAATCGTATCCCCCGCCGCGACCGGCTTTTCCAGCTCGGGGCGCTCCTGCGTGCATCCCGCCAGCAGGGCTGCACCCGTCAAAATCATCATCCATCGCAGTTGCATGCCAGGCTTCCTATCATCTTTCGCGCGTATCGCCACTGGCATGACGCCACGCCCGGCGCTAAGCCCCACCCACTGAACGCTTCGGAGAAACAATTTTATGCGTCCTTCCGGCCGCGCGCCCGACCAGATGCGCGACATCACCATGGAGCCCGGCTTCACCATTCATGCAGAGGGCAGCTGCCTCGTCAGCTTCGGCGACACGCGCGTGCTGTGCACCGCATCGGTCGAGGAAAAGGTGCCCCCCTTCCTGCGCGGCAAGGGCTCAGGCTGGGTCACGGCGGAATATGGCATGCTGCCCCGCGCCACCCATACCCGTGGTAGCCGCGAGGCCGCCAAGGGCAAGCAGTCGGGACGTACCCAGGAGATCCAGCGGCTAATCGGTCGCTCGCTGCGCACCGTGGTGGATCTCAAGAAGCTGGGCGAACGCCAGATCGTCGTAGATTGCGACGTCATCCAGGCCGATGGCGGCACCCGCACCGCCGCCATCTCGGGCAGCTGGGTCGCACTGCGCATCGCCATAGACAAGCTGCTGGCGTCCGGCGCATTGGCCGAAGACCCGATCATTCAGAAGGTCGCGGCGATCAGCTGTGGCATCTACAACGGCACGCCCGTTCTGGACCTCGACTATGCCGAGGACAGCAATGCAGAGACTGACGCCAACCTGATCCTGACCGGGGACGGCAAGTTCGCCGAAGTCCAGGCTACCGCAGAAGGCGCGGCCTATGACGAGGAAGAGCTGCTCCGCCTGCTCCGTCTCGCCCGCATCGGCTGCGCGCAGATCTTCGCGGCGCAGGACAGGGCGACCGGCCGCTAGATTCCGGCCTCCCTTCGTTCCGGCCGTGCAGGGAAACGGACACCCGCTTCTCGACACGCCCTGGGCGAACGGCAATAAGGACAGATAATGAGCGACGACTTCGGACAGGAACAGGCGATCCGCAAGCTGGCCCCCGGCAAGCTGGTGATCGCGAGCCACAATCCCGGCAAGGTTCGGGAGATCGGCGAACTGCTGGCGCCGTACGGCATAGAAACCGTGTCGGCGGCGGAGCTGGACCTGCCGGAACCGGAAGAAACCGGAACCACCTTCATCGCCAACGCAGAGCTGAAGGCGATGCAGGCGGCCGACCTGTCGGGACTGCCTGCGCTGGCCGACGACAGCGGCCTTTGCGTCGAGGCATTGAATGGTGATCCGGGTATTTTTTCCGCGCGCTGGGCCGGCGAAACGAAGGATTTCGGCATCGCCATGAAGCTGGTCTGGGACGCGATCGAAGCCAAGGGGCCGAACGCGGGTCACGGCGCGCATTTCATCTGCGCTCTCGCTCTGGCGTGGCCCGACGGCCATGTCGAAGCGTTCGAAGGCCGGGTCGATGGCACGATCGCCTGGCCGCCGCGCGGCGAAAAGGGCTTTGGCTATGATCCGATCTTCCAGCCGCTGGGGCATGCGATCACTTTTGGTGAGATGGAGCCTGCGAAAAAGCATGCGATGAGCCATCGCGCCGACGCCTTCGCGCAACTGGTCGCATCGGTGTTCTGACGAAGCGGCGCGGGCGCCTATTCCGCTCCGCTCGCGAACTGGGATCCGCGCGGGCTGTCGTCGGCGTCGAGCGGGCCTTGGCCGAAGTTGTTGCCAGCCGGGAAATAACGGCAGACGAGATATTCGTAATTCTGCCCGTCAGCCAGCGCGCAACCCAGCTTGCGCGTGCCACGCCAGATCATCTGCGTATAATGCCCCACATCCTGCCAACGCCCCGAAACGCTGATATTGGGCAGCTTGCCACCACGCCGAAACAGCCGCTTTTCATCCAGAAACGCGCCGATCATGACATCATATTCGTACAACCGCCGCGGACCCATCCAGAGATTCTCGCCGCTCGGAACAGAGCGGGATGAACGCGGCGAATGCTGAAAATGATTGGTAACCGCCATTTGCCGGGCGTAGCGCGCGGCATCCTCCGCAAGGGCATTGTCCCAACTGAGCAGCGGCAGGCCCAGCGATTTCCGCTCATCATTATGCATGCCCAGAGTGACATCACGGAGCAGGTCATCATCGCGATCCGCTTCTTTAATGCCATAATAGGATGCGGGCATCACCCTTTCCGACTGCCTGGCCTGATGCCCGGACATCGCCATGGCGCTGTCGGCAATGACGACAGCCGCGCCAGCGATCGCTAGCCGCGCGACCCAAAGCCGTCTAATGCGCCCCCCAGTCATGCCCCTGTCCCCACTCGATTCCCCAGCGCTCGCGCAAGAACCCATGGCCTTATATGTGCACTGGCCATTTTGTGTTTCGAAATGTCCTTATTGCGATTTTAACAGCCATGTCCGGGCCGACATCGACATGGATGCCTGGCGTAGCGCCCTGCTGGACGATCTTGCCCATGAAGCGGCGCTGAACCCCGGACGGCCGTTGTCGTCGATCTTTTTCGGCGGAGGTACGCCGTCGCTCATGCCACCCGCTATTGTCGCCAGCCTGATCGATGCTGCATCAGGCTATTGGCAGCCGACGAGGGACATGGAAATCACGCTCGAAGCCAATCCGAGTTCGGTGGAGGCCGCGCGCTTTGCCGATCTGGCGAAAGCGGGGGTGAACCGCGTGTCGCTCGGTATCCAGGCGCTTGACGATCAGGCATTGCATTTTCTGGGCAGGGCGCATGACGTTGCCGAGGGGCTCGCCGCGCTCGATGTGGCGCAATCCGTCTTCGACCGCGTCAATTTCGACCTCATCTACGCCCGGCCGGATCAAAGCGAGGCTGCTTGGGAAGCAGAACTGGCCCAAGGCCTCTCCTTCGGCACGGATCATCTTTCCCTCTATCAGTTGACGATCGAACCCGGCACCCGGTTCGCCACCCTCGTCGCGCAGGGCAAGATGACCCCTGCCGATCCTGATCATGCCGCAACGCTTTATGAACAAACCCAGGCCATGACCGACGCCGCGGGCCTGCCGGCCTACGAAATCAGCAACCACGCCCGACCGGGTCAGCAAAGCCGGCACAATCTGACTTACTGGCGCTATGGCGCCTATGCTGGCGTTGGTCCCGGAGCGCATGGCCGCCGGAACGGCGTAGCGACGCTGCGCCACAAGAAACCGGAAAACTGGATGAACGCGGTGCACCGCAATGGCCATGGGCTGCAAAGCGAGGAGCCGCTTGCTCCCACCGACCGCGCTCGCGAGGCACTGATCATGGGCCTGCGCCTTGCCGAAGGGGTCGACCTTCGCAGGATTGCGGATATGTCCGGGCTACAACCGGATGTGCTGCTCGACGACGAAGCGATCATTCGTCTTACGGCGCTGAATCTGGTCGAACGGACCGGTCAACGTCTGCGCGTCACCCCGGCGGCGATGTTGCTGCTCGACGCCATACTGCCCGAGATCATCCGCGTCTGACCTGGGACAGGAACAGCCTTTAGCTCGCTGATGCGACGCCTTGGTCTGTCATCAACTGCTCCAGCTCGCCCGCTTCATACATTTCCATCATGATGTCACTGCCGCCCACAAATTCGCCCTTCACATAGAGCTGCGGGATCGTCGGCCAATCGGAAAAGCTCTTGATGCCCTGCCGGATCAGCTGGTCCTGAAGCACATCGACGGTTTCATAGGCTACGCCGAGATGTTCAAGAATGGCGATCGCCCGGCTGGAAAAGCCGCACTGCGGGAACAGCGGCGTCCCCTTCATGAAGAGCACCACATCATTGCTGTTCACGATATCGGCGATCCGCTGTTGCACGGCGTCGGTCATTGTCGGTCCATTCCTGTCAGGCGCCCGCAAATAAGCCATGGCGCGCATGAAAATTTCCAAGCCGTTAGTTGGGAACGGCGGTGGTCAGTTGCAAGGCGTGAAGCACGCCACCCATCCGGCCGTCCAGCGCGGCGTAAACCGCGCGCTGCTGGGCCACCCGGCTCATGCCGCGAAAGCTTTCCGACACCACCCGCGCCGCATAATGGTCGCCATCCCCGGCAAGATCGGTAATCTCGACCTGCGCATCGGGAATGGCCGCGCGGATCATGTCCGCAATTTCATCGGCAGCCATTGGCATGGAAAAGCGTGTCCTGTCTTACTGTGCTTCGATGAACTGCCGGCGAGCGATCACCTGCTGTTCTTCCAGCGCAGTGCGTACGCCCGCCTCGTCGATATCGACGCCAGCCTGCGTCATGTCGCCCACCAGCTTACGAATGACATCCTCATCACCCGCTTCCTCGAAATCGGCCTGCACCACCGCCTTCGCATAGGCGTCGGTTTCTTCCGGCGTCAGTCCCATCTTCGCCGCAGCCCATTCGCCCAACAGCCGGTTACGCCGCGCCTGGATGCGGAACTGCATCTCCTGGTCGCGGGCGTACATATTTTCAAAGGCTTTTTCGCGATCGTCGAAAGTCGTCATGCTGATGCCCTGTTGAAATGAACTGGATTATCTATCGAAATAGGAAGATCGCGACGGTTACGCAACGGCGGGAACGAGCCACGGCCGCAGCCCGGCGTCCTTCGCCTCGAACTGGCTGATCGTGTCAGCCTGCCCCAGTGTCAGTCCGATCTCGTCAAGGCCGCCCAGCAGGCAATGTTTGCGGAACGGATCGATCTCGAATTCGAAGCGATCCTGGAACTGCGTCGTGACGGTCTGCTGCTCCAGATCGACATGGATCGGGTCGGTCTTCGCAACTTCCATCAACCGATCAATAGCCTCCTGCGGCAGGACGACGGTCAATATGCCATTCTTGAATGCATTACCGGAAAAAATGTCCGAAAAGCTTGGTGAAATCACCACCTTGATGCCCAGGTCAGCAAGCGCCCAGGCAGCATGCTCACGGCTCGACCCGCAACCGAAATTGTCCCCTGCAATCAGGATTGGGCTGCCCGCATATTCCGGATCATCAAAGACATTGCCGGGCTCTTTGCGCAGCACTTCGAACGCGCCCTTGCCCAAGCCAGCGCGCGAAATGGTCTTGAGCCAATGCGCCGGAATGACGATGTCGGTATCGACATTCTTCATTCCGAACGGATAGGCCCGGCCGTCAACGATAGTCAGCTTTTCCATCAATTCGCCTGCTTGCTCTCCAGGCGGCGCGTATCTTCCGCGCGCCCGAGTGTCGCCGCCATTGCGGCACTGGCCAGCGCGCCGAGCGCCAGCAGCCAGAACACCTTCTTCATGCGACGACCTCCCCCTGTTTTTCTTTCAGCAATTCCCGCACGTCAGTCAGGCGCCCGGTGATGGCGGCGGCAGCTGCCATGGCCGGAGAAACGAGATGTGTCCGCGATCCCGGACCCTGGCGGCCCATGAAGTTGCGGTTGCTGGTGGAGGCGCAGCGCTCCCCCGCAGGCACCTTGTCCGGGTTCATGCCCAGACACGCCGAACAGCCTGGCTCCCGCCATTCAAAGCCCGCATCCTTGAATATGCGGTCCAGCCCCTCGGCCTCTGCCTGCTGCTTGACCAGACCGGAACCCGGCACGACCAGCGCCTGCTTGATCCCGCTCGCGATGTGACGCCCCTTAAGCAGGGCGGCGGCGGCGCGCAGATCTTCGATGCGGCTGTTGGTGCAGCTGCCGATGAAGATATGCTCGACCGACACATCCTCCATCCGCTGCCCGGCAGACAGGCCCATATAGTCGAGCGACTTCTGCGCGGCGGCGCGCTTGGACGGATCGGCGAAGCTGTCCGGGCTGGGGACAGCGCCAGTGACCGGCACGACATCCTCAGGGCTGGTGCCCCAGGTGACATTGGGCACAATGTCGGCGGCGTCGATGACGACCGTCTTGTCGAACTGCGCTCCTTCGTCGGTAACGAGCGTCCGCCAATAGGCGACCGCCGCGTCCCAGGCCGCGCCCTGGGGCGCCATCGGACGTCCCTTGAGATAGGCGAAGGTCTTGTCATCCGGCGCGAACAGGCCGGAACGGGCCCCCGCCTCGATCGACATGTTGGCGACGGTCAGGCGACCCTCTATCGACATGTCGCGGAAAACCGATCCCCGATATTCCATGACATAGCCGGTGCCGCCAGCCGTACCGATGCGCCCACAGATCGCCAGCGCGACATCCTTGGGCGTGACGCCAAAGCCCAACTGACCCTCGACCACGACTTCCATGGTCTTCGACTGCTTCAGCATGAGCGTCTGGGTGGCCAGCACATGCTCGACTTCGGACGTGCCGATGCCGAAGGCCAGCGCGCCCAATGCGCCATGCGAACTGGTGTGACTGTCGCCGCAAACCAGCGTCGTGCCCGGCAGGGTAAAGCCCTGTTCCGGCCCGACAACATGGACGATGCCCTGCTCCAGGTCTGCGTCACCGATCAGGCGAACGCCAAATTCCGGGGCGTTCCGTTCCAGCGCGGCGAGTTGCTGCGCGCTTTCGGGGTCGGCGATCGGGATGCGATTGCCTTGCACGTCCCGGCGGGGCGTGGTCGGCAGATTATGATCCGGCACGGCGAGAGTCAGATCGGGGCGGCGCACCGGCCGGCCAGCCAGTCGAAGGCCCTCGAAAGCCTGGGGGCTCGTCACCTCATGAACGAGGTGGCGATCAATATAGATGAGGCAGGTTCCATCGGGACGGCGTTCAATGACATGCGCGTCCCAAATCTTCTCGTACAGCGTGCGGGGCTTGACCATAACAGTCTCCCCCTAGACCCAGACGGGGTCCGGCGAAAGGGGGAAGAAAGCCAATATTTCCTGTTTCCGGCGATAGCATGCCTGCAGCGGAGCCTTAACTAGGCGCGATCATCCTGGATGATGCGCCCCGCTGCACCCACCTCCGCCTCATGGCTTTCTTCGCGCCATGTCTCCGCCAGGGCAGCGGCTTCCCATTCCTGCATCGCGGGATGAGCCAAGATATGGTCGACCCATTTCCGTGCGGCGGGGCCGACGTCCAGGGCGTAGGTCCGCACGCGAAAGGCCACCGGAGCGTAAAAGGCATCCGCAGCCGTGAATGCCGGTCCCGCGAGATAGGGGCCGCCGAATCGCTTCAACCCCTCGCCCCACAACTCGGCCAATCGCGCGATATCCCGGTTAAGGGAAGGGGATGGCAGGTCCTGTTCCACGCGCACCCCGACGTTCATCGGGCATTCGTTCCGCAGAGTCGAAAAGCCGCTGTGCATTTCGGCAACGGCGCACTGGGCAAAGGCGCGGGCGTCCTCATCCTGCGGCCAAACCCCGGCATGCCGATCGGCAAGGTAAAGCGTGATGCCGAGCGAGTCCCAAGCGGTCCGACTTTCATCCATCAGCACAGGAACCTGCCCCGTGGGGGAAAAGGCGCGGAAGGCAGCGTAATTGACGCTATGCGCGAACGGTTCCAGCCTATCCACGAACGGAATGCCCAGCGCCTTCATCAGCATCCAGGGACGAAGCGACCAGCTCGAATAGTTTCGATTGGCGGTGATGAGGGTGTAAGACATGAACGCTTCTCCTTCCCGGCCGGCTTTTACAACTCTATAGAGCCGGAAGGGTGCGGAAAAGCGGGAACGCAGATGCAGGCGCTAGGCGGCCGCAAGCCACTGCAACGCCTCCTGTTCGGTATCGAAATAGCCAAAGTTGCCGTCAGGCGGCTGTATTCGCTTGGTCTGCATCCGCAGGAGCATGGATGGCGACACTATGGCGATCCGGCCCGAGTTGGCATCTCTGTTGGGATAGGAGATACGGCCCAACGCCTCGCTGACCTCCAGGGTGTGGATTTCCGTCCGGCAGGTGTTGAGCAGCGTGTCGCAACCATCATCAGCGACCCTGCTGATGTCGGCGATCGCCTGCGCAAACTGCTCGACCACCTGGAGATTCCAGAAACCATAGGTGGTAATTTTGATCAGCTTGCGGCTGCTGTCATAACTGACGTCGAAAAAGCCTTCCAACTTCCGCACATTCCCTCCTCAACATGGAGGCGCCTATTCAGCCTCCTGCAAATCAAGCCAGGCGACCACATCATTATCGGTGGCGATGAACAGCCCGTCCTGGATATCTTGCGACTGCTGCTCCGCGATAAGCACAGCTTGACTTAACGGTCCGTAAAAGAGGGTCGTCGCTGCGCCCCCTTCTTCGGAGTCGCTCAGGTGATAGAGGCGTACTGTGGCGGAATCATGAGTGCTGCGCATCGCACAGTTATCGACCTGAACAGCGGCCCGCGCAAGCCAGTGGCCGTCAGCGGCGGTCTGCCTGCCTGATCCCGCTCGCCAGACGATTCGGTCCGATTTTCACGATGTCGTCAGTGAAATTGGCGACGAAGCTGCTGTTTCGCTGCAGGCCCGGCACGAAGGATGCACTGTTGCCCGCGATCGACAAGCCGCTGCTGTCATGCTCCCGCCCTTCCGGCGCGACGGTGATGAAGGCGCTGTAATTATCCTTGTTCCGGCCCTGCACCATTTCGTTGCGGCTGATTTCACCGCTGGCGCCATTGGACAGGTCGATCATATAGTTGGTCAGGCGCCCGCCGCTATCATCGAAGCTGTTGTCGGTGATCGTGACGCGCGGCGTGCGAGTCTTCAGATAATGGCCGCCATCGCCCTGATCGAAACGGGAGCGTGTAACGGTGAGCTTGCCATAACGACCGATATAGATGCCGTGGGCGCAATCCAGGTCCCGGTCGCAGCGGCCAAGATGGCGGAATGTGGACTTGTCGATGGTGACGCTGTTACCCGGCGCATCGCCGCTCAAAATCCCTTCCTCGCTGTTGCGGAAGAGGCTGTTGGCGACGGTCAGATCGCCGCTTTCCAGGCGAATGCCCGCGCCATTGCCATCGGGAACACGCAAATTCTGGAATATGATACCATCGACGCTGCTCGACCGTCCACGCAACACCAGCGCCGCCTTGTCCTCACAGGGAACGCCGTCGAGGATCACGCTGCCGGGCGTCTGGGCACGATAGACAATATCCCCGCCTTCCTGCACCGCGCATTGCGCATAGGTGCCGGGCGCGATTACCACTGTCCCTTTGCCATTGCCGATCGCTGCCACCGCATCCTTGAGCGAGGCATAGCCTCGCCCGCTTTCGGCTATGGTGAAGGGCGTCGGCGTGCCCTGCGCCAAAGCGGCCGCTCCGGCGGCGGCAAAGACAAGCAATGTTGTGGATAGGATGCGCATATCGAAAGTCATAGACTCGGGCTACCAAACGGCAATGCGGACTCATGGTTAACAAAATCCCATTCCGGGATCGGAAGACTTCCTCCGGCAATCGGGCGGCGAAAAAACCAGCCCCTGATCACAAAGGAGGCAATGCCTGACGTAAATGCTTCAACTTGGGCGAGACAGACTCTAAGCCTGTTGAACGCATGACCGTAGCCGCCCCCCTGCTCCGATCGATTGCCGTCCTGATGGGCGCCGTTGCGCTGCTTGCTGGTTGTTCGCAGGAGGCAAGCGGGCCGGTCGTGGTCAGCGTCGTTGGATCGCCTGCCGATTTCGTGAAGCCGCTGGAAAATCTGCCCGATCCCGGCGCGAAGCTGATCCTTGAGGCGACGGCGCAAGGGCTGGTCGCATTCGATGCAAGCGGCGAGATATTGCCCGCGCTCGCGCAGCGCTGGATCGTCGGTGATGACGGGCGCAGCTACATATTCCGGCTGCGGCGGGCGCAATGGCCCGATGGCGAGAGGGTGGCGGCGAAGGATGTCGCGCGCCTGCTGATGGCACGGATCGAATCGCTGCGACGGCTAGATCCCGAGGGGCCGCTCGACGCAGTGGAGGCTGTTGTGCCGATGACCGGCGAGGTCATAGAAATCCGCCTGGCCGCGCCGCGACCCTATCTGTTGCAGATGCTGGCGCAGCCGCAGATGGCGCTGCTGTCACGCGAAGGGGGCACAGGCCCCTACCGCCACGAGCGCTGGGGCAAGGCGCTGATACTGACCCCGGTGGACCAGCCAGATGACGGCGAGGATGAATCGCCAGCAAGCGCCTGGGAAACACGCATCCTGCGGGCGGAACGGGCAGCGTTGGCCGTCATCCGTTTCCGGGAGGGCAAGGCAGCGATCGTGTTGGGCGGGCGCTTCGCCGATCTGCCGTTGCTGGTGCCCGCCGGAATTGATCGCAATGCGGTCCAGGTCGATCCCGTACAGGGATTGCTCGGACTGGCGGTAACGGGTCAAGGCAAACTGCTGGACGATGACGGTGTGCGACAGGCGATCAATATGGCGATCGACCGTAAGCAGTTGCCCATCCTTTTCCCTTTGGGCGGCTGGGCAACCACCGAACAGATCGTACCCGCACAACTGGATCTGCCACGACCACCCACCGTACCCGGCTGGGCGGACATGACGATGGATGATCGGCGAGCGCAGGCCGCTGCCGTGATAGCGCGCTGGCGCAGCGACAATGGCGATCCCCCGGTGCTGCGCGTCGCATTGCCAAACGGACCGGGCGCCACCACGCTTTTTGGACTGATCCGGCATGATCTGGGCCTGATCGGGCTGCGGGTCGAAAGAGTGGCGATGAAGGATGACGCGGACCTGCGGTTGATCGACGATGTAGCGGCCTATGACAGCGCGCTCTGGTATCTTGGGCGAGTCAGTTGCGCGCGAAAGGTGCATTGCTCGGCCCAGGCAGAGGCGCAAATGCAGGCGGCGAGTATGGCCAGCAGCGCTTCGGAGCGTTTGGCGCGGGTGGCGGAGGCAGAGGCGCTGATGCAAGCCCATAACGGCTATATCGCGCTGGGCTCGCCCGTGCGATGGTCGCTCGTTTCCCGGCGGCTCACGGGCTTCATGCCGTCCCCTCGGGCGCGGCACCCATTGAACCATCTGTTCCGCAGCCCCAATTAGGATTTATTGGAGGAGCAGCAATGGCCCTTTCGCAAGACCAGTTTGACCGGATGGTACGCGACATGCCCGGCTTTGGTCGCGACCCCGCATCAGTGCGGCGGCGGATCGAAGCCATGGAAGCCTTGTTGGAGGGGCTGTTCGTCATCCCCGGCACCAAACGGCGCGTGGGACTGGACAGCCTGGTCGGCCTGATCCCGATCGTGGGCGATTTGGCTACTGCGGCGATGGGCGCGTGGATCGTGTGGGAAGCACGAAATCTGGGCATGTCAAAATGGCAATTGACGCGCATGGCGGCGAATGTGGGTTTCGACACGGTCGTCGGCGCAATTCCCTTTGCCGGGGACGTTTTCGATTTTCTGTTCAAGTCCAACACCAAAAACCTGCGCCTTATTCGCAGGCATCTGGACCGGCATCATCCCTCAACGGCAACGATCGACCTATAGCCGGGCGCCATATGGCCGATCAGTTGGCTGGCGCCTGCGCATTGGGGTCCAGGTCAAGGATCAGCGCTGGACGGCGCGGCGGTGTTGGCGCGGCCTTTTTCGTGCGTGGCATCGCAGGCCCTGGTTCGATGCGGAGACGGCTGGCGGCTGGCGCACCCCTTTGGCGAGCGGGACAGCGGACAAACTCCATCGCCCGATCCATGCAAAGCCATATTTCCTTCAGGCGGTTTCCGCGCACCGTTTGCACCCGGATCATATGTGGCTTCAGACGCGAATTTACGCGGACGAAGGCTGCGACAAAGTCGGCTACCGTAAGGGTGTCGCGCCGCGCCAGGGCATTCATGTCAGGATAGCGGATTGATCCGTAGAGGGCGCGGGAAAGATCAAAATATAGCTCAGGCCTTGTGGCCATGCAGCTGCCATGCTTGGCCCATTCATGCTGGAGCAACTGGACAGACGGCGTCGTACAGAGATTTTCGCGGATAAGATTTCGGGGAAGGAGCTTGGCGGGGCGGCAATATTGCGGCCATTCAGCCCCCTCTCCCTCGGGCCATAGACCGTGGAGGACGAAGCCGAAACGGCCGCTGCGGCCGCCACATTGGATGGCGCTGTCTGCGCCCCGCGCCGTTGCGCAATATTGGGGCGACCAGCTCAGGGCGAGCGTATAGCCGCCTATGGGAAGAAAACGGCGAGGCTCACTGGCGCTGGCAGTTTCCAGGCGAGGCCGGGGAATTTGCGCGGGAGGGCTGCACGAGGCGGCCTGCGCCAGAGCCGTACCGGGCGCGACCAGCATCAGGAGCGCCGCGACCCTTTCAAGCAAAGGCGAAGTCCAGGCCGATATCGGCGGCGGGTGCGGACTGGGTCAGCCGTCCCACGCTGATAAAGGTCACGCCGGTTTCCGCCTTCGCGCGAATCGTCTCAAGCGTGACGCCGCCGGATGCTTCGGTAGGAACGCGCGCCCCGACCAGCGTTACCGCGCCGCGCAATGTAGGTGCGTCCATATTGTCGAGCAGCAGGTGGGTCGCCCCGGCCGCAAGCGCGGGCTCGATCTGATCGACGCGATCGACCTCCACTATGATCCGCTCGATTCCGGCCGCGGCGGC